>NZ_JAPVZB010000003.1:0-180600 GCF_041432125.1 Streptococcus sp. 20925_1_77
TTTCATATAGATCATCCCTGTACAGGATTGCTCGGAAAGTTCAACAAAGCCCAGGGATTGGTAAAAGGCTAGATTTTTCTCGCTACGTTCAGTGGCAAGGAGCCGTTGATAGACATTTGGGAAGGTCGCTAAAGCCTCTTTTAAGAGTTTCTTTCCAATGCCTTGGCGCTGGTGATCTGGTCTTACCAAAAGGTCCTGCACAAAAATAACCGAGTGGCCATCACCTACCAAGCGAATGTAGGCGACGAGCTCTTTCTCATCATAGACGGCCAACTGCCAGAGACTAGCTTTGACAGCTTGTTCCAGCATGGTTGGATTGTTGGTATAATTGGTCCAACCCACCGAGCTGTAGAGTGCGAGTAGGTCTGTCATCGCTGGAATTTCTTTTTTATAATCTAACATCTTAACTCCTTTTTAACCGATAGTGCTGGAAGAAGGCGATATCCCGGTAAGGGGACTCTTGGCAAACAGCTAGCTCCATCTTGAGCATAGACTCTCGCCAGCCTTCTTGGTCCTTGAAACGATTGTCCTGCAAGGCATAAAAGACACGGATCCCTTGGTAGTCCTGAACTTCGAGGGCTAGATCGTCGACTGCTCTATCTAGATCATAGGCCTGTGCCAAGCCCATGGAGTGGGTTTCCAGGTCTTGACCGGCTAAGAGATCAAGGGCCTTTTGAGTATCATTTTCAAAGACGACTGTCTGCAGAACGCGGCCAACCTCATTGTGCTTGACGATAGAGAGCAGGCCTCCTGGTTTTAAGAGACGGGTGAATTCCTTGAGAACATCCTTGCGATCCTCCACATACTCCAAGACATTGTGGCAAAGGATGACATCAAAACTGGCATCTTCAAAGCTCTCTATCTGCTCCAGACTTCCGACGAATTGCTGGTAGGGATGGTCCTGGGCCCGCAAAGCCACCATTTCCCCATTAGGCTCCACAGCTAGGACTTCATTGTCTTGCGCCAGGTGGTTGGCCACCAGGCCAAAGCCACTGCCAAAATCAAGCACTCGCTTTCCCTTGATGTCCTTCAATTGTTCAAAAAGTATATCATAATAGATCTGTCCCCAGGGTTGCCGGAGGTTTTCTAAATAGGCTTGAATATTTGCGGCCATCTGGTTCCTCCTATTTGAAATTGAACATCTTACTGGCTAGCTTGTCTGAGATGCGAGGGAAAAGGGTATAGAGCTTGTGGGTCAGGTTCAAGAGCCAAGGCAAATTGAGCTCGCGTTTTGCTTTTCCAAAGTTCTTCACGATCTTCTTGGCTACAAAGTCGGGTTCCAAAATGTAGCGGTCCACAGCTTTGACATAGCTTCCGTCTGGGTCTGCCTGATCAAAGAAAGTGGTCCGGATAGGGCCTGGATTGACCGTCGTCACATGGACACCAAAGGGCATCAGTTCTAACCGCAGGGCATTCGAGAAGCCAATGGCCGCAAACTTGGTGGCCGAATAAAGGCTGGATTTGGCTGTTGCAACGAGACCCGCCATGCTGACGATGTTGACGATGTGCCCCTTGCCTGCTTCCTTCATGTGCGCACCCATCAAGCGTGAAAGCTGCATGAGGGCAAAGGTATTGACTTCAAACATTTCCTGCACCTGCTGGTCAGAAATGCGATCAAAGGCCTCAAAAATCCCATAGCCTGCGTTGTTGACCAAGATATCAATCTGCCCGTAGCGCTGATAGAGCTCTTCTACCAAATCTTGGACGGCTGAGGAATCAGTGATATCGATCCCGATGCATTCAGCTTGAGGATGACTGGCATAGAGTTGTTCCAGTTTTTCTTGATTTCTACCTAGGAGAATAAGCCGATCTTCAGGGAGGAGCTTGACCATTTCTTGGGCCAAGCCTCCACTTGCTCCTGTTATGAGAATAGTTCGCATCTTAGATCTCCACTTCTTCCAAATCTTTGACGACATAGACATTTTCAAAAATGGTGGACGCATCCTTGCGCAATTGGCTGATGTCTTTTGATAAGAAGCGAGCACTGATGTGGTTTAAAAGAAGGCGCTTGGCTCCAGCTTCACGCGCCACTTCTGCTGCCTGCATATTGGTCGAGTGGCCGTGTTTACGAGCAATCTTCTCATCGCCCTTACCATAGGTGGACTCATGGACGAGGACATCTGCATTGACCCCGAGGCGGACGCTGGCATCAGTCTTTCTGGTATCTCCAAGGATCGTGATAATCTTACCAGGCCGAGGGGCTGAAATATAATCCGCTGCAATGATCTTAGTCCCATCTTCCAGGGTGACATCTTGGCCATTTTTGACCTGACCAAAGAGCGGTCCAAAGGGAACACCCGCTGCCTTCAGCTTATCTGCGTCCAGCGTCCCTTCGAGGTCTTTTTGCATGATCCGGTAACCCACACAGAAAATGGTGTGGTCCAAAGCCTCCGCATAAACCGTGAATTTATCAGTTTCTAAAATCTTACCTAGAGAATGTTCATCGAATTCATGAAAATGGATGCGGTAAGGTAGCCGAGAGCCTGATACACGAAGACTAGTCATCACAAAGGATTTGATTCCTACTGGTCCATAGATATCCAGATCCGTCTGCTCTTCATTGGCCTGAAAGGCCCGACTAGAGAGGAAACCTGGCAAACCAAAAATATGGTCTCCGTGTAAGTGAGTGATAAAGATCTTGCTAACCTTTCGCGGACGAATGGTCGTTTCTAAAATTTGATTCTGTGTCGCTTCGCCACAATCAAAGAGCCAGACTTCATTAATCTCGTCCAGCAATTTGAGCGCTAGGCTCGATACATTACGGGCTTTTGAGGGTTGCCCAGCTCCCGTTCCTAAAAATTGAATGTCCATTGTCTACTTTCTATCTATATAAATCATGGCCGTCCGGTTCTCTGAACGGAAAGAAAGGTTGCCTGGGTAGGCTTGCGCTAGCTCGAGGAGCTCTTCTTGGTTATATCCTGACAGTTTCAAGCGTCCATCTTCCAAGGTCATCAAGTCAGTCAGGGCTGAGAGGGCCTCTGTTTCAGTGACCACTTCTGGTTCAGCCTCTTGCAGACAGATCTTGCCATCTGTTTCAAAGACCAAACAATGTGGAAAGATCTCTGCAATTTCGAATAAAATCGAAGAGGTGATATCCTCTGCTGGATGTTCAGCAAAGACACAGGCTAGCTCTTCATTTGCGTAGGCCAAGCCATAAGACTTACCTGATAAGTTGAGGCGGATAAAAGGTTTCCGTTCATCAAAGCTTTGCTGAACTGTGAATAAGTCAAATGCCCGGCTCAAGTCCAAGAAATAATCCATGGCCTCCTTGGGGCTCTTCTTTTGGTAGAGCTCAGCGAAATAAGCGTTGATCACACTTGGCGGAGGTGTAATCACACGGAGACGCAATTCCTCAGGGATCGTGCTTAAAAGATTGGTCAGATAGACCCGATCGAGGCTGGTATAACCTCCATATTTTATTGCTAAATCAACGTAATCCGTCATAAAATTCTTCCAACTTCCACTTATTTTTCTCTGCGATATAGCCTTGAATGACCTCGACATCCTCTTCAAATTCGCGCTGGTCAATGATCGCAACTGTTTCTAGATCATGTGTCCGATAAGATTTTGAAAAGGGAACGCGAATGGTAAAGGGAACAAAGAGTTCTCTCAGTTTTTCTAGAAGCAAAGCCTGGAGATCTTCACGGGCTGTCTCAGAGCGCGCTGAAATCAAGCTAAAAGGTGTCTGGGTTGGTGTAAAGTCTGCTACTTTATCTGCTTTGTTGTAAAGCGTCAAACGAGGGATCTCCAACATATCCAGGTCCTTCATGATCGAAAGCACGGTCTTTTCATGCTCCTCGTGATTAGGATCAGATGCATCGATGACATGGACCAGAAGGTCTACATTCTTACTTTCTTCCAAGGTCGACTTAAAGCTCGATACCAGCTCTGTTGGTAGATCTTGGATAAAGCCAACCGTATCGGTCAGCGTCACTTGCAGATTGCCTGTTAGGTGGATGCTCTTGGTTGTGGCATCCAAGGTCGCAAAGAGTTCATCGGCTTCATACTGGCTCTTACTGGTCAGCTGATTCATAATGGTCGACTTTCCAGCATTGGTATAGCCGATCAAACCAATCTTAAAGACAGGTGATTCCAAGCGTTTTTCACGAAGGGTTTCCCGGTTCTTTTCAACTGCCTTGAGCTGTCGCTCGATATCGGTGATTTGATTGCGAACGCTCCGGCGGTTCAACTCCAACTGACTTTCCCCTGGACCACGAGAACCAATTCCCCCAGCTTGACGGCTGAGCATGATTCCTTGACCGACAAGGCGTGGCAAAAGGTATTTGAGCTGGGCCAAGTGTACCTGCAACTTCCCTTCATGACTCCTAGCCCGCATAGCAAAGATATCTAAAATCAGCTGCATCCGGTCAATGACCTTGACCCCAAGGATTTCTTCTAAGTTGACATTTTGACGCGGGGTCAGGCGATTATTGACCACCACGGTCGTAATCTCATCTGCTTCGACCATTTGAGCGATTTCTTCTAGTTTTCCTGAGCCGACAAAGGTCTTGGTGTCGTATTTCTCCCGCTTTTGTGTATAGGAACCCCGGACATCTCCACCGGCTGTTTTAGCCAGGCTCGCCAACTCCTCCATAGACATGTCAAAATTGTCCATGCCTTGAAGTTCCACACCGACCAAAAGGATGCGTTCTTGTTTTTTTTCTGTTTCAATCATGCTGTAAAAACTCCTTTACATCTGCAAGAACCTGCTCCTTGAAGTGGGGGGCAGAAATGGCGTAAAAGGTCACTTCCATTCGATTTCGAAACCAAGTCAGCTGGCGTTTGGCAAAACGACGCGTATTGCGCTTGAGGATCTCACTAGCTTCCTCTAGGCTCTGCACTCCCTTAAAGTAAGGAAAGAGTTCCTTGTAGCCAATGCCTTTAGCTGCCTGAACCTCCGGATGGTCATCATAGAGCCACCGGGCTTCATCCAGCAAGCCTTCCTCTAGCATGCGATCTACTCGGCGATTGATGCGCTCATAGATCAAGGACCGTTCATCATCTAGACAGATGAGATAGGGTTCATAATCGGTCTCTTCGTTTGTGAGGTCCTGCCCAAAATGCGCAATTTCAAGAGCCCGCATGGCCCGACGGCGATTGAGCTGAGGAATCACAAGTCCTTGCTCCGCCACTCTTTGGTACAAGTCTTCATCCGACAGCAAGTCCAATTGAGCGCGATAGGCCAGAATCTCTTCATGAGGAACTTCACCACCTAGATGATAACCTTCGAGCAAACTTTGGATGTAAAGGCCCGTCCCACCTGCAATGATAGGAAGCTTGCCTCGAGCTGTGATCTCCTCAATTGCAGTCTTAGCTTCTCTTACAAAATCAAAAGCCGAGTAAGACTCGGTCACCTCCCGGACATCGATCAAATGATGGGGAGCTGCTGCTTGCTCTTCTGGTGTAGCCTTGGCTGTTCCAATATCTAGCTTGCGATAGACTTGTTGACTATCGCCACTGATAATTTCACCATTGAGGGCTTGCGCTAAATCGATCGCAAGAGCTGTCTTTCCAACAGCAGTCGGTCCCACAATCACAATTATCTTGGTTTTCATCGTTTTTCCTTGCAAAATTCACGTTTTTTCGTTACCATATATTATAACATAAATATTTAAAGTTCAGAAAAGGAGAAATTCTCATGGCTAAAGGATTTGGTAAAGGTTTTGTTACTGGTGTTGCTGGTACAGTTGCTGCTGTCGCAGGTGCAGTTTACACATTCAAGAAGAAAGTAATCGAACCAGAAGAACAAAAAGCAGCTTTCATCGAAGAAAACCGCAAAAAAGCAGCACGTCGCCGTGTCTCACACTAATCATTCAAAAAGCTCCGGGCAACCGGAGCTTTTTTTGCTGAAGAAAAAGTCCATTTTGGAAAATTTTCTCTTATTGGTAGGGTTTGTCACGATATGCTAACACAAGTTATGCTAAAAGAATTAGAATGATATATATTATGTTTATTCAAACATATACTGAAACTTTCCGCCGCGAGAAAAGTGCTAGAAACACTATGGTTTCTAGCACTCGGTAGTTTTGAAACTTTAGGTTCAAAACTAAGTCATGGAACTTCTTCGAAGTTCGCTGACGTCCGTACTCACCTAAGGAAAGTTTCTATGATGACGATTGTCTTCAATCTAAAAGCCCCGGGAAACCGGAGCTTTTAGATTGAAATTTCACCGCTCTTTGATCATCTTCGTTGCGATCTCCAAGAGTTCCACTCCCATCTGAAAATGCTCGTCTAACAAATCATAGACAGCATCTTCGGACAAGACACCACAAGGTAGATCTGTTGGAAAGTCAGCTTGATTGGACAAGTCCAAATCATCAAAATAGACCTGACTACTATAATAATCGCGCAGTTGGATATAGCTTTCTTGATGCTCTCTTAGCTGATCCACTGCTTTTTTAGTTTCTTCCAAAGTCTTGGCATAGTCATTCAAATAACCTTCCATTCTTTGGATGCGTTCGATATTTTCCTGTGCAATTGACATGATTTACTCCACTTTCACCACTTCTAGATGGGGGCCGCCTAGAAGCACGAGGTATTTTTCTACTTGCTCTTTGCCATAAGAACGACGAAGAGCTTCTGCATAGAGATCGAGCTGATCCCGGTAGCGTTCGACCAATTGACTAGGAACCTTGTAGTGATCCGTCTTATAATCAAAGAGCAAGATCCGGTCTTCTAGCACCACGTAACCATCCAAGATCCCCCGCACGACAAAGTCCTCACCACTAGCTGGATCTTTCTTCAGCATGGCAAAGGGAGCTTCGCGCCGAACTCGAGAGGCCTCTTTTTGAAGCAAGGTACCCAAAGGGGTATCATAGAAAGTAAGGATGGCCTCTAGCTTGATGCGGGCTTTGACCGCTGGCTCCGCTTGAACTTGCTCCAAGGCTTGATGCAGCGTATCCAGCGTGATTTCTTCTCCAAGAGACACGCGCTGCATGAGTTCATGGACAGCACTACCGACCTGGGCTCCTGTCACGGCTTTTTCTTGACCAAAAGTTGGCAGCTCAAAGTCAGGCGCAACTAGCTTTGCATCCATGATTTGGACGCCATTGGCATCCATGACCGGCTCGTAGAACTTCTTGATCTGACTTGGAGTACGAACACTTGGTAAATGAATGGCCGGAG
Source organism: Streptococcus sp. 20925_1_77 (assembly GCF_041432125.1). Taxonomy (NCBI): domain Bacteria; kingdom Bacillati; phylum Bacillota; class Bacilli; order Lactobacillales; family Streptococcaceae; genus Streptococcus; species Streptococcus sp. 20925_1_77. The sequence goes on from NZ_JAPVZB010000003.1 coordinate 7,126, forward strand.
CATAGAGCTGATTGAGCCGATCAACATTTTCCAAGATATCCAAGGCTCGACGAATATCCTCTGACTGACGGACATCCTTGAGCTGATCAAGGCTGGAATCCTTCTCTTTCTCTAGTGGTTCCAGCTGGTCTGGTGTCAGGTCTTCATCTGTCACAAAACGCGTGTCATAGGCCAGGGTATTCTTGGTAAATACATCTTGAATAGCAAAGAGCCAGTCCTGATAAGAGGTCCATGCTTTTCGTTTTTCCGGATCCAACTTGCCATTGCGACTAGTCCCCCAATCGGTATCACGCAGTTTGTCCTCGCGGCCTTTTCCGACTAGATAGAGCTTGATCTCAGCCCGTGTCATAGCGACATAAAGAAGACGCATCTGCTCAGAAATTGTAGCCAATTTTGTTTCTTCCACATTGCGTTGGTAGCAAGGCGTTTCGACCTGCAGGCGAATGGTTTCAGGAGCAGCTGGATTCTCTGTCTCAACCGGCAGGTTCGCAACATATTTAAAGCCAATCCCTTTTTGACGACTGAGAATAATTGGCCCCGATTGATCCTTACGGTTAAAAGCCTTGTCCATATTGAGAATAAAGACATACTTGAATTCCAGCCCCTTACTCTTATGGACGGTCATGAGCTGGACGGCATCTTTTGGAGCCGCAAGAGGTACGCTAGCCAAATCGTGTTCATTTTCGATCACCTTGTCGATCATGGCAATGAAGCGCGACAAGCCCTTAAAGCTGGCCTTCTCATAATCATTGGCCCGAAGCGTCAAGGCATAGAGATTGGCCTGGCGCTGGGCCCCATTTGGAAGGGCGCCGACATAGTCATAGTAATAGCGATCCTCATAGATTTTCCACAGCAAATCATAGAGCGAATGGGTCTTGGCAGCAGCTCTCCAAGTAGATAAAACCTTGAGGAAGTTCTCGATTTTAGCTGAGAGCTTGGCATCAATCAGATTTGCATGCTCTGCAGTCTTTTCAAGGGCTAACTGGACCTTGTGGTAGAAGGCCACTTGCTTTTGCTCTGGAAGGGTCTGCAAGGAAATCCGTGCCAATTCATCTTCATCAAAGTCAAACATGGGTGATTTCATGAGAGCAACCAAGGGATAATCATGCAAGGGATTGTTAATGGTCCGCAAGGTATCCAACATGACCATCACTTCCAGTGACTCAAGATAATGCGCCTGTCCGCTATCTGCCACAATCGGAATATGGTACTGGTCAAAAGCTTCCAGAATCGCATCATTTCGCGTTCGAGTCGCAGTCAAGAGCGTGATCTCTTTAAAGGGCACTTTTTCTACCCGATGGAGACGTAAAATTTCTTTGATGACCAGGAGAATTTCTCCCTTGGAAATCGTCTCTACTCCAAGAGGAGCTTCCTCGTCTTCGGTCTTTTCTTCCTGGTCTTGGGAGCCATCATAAAGCAAAAATTCTGCCCGATGTTGTGGCAAGGCCATCCGCTGCTTGTCGCTTCCTGCGACCAGATAGTGGGTTTGATTGTAGTCAATCTCGCCCACCTCTTCGTCCATCAAATGGCGAAAGACATCATTGGTCGCGTCCAATACTTCCACATGACTCCGGAAATTTTCCTTGAGGAGGATCAACCTCCCTTTCGCCCCTTCTTCTTGGTAGGCTTTAAATTTATCATTGAAAATCTGTGGATCTGCCTGACGGAAGCGATAAATCGATTGCTTGATATCCCCCACCATGAAGCGATTGTGGCCATTTGACAGCAAGTCCAACATCCGCTCTTGGGTGTGATTGGTATCCTGATACTCATCGACCATAACCTCATGATAACGCTCTTGAAAGGCTTGTCTCACCTCTGGGAATTGCTCTAAAATTTGAATCGCAAAATGACTGATATCCCCAAATTCATAAGCTTTTTCTTGGATTTTTCGCTCTAGATAAGCGCGAGCGAAGTCTCTGATAAAGTCCCGCAACAAGGAGAGCATGGGGCCTTCTTCTTGGTGGAAGGTTTGTTGAAATTCCAGCTGATAGAGCTGATTTTCCAAGTCTCTGAGGCGATTGATATGTATGGTTTTGTCTTGGTTATAGGCTGTGACTAGGTCTTTTAGCTCTTCTTTTCGGGCTCTGTTGGTCAAGGCTCCCCCATTTGAAGCCCGACTAATCGCCACGACCGCCTTTAGGACAGAGGTCAGTTGCTCTTTATTGACACTACCTGTCAGGCTTCCAATCTGATCGAGCACCTCTTCGACAGCTTCCAAATATTTGGCCTTGCCAAATGCTTGGCCCTCATTGGACAAATGAAAGGCAAAAAAGCTTTCTGCCTCATAAAGGGCCTGCTGGATGCTCTCCATCAGATCGCCTTCAACCTGTTCAAAATCAGTCTCCTCATAACCTTTTAGGAAATGCTCTTCCAGCCATTTCTCCGGATCACTAGTCGACTGAAGAAAGTCATAGATCTGGTAGATCTGTTCTTTAAACAAGGTTAAATTTTTGCGCTGTCCCGTGAAATTCTTGACCATCTGCACAAAGGCTTCTTGGTTTTCCCCCTGGTAATAGCGGTCAAAAACAGCCTGAAAGACTTCATTTTGTAAGAGGCGTTGCTCACTAGCGTTTTGTAAAATGCGAAACTGGGGTGCCAACCCAAGCAAATAGCCATAGCGCGTTAGGACCTTTTGGGTAAAAGAGTCCATGGTTCCGATATCGCTGGTGGCGACATCTGTAATTTGACGGGCCAGGTGTTGCTTGAGCTCTGGATCATCGCTCGCTTGCAGGGCTTTTCCAAGTTCACTTTCCAAACGCTCCTTGAGCTCACCTGCTGCCTTGACCGTAAAGGTCGAAATAAAGAGCTCCTTAATCGAAATGCCACGCTGTATCTGATCCAAAATCCTTTGCACCATGACAAAGGTCTTTCCTGATCCAGCAGAGGCTGACACCAAGATATTGGTCCCCGAACTATAGATGGCATCGATCTGTTCTGGTGTTCGCTTTTGCTCTTTGGTAGAAGCTGCCTCTTGGGCCTGAAGGGCCTTGATTTCTTCTCTTGTCAAAAATGCTTGTTTGATCATTTGTTCAAGACCTCCTTCATCTTCTCGATCCAAGCGGCTTTCACTTTTTCACCGCGTATGCCTTTTTGGTCTAGTTTGGTCAAGAACCGTGCCTGACCTAGGTGACGATCGGCTTCAAATCCTGTGATAGATTTAAACTGCTCCACGAATGGTGCGATATTGCGCCCATTTTCGCTATAGGGATTGATGGCAAATTGCCCCTTGAGGATCCCTTCTGCTGCTGTTTTATAAAGATAAGCGTTGTACAAGAGGAGCAAGTCCAGTTCTTCCTTACTCAGCATCATAGCCTTGTTCTTATCATAGGCCTCTCCCAGATAAGGCGCCTGATCTGCCATAAAGAGCCCCTTGTACTGTTGACTTTTCATGGTTTGGTTGATGGCATCCTCTACTGTCTTGGTCTTTTTCAGATCCACTACAGGATCTCCCATTTCCAAATACATGGCTCCGAAAATCCCCTGCTCCTCTTGGTACTCCTTCAAATCCTGAATCGCAGAAAGATAGGTTGGCAATTGAGAATTCAGTCCATTAAAGAACTTGTCATAGTGGAACTGCGTCAGACTGGACTTGTAGTCCACGACTCCGAGGGCTCCCTGATCCCTCAATTGATCAATGCGATCCACCTTGCCTCGTAGCTGCAGGAGACGGCCATCGGACAATGGATAAGAGGTATGGGTGCTTCCGCCAAAGAGGGTCTCCTCACCGATGGTCTCGATCCCATTTTGCTGGGCGAGGACACGCCCTGTCTTTTTCGCGGTATCAAGAAGCAAGTTGCGAATAAACTCGGTCTCTCCATTTTCTCCATACAATTGCTGGAACTCTGCTTCTTGGCTGGTTTCTCGAATCGCCTCGTTTAAACGCCGATCAAACGCTTGATCGGAGCTATCTTTTAAGACTTTTTCAAAGATCCGGTGCAAGAAATTCCCATGACTGCGAGCATCTGGCCGGATGGTTTCGTCTTCTTGTAAGCCCAAGACATAGCGCAGATAAAAGGCATACTGGTGCTTGTAGTATTCATTCAAGGCAGAAGCGGATAAGGTCAAGGCTTTGCCCTCTGGATAGAGCGCTTGAAGCGTATCCGACTGAAGCTGACGGCTCTTTAATTCCGTTGAAATTTGAGGAATCTGGATGCTTTCAGCGGCTAATTTCTTGCGCAAGACCCGTACGGCCACACCCCAAAAGCTGGCTTCTTCAGGAGACAACTCACTCGTAATTTCTTCTTGATGGAGTTCGATCACGCGCGCTAGGAGGGCCCGGTAGGTCCCGATATCATCACTCGAGGCTTGGGCTTGTTTGGTCGTCCACTCGATGGCAATAGGTTTCTTGGTCAATTCGACAAGGTAAGGAGAGACACTATCTTCCATTTCATTGACCAAGCTAGGGGCCGATAGGACCAGTTGGTTGGTCGCCGCATTGAGAAGCGAAACTGCCACAAAGCGATTTTTCTTGAGATTTTCACTGGTCACCACCTGGAGCTCTGCTCCTTCTTGGGTGGACTCATTGAGCTGCTGGCGCTCTTCTTCACTGAGTAGAGAGGTGTTCTGAGCAATCTTTGGAAAACGCTCCTGGGTCAGCCCGATCGCGTAGACATAAGGCGCTGTCAAGGGTTCAATCAAGTCATAGGACTGAACGGTCACCACATCGACCGTAGCAGGAACTGTCCGATATTGAGATAATTGCATCCCCGATAAGAGGAGGGCCAAAAAGTCATCCACTGTCAGCTCTTGGTCCTCAAAGACCAGGTTCAACTCCTCTAAGACATGGAGAAAGGCCTTCCAGACCTGATCATAGCGCTCCTGCTCCTCCAAGGCTAGATCCTTGATCAAAGCTTGTAGATTCTGAGAAAGCTGGGCCTCTTGCAGAAACTCTGTAAAGGCGGTTAAGAGTTGGGTCACCTTTTGTTTGCGCTGTGAAAAGAAAGGGACTAGAGGTTCTACGACGCGTTCCCGGAGGTCATTGAGTGCTTCCAGATCAAACTTGCCCTGACGATTGCTAGTAAAAGGCTTGTGAAATTTTGTAGCGCCCTTTACTTCCGCAAAGCGAAGGTATTGCTCAAAAGCATCGACTTCTTCTTGCGTCAGATCACTATACAGACCCGTTTTTAACAGATTGATGACGTCTTCCGTCTGGTAATTGAACTGCTTGATCCGCCCTAGCGATTCAATGACCTGAATCAAGGGATGGTGGACCATGGCCTCACTTCGTCCCAAGTAAAAGGGGATCTGATACTGGTCAAAAATGGTCTTGAGCTGCAGTTGATAAGCTTCTACATCGCCTAACAAGACCCGAATATCCCGATAGCGGGCCCCATCATGAAGACGCTGACGGATAGATTTGGCGACAAATTCCAACTCTTCTTTTTGCGTATTGGTCTGCCAGAGTTGAACCGCTGTTCGATCTTGGTCCCCTAACTCATCTTCCACTTGTGAAAAATCGTAGCGCGCTTCTAGCATGCGGGTAATGCGACTAAAAGAGTCTTCGAGTGCTTGCCCACAATACTGAGGCTGTACCTCAAAAGTCTTTGCCAGCTGAAGGAGAAAGTCAACACTAGCCTGGTAAAGATTGCCCTCTCTAAAGCTTGCTCGATAGGCTTTTTCACTGGCATAGACCCCAATGACAATCTCCACTCCTTTTCTATGAAGGAGACTAATCAAGGCCTCTTCTTCCGCAGAAAAACGCGTGAAGCCATCGACAACGATCGCTACATCCTTTAATTGCTCTTCCAAGTGTCCTTCTTCAACCTGATTGAGGAAAAAGGCAATCTTGGACTGGGATTCATACTGATGCTTGACCAGCATCTCAGAGACCGCTTCAAAAATCGCCAATAGGTCCTCTCTTTTTTCAGCTTCCTCGAGCAACTCTAAATCGGTAAAATCCATCTGGGCTGTCTGCAATTCATGATAGAGCTGGACCAGTTGCTGGATAAACTGAGGATCCTTGCGCAGGGCCCCGTAAGCTTTGAGATCCTGCTCCTTCATGTGGGAAAGAGCTTTAAAAAATAGCATACCTAGACCGATGTCATCCAAGGGTTGCTCCTCAAAAACCTGATTCAGGATGAAATAACGGGCCATTTGGGCAAAGCGCGTGACGGTAATGGCAAAAGAAGCCTGACCTTCTATATAGGACAAGACCTTGGCTTCTTTTTCAAAGGAAAGAGAGTTGGGCGCAATGTAAAACACACGCTTGCCCTGTTCTACTAACCCTACGGCTTCTTGTGTCAGGACCTGGGTCAAGGGGGTCCGAACATCCGTATAGAGTAATTTCATCCGATCCGTTCTCCTTTTGGCATTTTCTTGAGAGCTTGTTATCTTCTTATTATATCATTTTCACAGGAGGGACTAAAGCAAGAAGTCATGCTCCTCTAGGCCCAATATTAGGAGATTTATGCTACAATAAAAGTTGAAGAGACAGAAAGGATACCACCTATGACCAGCATTTATGATTTTTCTTTAGAAAACCAGAATGGGGAGGAGATTCCCCTTTCCCACTACCAAGGCAAGGTCCTCATCGTGGTCAATACAGCAACAGGCTGTGGCTTGACCCCGCAATACCAAGGACTGCAAGATCTCTACCAGCGCTACCAGGAAAAGGGGCTGGAAATCCTAGACATCCCCTGTAACCAATTCATGGGGCAGGCACCAGGAACGGCAGAAGAAATCAATAGCTTCTGCAGCCTCAACTACCAGACCACCTTCCCACGATTCGCTAAAGCCAAGGTCAATGGTAAAGAAGCCCTTCCTCTCTATGACTGGCTCAAAAGCCAAGCAGCCGGGCCACTGGGCAAACGCATCGAATGGAACTTCGCAAAATTTGTCATCGACCGACAAGGCCAAGTCGCCCAACGCTTCTCCTCCAAAACAGAACCAGCTGCCATGAAAGACTTGATCCAAGAATTACTTGAGAAATAAGCAAAAAGCCTGAGCCAACGCTCAAGCTTTTTTTCTTTAATCAATTTCAAGTCCACCGGTGTACAAGCGGTAATAGGTGCCACGTTCTGCCATCAAGGAAGCATGGTTGCCTCGCTCGATGATGCGTCCGTGGTCCATCACCATGATGACATCGGAATTGACAATTGTCGATAGACGGTGGGCAATGACAAAGACTGTCCGACCTTCCATCAAGCGGTCCATCCCTTCTTGCACCATCTTCTCTGTCCGTGAGTCAATCGAAGACGTCGCTTCGTCCAGAATCAAGACTGGCGCATTGGCAAGGGCTGCACGGGCAATGGCGATCAATTGTCGTTGACCATTTGATAGGCCAGCCCCATCATCCGTCAAGACTGTCTCATAGCCCTGATCCAAGTGCTTAACAAAGGAATCCACATTGGCAATCCGAGCTGCTTCAAGGATTTCTTCCCGTGTTGCATCAGCACGGCCATAAGCGATGTTTTCCGCAATCGTACCAGTGAATAAGTGGGTATCTTGAAGAACGATTCCGAGGGAACGACGCAGAGAATCTTTCTCAATCAATTTAATATCGATCCCATCATAGGTGATCATTCCTGACTGGATGTCATAGAAGCGGTTGATCAAGTTGGTGATGGTTGTCTTTCCTGCACCAGTCGCTCCGACAAAGGCCACTTTTTGACCCTTATCCGCGTACAAATTGATGCCATGAAGGATTTGTTTCTTCCCATCATAAGAGAAATCAACATCATCAAAGACCACATTTCCGACCATCTTGACAAGCTGGTAATCCCCATTTGGACGTGGGTGTTTCCAAGCCCATTTGTTGGTTTTCTGATCCGTTTCGACCATTTCTCCATCGACCAGTTCATAATTGACCAGCGTCACTTTTCCTTGGTCGACTTCTTCTTCTTCATCCAAGAGATCAAAGACACGATCTCCACCAGCCAAGGCCATGAGGACAAAGTTCAATTGTTGAGAGACCTGGGCAATGGGACCTGTGAAGGAACGGTTCAATTGCAGAAAGGCCATGAGACCACCAATGGTTAAACCACCGACGCCGTTTAGCGCAAAGAGTCCACCGATCAAGGCTGTCAGAACAAAGGAAACATTTCCCAAGTTCCCAAGAATCGGCATGAGGACATTGGCATAGCGGTTGGCTTGGTAAGAGGATTCAAAGAGTTGGTCATTGATCCGATCAAAATCTTCAATGCTTTCTCTTTCATGCACAAAGGCCTTGACCACTTTTTGACCAGACATCATTTCTTCAATAAAGCCGTTCTCAATCCCCAAGTTCTTTTGTTGGGCCCCAAAGTAACGACCTGATTTACCAGAAACATCCTTGATGATAAAGACCATGACGATAACCATGAAAAGAACAATCAAAAACAGGAGTGGACTAACCGTCAGCATGGTAATCGTTACCCCAAGGATGGTAATCGCTGAGGATAGAAGTTGAGGAATGGATTGTTCAATCGCTTGGCGAAGGGCATCAATATCATTGGTATAGATAGACATGATGTCCCCGTGTTGGTGGGTATCAAAGTAACGTACCGGCAGTTTTTGCATGCGAGCAAACAACTGATTTCGAAGACTTCTAAGTGAGTCTTGTGAAACGGTCGCCATGATCAAGGTAAAGCCATAGTTGGCAAGTACCCCGATCAAACAGATCAAACCAACCCGTGTCAAGAAGGACAAGAGCGGTCCGAAATCATGGCTGTTTGACGTTAACATGGGCTCCACATAGACGTCGACCAAGGACTGAATCGAAGCTGTTACATTGACCGTCGCAAGAGACGATAGAATGATTAAGATAAAGGAAACAATCAAGGATACCTTGTAGTTTTTCCAAAGGAAGTCGAGCAGGCGAAGGATAGAGCCTAGATTTGCTTTTTTCTTAGTTTTCATCTGCTTCTCCTTTCCCTTGTGTTTGCATTTCATATACTTCTTGGTAGATGGCATTGGTCGCAAGCAATTCCTCGTGACGACCGATCGCATCGATTTGGCCATCATTCATCACGATGATGCGATCTGCATCTTGAATAGAGGAAATCCGTTGACCAATGATGATTTTGGTAGTCTCTTTCAAGCTGGTTGCCAATCCTTGACGGATCAAACTATCTGTCTTGGTGTCGACCGCTGAAGTCGAATCATCCAAGATCAAGATCTTCGGATTCATGAGAAGAGCACGCGCAATACAGAGACGCTGGCGTTGCCCACCAGAGACGTTGGATCCCCCACGTTCAATCATGGTGTCATAACCCTCTTTGAAATCTTGAATAAATTCATCGGCTTGCGCAATTTTACAAGCTGCGATGATCTCTTCATCTGTCGCATCCTTATTTCCCCAGCGCATATTTTCTTTAATCGTACCAGAGAAAAGGACATTGGTCTGAAGAACCATGGCCACTTGCTTACGAAGGGAATCAAGATCGTATTCTTTGACATCGTGGCCTGCTACTGTCACCCGACCAGACTCGACATCATAGAGACGAGGAATCAACTGAACCAAGCTTGATTTCCCTGATCCTGTTCCTCCCAAGATACCAATTACTTCCCCTGAACGAATGGAAAGATTAATCCCTTGTAAGACATGGGTCTTGTCGCCATTTTCATCGGTATAAGCAAAGGTCACATCCTCAAAGTTGATCGAACCATCAGCGACATCTTTGATCCCATTTTCTGGAGAGTCAATCGTCGTTTTGGTCGTCAAGACTTCATTGATCCGCTCGACAGAGGCCATGGAAATCGACAACATGACAAAGATCATCATAAACATCATGAGCGACATGAGAATGGTCATGGTGTAGCTAAACATAGAAGTCAGATTCCCAGTGGAGAGTTGGCCACCAACGATCAGATGAGCCCCAATCCAAGAGATCAAAAGGAAAGAAGCATACATGGAAAGCATCATAGCTGGGCTACTCAAGACAACGACACGGATAGCCTTCATAAACATGTTATAAATCCGGCGTGAAGCTTTTTTGAATTTAACGGTTTCATCTGCTTCCTTAACGTAGGACTTCACCACTCGCATATTGGTGATGTTTTCCTGAATGCTGTTGTTGAGATTGTCATAAGCTTCAAATACTTCTGTAAAGAGCGGATACACAATCTTCATAATGATGCTTAAGACCGCTGCCAAAAAGATGGTCACATAGACAAAGATCATGGCCATTTCCGGATTGATCAAGAAACAAGCCACAATGGCAAAGATCAAATTGAGCGGTGCCCGCACACAGATCCGGATCACCATTTGATAAGCATTTTGCACATTGGTCACATCCGTCATCATCCGAGTAACCAGACCACCAGATGAGAACTGATCAATATTCTCAAATGAGAAGGTTTGAACCTTTTTGAAAATAGCCCGACGAAGGTTTTTGGCAAAACCAGCCGATGCATAGGCGCCATAACGGGCAGACTGCATCCCACAAAAGAGGGAGAGAAAGGCACAGACCAGCATGAGCCCACCGTAAAACAAAATATTGTTCATGTTTCTTTGTTGAACACCCTGGTCCAAAAGACTCGCCATGACAAAGGGAATCGAAATCTCAAACATGACTTCAAAGACCATGAACAAGGAAGCCAAAATCGAGGGCTTCTTAAATTCTTTGATCTCGGAAATTAAGGATCGAATCATTATTACCTCCAATGTTATTCATACTTTTTCTTGCGGTAGAAGCAAATCTTATTTCCACCGAAAATAGGTCAAAACACACAAAATTCCCTGAGGGAAAGACCCTAGGGATTACGCGTTTTTTATAGTCTTCATTGTAACCTAAATTGCAAAAAAATGCAAGATTTTTAGACAGCATCCGTTTTTCTGTTTATCTAGTACAAAAGAGGCTGGGACAAAAGTCCTAGCCTCTCAATTGTTTTTGATTGTCGAGCAAGACGCAGTGGCTGAGTGGGCTCTACTACGCTGATTTTATCAGCTTTTACAGGCCTACTCAACTGTGCGGAGGTGGGACGACGAAATCGAATTCTAACGAATTACCAATTTCTGTCCCACTCTCTTTTTTATTTATTCAGCTAAGAGCACTTCTTTGATGGTTTGCTTTTGGAGTTTTCTGTTGGATAGATAAAAGAGGCTTTCATAAACCACCACAAAACCTATTAAAGTCCAAAAGCACACATTCCCATCAAAGTGATGCTCAATCTTTTCAGGAACCGTGTCTTTGATCACACCGATCAAAATTTCCATGATGCCATATTGATAAGCTGTCCCAAGAACAAATCCTAAATAAGCCCAAAAACGATAGGGAGCGAGAATATGACTTTGGCATTCACGATCGGTGTAGCCAAAAGCCTTCATAAGAGCCAAGGTTTCCCGACTTTCAGAGACAACAATTCCCAATGACAAAAAGAGAATCGAGAAAGAAAGGATCAAACCAATCATAATCATCATGGTTTGGATGATATCATCTGTGTAATCCCTGAGGCCAAAGGACAATTGAACCATGGCCGCAAAACACATGGAGCCAAAGACTACAAAAAACAAGATAGATTTTCTTCCCCAAATCAGTGACGAAGCTAGCTCTTTTAAGAAGTCTTTCTCTTTATTAGGAGCCCTCTTTCTCCTTTGGACCTTGATTGGTGTTGGAGATTTTTTCAATAAGCGAAGCGCTGGCGTTTGTAGTTGTCTTCCAGCATAACCAATCGCGAGAACCATAAAGAAGATCGTTGGTAGCATCACCAAGGCAAGCAAGAGCTGCCAATGAAAGTGAATGGTAATTTCTGGCAAAATCCCCTTCTCATTACGGAAGTCGTAAAAATGCCCCATCATGAGAAATGAAGCGAAATAGCCAAGAAGCGCTCCAGCTCCAAAACTGAGCCCGAAGGCCCAAAACCGTTTAGCTAACTGGCCATTGCTGTATCCCAAAGCCTTTAAAATCCCTAATTGTTCCTTGTGGTCATCAACAAATTGTTTGATATAAAAACACATGAGAAGGACCGACGTCAAGGACAAGACAACCCCACTGACCATGGCCACCATCCAGGAAAGCGAAACCTGGGCATCATAGTAGGTCTGCATCATGGGATTGGTTTTCGAAATCTCCAACTGCTCGATATCCAGGTAAAAATTCAAGAAGAGATTGGCCACAAAGACCGCACAAACCCCAATGATACTGACGACAACTAATTTACGAATATCTTTTACTGAAAACATGGCTTACCATCCAATCTCATAAGCAGTCTGAGGTTGATCATTGGTCTCAACTTCTGTAATCTTGCCACTATTGACACGGATAATAGTTCTGGCCATATCCGCAATATTTTGGTTGTGCGTCACCATGACGAGGGTAAAGCCCAGCTTTTCCTTCAGTTTCCAGATATAGTCGAGAATCTTTCGCCCTGTTTCTTCATCCAGGGCGCCCGTCGGCTCATCTAAGAAAAGAATCTCTGGCTTTTTGGCCAAGGCCCGAGCAATGGAGACTCTCTGCTGTTCTCCACCAGACAATTCACTCGGATACTTGTCCAGCTTATCGCCAAGCCCCAAATCCTCGATGATCTGCAAAAAATCATGATTGTTTGCCAGATCAGCTCCCATCTTTACATTCTGTCTAACCGTTAGATTCGGCAATAGATAATACTGCTGGAAAATAAAGGCAATCTTCTCCCGTCTAAAGGCTGTCAATTGAGCATCCGTGAGTTGAGACAAATCTTGTCCTTGAATGAGGATATGCCCTTCGTCCACCTTTTCTAAGCCTGATAACACATTTAAGAGAGTTGATTTCCCCGATCCAGAAGGGCCGAGGATAACCACATCATCCTGGTCTTGAATCTGCAAATCAATCCCTTTTAAAACCTTAGTTTGGCCGTAACTTTTGTGCACATTTTCTAGTTGAATCATTTCTTTCCTACCATTTCTTTGATGAGAGATTGACAAACCTCTGTCAGTAATCCAATCACTTCTTCCATGCCGAACTGATAAATACCAGAAGCAACCATAGAGGCCATCCCGTGTGAGTAAATAAATAGATGCTGGTACAAGCGACTAGCTTCCTCTACAGTCAAAGGATAGTCTGCAACAATCGAATCCAGAACCAATTGGTAACTATGATCCTTCATGGGAAGAAAATCTTGAAAGCGACGAATCGGATCTTTGCTAGGATTTTGGAAAAGCAATTGAAAGAGTTGTGGCTCTTTTGAGGCGAAAAGGATATAAGCAACCCCGACAGATCGAAAAGGTTTCTCATCTTCTAAGGCCTTGCGAATATACTCCACCACGACCATCTCCGCAGCACCAATAACCTCTGCTTGTAACTCAGCCATATTAGCAAATTGCCCAAAAATGACTCTCGGTGTAGCTCCCAGTTTCTCCGCTAAGGCTCTAGCCGTCAAACTAGCCATTCCCTCTTCTTTCACCAATTGTAAAGCTGTCCCAATGATAGCCTCTTTACTATATTTAACCTTGGGTGGCATAAGACTCCTTTCGCGCAACATCCGTTGCGCAACACTTGTTGCATAAAAGAATACCATAAAAAAGAAAGACTTGTCAAGAAAAATCTGAAAATCACAAAACAAAAAACCAGACCACCGATAAGAGTGAAATCTGGTTTACTAACAAGATTCTAAGGCAAATCATTTCCTGCAGCCAAGTAGATTTGGTACCATTCCTTGCGGGTCAAATTCACCTCTGCTGCTTTCCCTGCTTCAAGGACATGCTGTGGCTTGGTTGTTCTGATGACCGCCTGCATCTTACCAGGATAGCGGAGGACCCAGGCAAGGGCGATAGCTGTAGGTGTGACCTGGTATTTTTTCGCTAAGTCATTGAGGACATGATTGAGAGCTGCAAACTCTTCCTTGCCGACAAAATTCCCCTTGAAATAGCCATGCTGTAGGACAGACCAAGCTTGAATCACCGTATCGGTTAAGCGACAATACTCAAAGACACTGCCATCTCGCACGGCTGCTTTTGGCCCTTCCATGTTGACATGAAAACCAGCTTCAAAGCTCGGTGTAAAGGCTGCACTCAACTGCAGCTGGTTGACCTTGAGAGGTTGTTTGACAGCCGTCTTAAGCAATTCCATCATCATGGGATTTTGATTGGACACCCCAAAATGACGGACCTTGCCCGCTTGCTCCAAGTGATCAAAAGCTTCCGCCACTTCTTCCGGTTCCATGAGGGCATCCGGTCGGTGAAGGAGGAGGCTATCTAAGCGCTCGATCTGCAGACGCTCGAGAATGCCATCGACAGAGCCCAAAATATAGTCCTTGGAAAAATCAAAATAGGTAAAGCCGTCTTTGCGAATCCCACACTTGGACTGGATCCACATCTGGTCCCGAAGATCCGGACGACGCTTGAGAACCTTCCCCAGCAGGACCTCACACTGGCCATCGCCATAGATATCTGCTAGATCAAAAGTGTTGATCCCAATCGACAAGGCCGCCTCCACCAAGGCCTCCACCTCGTCTTCACTCATCTGACTGATCCGCATCATCCCAAGGACAATCGTGGACAGATGCTCATTTTCAGCAAACTCAATATAGTTCATGTCCGCCTCCTTTCTGTAGTTCTATTGTATTGAAAAGGGTTGCAAAAGTCAATGTGAAATCAAAAAGCCCCCAGCTATAACTGAGAGCTTGTTTGATTAGCGATAGCTGAGAGCACGTTTGATGGTCTTCCACGGTCCGAGGTCATCGGTCTGGAGGATTAAGCTCGCGTAGATACGGGCAATAAGCACTGTTCCCACGATGGTAAAGAGGACCGCAATTCCCAATGAAGCCCAAGATTCAAGACCAGTTGCATAGCCATTGATGGTACGGAAAGGCATAAAGAAGGTTGAGATGAAAGGAATGTACGAACCGATCTTCAATAAGAAGACATCACCGGCACTTCCCAAGGTGGTTACCCCAAGGAAGCTAAAGATAACTAACATCATTAGTGGCGAAATCGCTTTTCCTGAATCTTCAGGTCGTGCAACTGTTGAGCCTAAGAAGGCAGAGAGCACTACATACATAAAGATGCCAAGGATAATGAAGAAGACGGTATTGAGCGAGATCGCCTCTGCAAGGTGTTGGGTAATCGGAGAGTTTGGAGCGAGAATATCCTTGACAACTGGGATATCTGCTCTAAAGATCCAAACAGCTACTAACCCAACGACATAGACAAAAATATGGGTAAAAATCACTCCGAAGAGTCCGAGCATGCGTGCGAAGAAATAGTCGGTTGCTTTGATACTAGAGAAGACCACTTCCATGATCTTGGTTCCCTTTTCACTGGCCACTTCTTGGGCTGTGATACTAGAGTAGAAGATCAAAATCATATAAAGCAGCATTCCCAGACCACCTGCAACCATGGTTTGCACCATTTTCAAGCCTTCTTTTTTCTCGTCAATTTTTTCTTTGAGAGAAACCTGTTGAGACAAGGCTGTCAGCTGCTCTTTGCTTAGATTAGCACGCGCTAGATTGATTCCTTGTTGGACTTGGCTTAATTTCGCAGCGACAAGGGTTTTCAATTCTGTTTTCATGGCTTGGTCGCCCACATAAGTAGCTTCTAGCTGACCATCTTTTTCATCGACCGTTAGGTAAGCAGCTGCTTTCTCATCCTTGATAGCTTTTTTAGCTGCAGCTTCATCCTTGTAGTCCAAGGTCAAGCCATCAGTTCCTTTGAGACTTTCTTTGACAGCTGGAACTTCTGTCACCAAGGCCACCTGGTTTTTGGCATCTGTAGAAGAACCTGTCAGATAACCGATTCCAATGCTCAATCCTAAAAAGAGGAAGGGACCGAAGACCATGAAGAGGAAACTCCATGATTTCACTTGTCTGATATAGGTTTCTTTCATTACGACAAACATCTGTTTCATACTTCTACTCCTGATTCAAGTTTAAAGATCTCATCAATAGTTGGGGCTTGGTGGTCAAAGGTCGCAAGGTAGTGGCCCTTGGTCAAGCGGTTAAATAATTCTGGACCAGCTGACGCATCATCCAAGATCAACTTCCAAGTCCCTTGCTTGGTCATGCTGACCTTGGTCACGTGTGGCAGAGCTTCTAGCTCTTCTTTGCTAAAGTCGTTAGAGACAAAGAGGCGGGTCTTGCCATAGCTATTCCGGACCTCTTGGACAGGCCCTGAAAGGACAACCGAACCATCACGGATCATTAGGATATCATCACACAACTCTTCGACGTTGGTCATGACGTGGTCAGAAAAGATAATGGTTGCCCCACGCTCTTTTTCTTCAAAGATGACCTGCTTGAGCACCTCTGTATTGACCGGATCCAATCCGCTAAATGGTTCATCTAATATGATCAATTTAGGCTCATGGATCAAAGTGATGATCAGTTGCACCTTCTGTTGGTTCCCTTTTGAGAGGCTCTTGATTTTATCAGTCAATTTCCCTTTTACTTGGAGTTTTTCCATCCAAATCGGTAATTTTTCCTTGACCTCGGCGGTGCTCATTCCTTTTAAGGCAGCCAAATAGCGGACCTGCTCAAAAATCGTAAGTTTTGGCATAAGACTGCGCTCTTCAGGCAAATAGCCAATTTCCTTGTAAGTCTCTTGTGTAATGGGTTTGCCACCTAGGCGAATCTCGCCGCTGTAGTCCAAAAAGCGCAGGATGCTGTGGAAAATAGTTGTTTTCCCGGCACCATTTTTCCCAACTAAGCCAAGGATATGCCCTTGTTGAGCTGTCAGATCTACTCCGAAGAGAACCTGCTTATTCCCAAAGCTTTTTTCTAAATGTCTAATTTCTAACATAGATGACTCCTTTACTCTTTATAATAACGTTTGGTAATTTTGTATTGTGAAATAAGGATATAAATATAGAGAATGGATACGACGAACAAAGCTAAGAGGATATCCGTTTTGAAGGCAACCCCAATGAGGAGGAGAGCAAGGAGAAGGCTCGGCAAGATATAATTGCTTAACTTAACCACCACTTCGAAATTTTCCTCGTAGCTAATCTGCTTTTCTGCTTCATCCATCATACTCATCATAAATTCACGCATTTCCTTGGCATCGGCATTGCGGGGAATCGGTTTCCCGTAAACCAAGTTAAAGGTCTTACGATAGAAGATACTCACTAGGAAAAATAGGACAATCAAAGCAAGAAAAAGATAGAGCATGGTAAAAGGTCCAAAGATAAAGGCCGTAGGTTTATCCAAATACATCAATTGAATATAAAAGATGATAACGAAAAAGTAGGGCAAGATCATGATGCCTTTAAAGATGGTCGCTAACCCATACAGTTTTTCCTTCTGGATGTCATAGTGATAGGCTTCATCATCGTCTTCTATTTGGAGCAACTTGTAATGAAGTTTTCTTACCCGCATCAATAAAGCCATCGTGATCAGAAACACGACCAGGAAAAAAACTACTGAGCCCAAAAGAAGCAGCTCTTTACTAAAGAAGGATTGGATTTCCAGGGGCTTTTCGGATCCAAACATTCCTGTCAAAAATCCGATAACTCCTCCTATCAAGCCGGAAACCGTAATGATTCCGACATTTCTCCAAAAACGGTAACGATCAGATCGTTCTTGTTGTTGCTTTTTCATTTTTATTCTTCTCCCTCTACTAGACTAAAAACATTCTCCACCGGTTCCTTGAAAATCTGGGCGATGGTGATCGCAATGATAACCGATGGGGTGTATTCCCCACGCTCCAAGAGACTGATGGACTGGCGCGAGACTCCTGCTAGCTTGGCTAGCTCGGATTGGTTGAGACCATCACGCGCCCTCAGCTCTTTCAGTCGATTTTTTAATATCATAATGACTACCTCAATTGTTGAATTAATTCAACATCTTCAATACGAACTAATTTTGTCACCCCATGTTGTTTATCGGTCTCACGACTCAATTTGACCCAATCTTCATCAAAATCAACAATTTCCCACTTAGTTCCAAAACCATTTACAGTAACCGTGGCCGTTTGGCCTTTTAATTCTTCTAAAAGTCTAGACATGTCTTGATTTCCTTTCACTTGTTTTTCTAATCTTTTAATACGTTTGTTCAACTTTTTTATCTTCTTTTCTGTGCTTGCATAAATGATAACCAGAAAAGGGATAAATAGAATCCATATAGCTCCCATAAGAATATCTCCTCTTCTTTCAACTAAAAACATTGTAACACTTCTTTTTCTTTTTGACAAGTATATTTGTCAAAAAAATAAAAATATTTGTCAAAAATAGCAGGATTGTTGACATAGATATTTTGAGGTAAGAAATAAAAGGCCCGCATTTGCGCACCTTTTAACGATCCTTTTTCCATTGACAAGCTCTGTAAAAAATTTTTATAATATAGAAAATACGACTAAGGAGAACCTACATGACGATTCGTTTAGCGCAACCAAAAGATATTCCTGCTTTGATTGGTCTCTTAGAACAGATTCTTTCCGTTCACCACCAAGCTCGTCCCGATATTTTCAAGGAAAGTGGCGGAAAATATAGTGAAGAAGAGTTAGAACAGTTAATGGCACAAGATCAGACACCAATTTTCGTCTATGAAAATGCGGATGGCCAGATCCTAGGACATCTCTTCGTCACTATTAAAGAAGTCTCTGACAATCCTGTACTTCATCTGATAAAAACCCTCTTCATCGAGGACTTGTGTGTCGATCAAGCAACGCGTGGACAAAAAATCGGCGATCAACTTTATCAGTTTGCCCTTCGTTATGCCAAGGAAATCGGATGCTACAACATGACACTTAATGTCTGGAATGACAATGAAAGAGCCCTTCGCTTCTATCAAAGACAGGGAATGAAGCCTCAAGAAACTGTCATGGAAACCATCTTATAAAACTGATTAAAAAACCGTTGATGCATCTCATCAACGGTTTTTCCTATACACATTTGTTACCGCACTTCTGCATTGACTTTTTCTTCAAGTGATGCTTGGATTTTTTCCATGTAGCGAGCGACTTCTTCATCGGTCAAGCTATCTTCTGGATTTTGGAAGGTCAGGCTGTAGGCCATAGACTTCATGCCAAGTCCCAGTTTTTCACCTGAGAAGACGTCAAAGAGTTTGATAGCTGTCAAACGTTTCACGCCCGCATCTTGGATGGCATCGACCACTTCTTGGTGAGTCACTTCTGCTTTGAGGAGAAGGGCGATATCACGGCTCACCGCTGGGAATTTGGTGATTTCCACAAAGGCTGCGGCTGGTTGAAGAGCTGCTTCAATAGCTGAAAGGTTAAGCTCAGCTACATAAGTTTCTGGAATATCGTAAGCCTTAGCCGTAACAGGGTGTACTTGACCGAGGAAACCGACTACTTGGTCACCAAGTGAGAGCAAGGCTGTCCGGCCAGGGTGGAGACTCTTGATTTCTTGTGTTGCTGTATAAGTCACATCAAGACCTAAACGAGCAAAGAGGGCTTCCAAGATTCCCTTGGCATAGAAGAAGTCAACCGGAACCGCTGCTGTTTGGAAGTCTTTTTCAGCAACTAAACCTGTTAAAGCAAAGGCAAAGCTATTGATTTCATTTGGCAAGTCTTCTTTTGGATTACCAGTTTGCTCGAAAACTTTTCCGATCTCATAGAGAGCCAAATCTTTGTTCTTACGAGCGACATTATAAGCTACTGTATCCAAAATACCAGATACCATATTCTGACGGAGGACTGAACGGTCCACAGTCATTGGCCACATGAGCTCCGTTAAGTTACTTGGTGCAGTCGTGAACTCCACTGCTTTTTCAGGTGTTGTCAGTGCATAAGTGATGATTTCTGTCAAACCAGCACCTTCAGCAATAGTCCGAACCTGACGACGTAATTTTTGTGTCGCTGTCAATTCACCGGCTGTCCCGTCATCTTTTGGAAGGGTTGCTGGTAATTTGTCATAACCGTAAATCCGAGCGATTTCTTCAAAGAGGTCCGCTTCAATGGTGATATCCCAACGGCGACGAGGGACGCTGACAGTAAAGCTTTCAGCATTTCCAGAAAGACCAAATCCAAGACGACGGAAGACATCTTCGACATCGGCATAAGTAAGATCTGTCCCAAGGACACGGTTAACGTCTGCAAGGGTAGAAGAAACTTCCACATCAGAAGTATCGAGCTGGCCTGCTGAAACGATTCCCTTGCGAACAGTGGCACCTGCAAGCTCTGCAATCATGCTCGCTGCCGCATCAAGGGCTTCATTGACGGTTGCCACATTGATCCCTTTTTCAAAGCGAGAAGATGATTCAGAACGAAGGTTAAGGCGACCGCTAGTCTTACGGATCGATTTGCCATTGAAGACAGCTGCTTCAAGAACAACACGAGTAGATTTTTCAGAGATTTCTGTAGCTTCTCCACCCATGACACCTGCAAGGGCTACTGGTTTGTCAGCTACTGTAATCACGAGGTCACTTGTTTCCAACTCACGTTCTTCCCCATCCAAGGTTACCAATTTTTCACCAGCACGCGCTTCACGCACACGGATATCAGTTCCTTCAAAGGTATCCAAGTCAAAGGCATGCATAGGTTGACCAAAGTAAAGCAGAATATAGTTGGTTACATCGACCACGTTATTGATGGGACGGATGCCTTCGTTCATGAGGAGGTTTTGCAACCATTGTGGACTTGGTGCGATGGTCACATTGTCCAAGATACGGGCTGCATAGTAAGGTGCCTTATCAGTGTCAATGCTGACAGAAAGAGCATCTGCTACAGCTTGGTCCGTTTCAGTCAACGTAAAGTCTTTGAAATTGACTGCCTTGTCATAGATCGCTGCTACTTCGTGCGCCACCCCACGCATAGAAAGAGCGTCTGCACGGTTTGGAGTGATGGAAAGTTCGATGATTTCATCATCCAAGTCGAGGTAAGAGAAGACTTCTTCTCCTGGAACAGCATTTTCTGGCAAGATTTGGATGCCATCTGCAAATTCTTTTGGTACAACGGAGTCAGAAATTCCCAATTCACCAAGGGAACAGATCATTCCGAGAGATTCCAAACCACGGATTTTCCCTTTTTTAATCTTGTAGTTGTCCGCAATGCGAGCACCTGGAAGAGCCACCATGACCTTGATGCCTGCTCGAACATTTGGTGCTCCACAGACGATTTGACGGGCTTCTTCTCCACCCACATTGACTTGGCAGACATGCAAGTGTGTTTCTGGCACATCTTCACAAGACAAGACTTCTCCAACGACAATTTTTGAGAGACCAGCAGCAGGTGATGCCACACCTTCTACCTCGATCCCTGTGGTTGACATTTTTTCAGCCAACTCTTCTGATGGCACATCCACGTCCACCAATTGTTTTAACCATTTATATGATACTAACATAATTCTGATCGTAAGATCCCACCGGGTGAGACCTTTTCAATTCCTTTCTCTCAATTTGGACCCACAATTAAGTTTGCGGATTCTCCTTCAAATGCTTGCGCAGCAACCAGTCTGTATCTACAGTTTCACCTGTGATAAAGTGGTGCTCGCTAAACCGTTTAAATCCGAATTGTTTGTAAAAGTTTTGGGCCTTAAAATTTCGTTCCCAGACACCCAGCCAGGCCCAGTCAAATCCACGTTTTTGAGCTTCTTTTAAGGCAAAGCTAAACATTTCCTTGCCATAGCCCTTGCCATGATGTTCTTTTTTGACATAGATGCGCTGGATTTCAAAAGCATTGTCCATCTCTACTGGCTCTGTTTGTGCCTTACCCCAGTTAAACTTGAGAAAACCACAAATTTCCTGATTGTGATCTAGGACAAAATAGGTCTCTGATTCCGGGTCTGCCAAATCCTTTTGGATTTGCTCTAGCGATAAAACCGTCTGGTAGTAATCTTCCATATCGGCATCAGAGATGTAGGGACCAAAGGTATCCCCATAGGTTTCCACCTCTAATTCCCTTAAAATTTGAAATTCATTCGGCTTAACTTTTACTAACATGATGATTTAAATTGTTCTGAAAAACGGATATCCCCTTGATAGAAGCCACGGATATCATTGATTCCGTAACGAAGCATAGCTACACGCTCTTGACCAAGTCCAAAGGCAAATCCTGAATAGACTGTTGGGTCAATACCACTCATCTCAAGGACGCGTGGGTGAACCATACCGGCTCCCATGATTTCAATCCAACCAGTTTTCTTACATACGTTACATCCAGCTCCACCACATTTGAAGCAAGAAACGTCCACCTCTACCGATGGCTCGGTAAATGGGAAGTAAGAAGGACGAAGACGGATTTGACGTTCTGCACCAAACATCTTTTGCACGATCAATTGAAGTGTTCCTTGAAGGTCTGCCATTGAGATGTTCTTCCCAACGACCAAGCCTTCGATCTGATGAAATTGGTGGCTGTGGGTCGCATCATCTGTATCCCGACGGAAAACACGCCCTGGAGAGATCATCTTCAATGGTCCCTTGCTAAAGTCATGCGCATCCATCGCCCGCGCCTGTACAGGTGAGGTATGGGTCCGAAGCAAGATTTCATCTGTGATGTAGAAGGTATCCTGCATATCCCGCGCAGGGTGATCTTTCGGCAGATTCATGCGTTCAAAGTTGTAGTAGTCTTGCTCCACTTCAAAACCGTCCACAACTTGGTAGCCCATCCCGATAAAGATATCTTCGATTTCTTCACTGGTTTGGGTCAAGATATGACGGTAACCACTAGCAACCGGACGACCAGGAAGGGTCACATCGATGCTTTCGCTAGCTAGTTTAGCTTGGACTTTCTTTTCTTCCAAGAGTTTGGTTGTTTCTTCAAAGGCAGCCGTCAAGACATCGCGGGCTTCATTGACGTGTTTCCCGATAACCGGACGCATCTCTGCAGAGACATCTTTCATCCCTTTGAGGATCTCAGTCAGAGATCCTTTTTTCCCAAGGACAGAGACCCGTAGTTCTTGCAATTCTTTTTCATTTTCAGCAGAGATCTGCTTCAAAGCTGCCAGCGTTTCTTCACGAAGCGCTTTTAATTGTTCTTCAATCGTTGACATATTTCCTCCATCATGGTCCCTCTACAGACATAGAAAAAACCACGCGCCAACATCCTCATTCGGAGCGTTGACACGCGGTACCATCCGTTTTTATCTGTAAACCAGACCTTAATTTCTAAATCCTTTACGCAAGTGAATTCACTCAGCTTTCATGCAAAGAGCTTTCAGTCACGGCCCTTCTCCCTGTCGCACTTCCCTTGAGATACTAGTCTTGCAGATTTCTATTCGATTACTATCTAGTTTAGCAGATTTTTTGTTAAAAAACAAGTTAGATGAGACTAATTTCAATAGACAAAGGAACAAGAGGCAGTACATTATCTATTTGCCTTGTCTGTTTCATCTGCTTGCCTTTTCAATAGAAGAGTGGTTGCTTGGTTAAAACCATCACACCAGTTATACCATTTTGCTTCATACTCATCTTGAGGTAAGATACGATGTTTTAAATCCAAAACAGAGGATATCTTTCTTTCCTCGCAAGCTTGCGCATAGAGATGATAGAGTTCATCACCACCGTCTCTATCAAACTCAACAGAAATCGTATCCCGACCTGCCAATAAAGCCTGATAAGCCCTGTGATGCCCGTCTGTAATCAAGAAGCGATTTCCAAATGCAAGAACACTAATTGGATCCACATTGATGATGTCTACCGACTGATCCAGCATCTGGATAGCTTGTAACTTCTTTTCTGATAAATATAGTTGGGTCGGATGAAGATCTGTTATCTTGACTTCCATTTCTTTCTCCTCTACCAAGAGTATAAAAGTTGGTTCTGGGCACTGGTAGACATTTTCAAAGGTCACAATTTAAAGACCTGCCAAAGCCAAATTCCCCCGCCATTCTTGTGATTCGTTTTCTTTTTATTTAATGACTTGTCCAGCATCTTTCAAGACAGATTCTGGAATAGTAATACCCAATTCATCTGCGACTTTTTTATTGATGACAGATTTTCCTTGGCTAAAGATTTCAACAGGTGTATCCGCAGGTTTTTGACCTTTCAAGATCTTCGCAGCCATTTTACCAGTTGCTACTCCAAGATCGTGTTGGTCGACAACGACTGAACCAAGACCACCAGCTTCTACCATAGCTGTCGCACTTGGGAAGATTGGTTTTTTAGCTGTTTTGTTGGCTTCGACAACTGTTGAGAAGGCTGAAGCGATGGTATTATCGATTGGAACCCAGATGGCATCGACTTTGCCTGACATTACAGACACAGTGGAAGCAATTTCGTTTGTAGAAGGAACAGAATAAGGAACGACCTTGTAGCCTGCTTTTTCAGCCAATTTTGTAAATTCTTCTACTTGAGATTTTGAGTTATCTTCACTGGTTGAGTGCAGGATCCCAATTGTTTTCACGTTCGGAGTCAATTCTTTGATTAATTTCAACTGTTGCTCAGTAGGATTGTGGTCAGATACCCCAGTGATATTGCCACCTGGTTTTTTCAAATCTTTGACCAAGTTTGCGCCGACTGGATCGGTTACAGCACCCATGACAATTGGTTTGTCTTTGGTTGCACTAGCCAAACCTTGAGCAGATGGAGTTGCAATTCCAATCAAGACTTGGTTATCCTTGTCTACCAATTGTTTACTCATGGTTGCAACTTTGTTTTGGTCGCCTTCAGCATTAAGGAAATCAATGTCCACTTTGTCCTTGTCATAACCTTCTTCAGCTAAACCATCTTGAATCCCCTTGTAGATCAAATCAAGCGAAGGGTGGCTGACCAACTGCAAGACCCCAACTTTAGCCTTTTCATTGCTGCTTGCTGCCTTGTTGTCTTTACCTGCTGTAGCTGAATAGATCGCTGTCCCAATGACTGCTGCTGCAATCAAACCAATAATTCCCATTAACCGTTTATTTTTCATTTTACTACCTCTTCTATTTTTTTATTTTCTTCTATTTTTCATCCTCTAAAGAATGCGACGCCATCGTTTCTTCATATCTTTTCTCCCTTCTCATCTAAAACAAAAAACACGCCCACACATAGCAAAAGCTATGTGAGGACGTGTCATCGCGGTGCCACCTCACTTATGGGAAAAGGATAGTCTCCTCCCATATCTCTGTCTTGTCTAGCAACAAGTTGCACGATAAGGTGTGCCAACCGAATTTTTATTGTTTCAAATTCATCTCATCATTAGTCCAATTTCATAAACTGCCGCTACCCACTCTCAGCAACCGTGGGCTCTCTTGAAACTTTCATTTACTACTTTTCTAATTTCTTACATTTTAAAGTTTTCTTTCAAAAATGTCAATACTTTTTCTGCATTTTTTTGAAAACGTTCGCATTTTCTATTTAACAACCTCTAGCTTCTTTCTGGGATTTCCGCTCTATTTTTGATATAATTTACTAGAATAAACGCTAGAATGATGAGGAATCCCATGTCTTTTGATGGATTTTTTTTACACCATATGGTCCACGAATTGAAGGCCGAACTCTTAAGTGGTCGCATTCAAAAAATTAACCAACCGTTCGAGCAAGAATTGGTACTCCAAATCCGAGGCAATCGGAAAAACCAAAAGATTTTGCTCTCTGCCCATTCTGTTTTCGGACGGATCCAACGGACCCAGACCAACTTTGAAAATCCTGCCTTTCCTAATACCTTTATTATGGTCATGCGTAAATATCTTCAAGGCGCTGTCATCGAAGGGATTGAGCAATTAGAGAACGACCGGATTCTCGAAATCCGTGTCTCCAATAAAAACGAAATTGGAGATGCCATTTCCGTCAGCCTCATGATCGAAATCATGGGCAAGCACAGTAATATTATTCTCCTAGACCGGACCAGCAATAAAATCATCGAAGCCATCAAACATGTCGGCTTCTCACAAAATAGCTACCGGACCATTCTTCCTGGATCAACCTATGTAGCCCCTCCGAAAACTGACGCTGTCAATCCTTTTACAATTGGAGATGAAGCCCTCTTCGCCCTTCTTCACAAGGAAGAGTTAAGTCCCAAAAACCTTCAAAAATGTTTCCAAGGTTTGGGGCGAGATACGGCTCAAGAATTAGCCAAGCGACTTGAGACAGATGAAAAATTAAAGACCTTCCGTGCCTTTTTCAAGACACCTTCTGAGCCTCGCCTAACGACCAAATCCTTCTCGGCTATCCCCTTTTCGGATGCGACCAGTCAAACCTTTGAGACACTTTCAGATCTGCTAGATGACTATTACCGAGACAAGGCTGAGCGCGATCGGGTGCAACAACAGGCCAGCGAATTGATCCGGAAGGTCGAAAACGATCTTGAAAAGAACCGGAAAAAATTAGCCAAACAAGAAGCCGAGTTAGCAGCGACCGACAATGCAGAAGAGTTCCGCCAAAAAGGAGAATTGCTGACAACTTTCCTCCATCAGGTACCAAACGACCAAGACCAGGTTGTCCTGGACAATTACTATACCAACGAACCGATCACCATCCAACTCAACAAGGCCCTGACCCCCAACCAAAATGCGCAACGCTACTTCAAACGCTACCAGAAATTAAAAGAAGCCGTCAAACATTTGACCATCCTCATTCAAGAAACCAAGGAAACCATTTCTTATCTTGAAACGGTTGAAACGGCCCTTTCTCAAGCGAGCCTGGCTGAGGTGGCAGAGATTCGTGAAGAGTTAATCCAGACCGGCTTTATCAAACGGCGCAACCGTGAAAAAATTCATAAACGGAAAAAACCTGAGAAATACCTGGCTAGTGATGGCAAAACCATCATTTTAGTGGGTCGCAATAATCTGCAAAACGATGAACTGTCCTTTAAAATCGCTAAAAAAGACGAACTCTGGTTCCATGCCAAAGATATCCCAGGCAGCCATGTCGTCATTACAGGAAATCTCGATCCGACGGATGAAGTGAAGACCGATGCCGCAGAGTTGGCCGCCTACTATTCCAAGGCTCGTCTCTCAAATCTGGTCCAAGTCGATATGATCGAAGCCAAGAAACTCAATAAACCAACCGGCGGAAAACCAGGCTTTGTGACCTATACCGGCCAGAAGACTCTGCGGGTTACCCCAGAAGAAGAAAAAATCAAAGCCATGAAACTAACAGACTGATTTCAAAAATCATGACCACCCGTCAAACGGGTGGTTTTTTTGTCTCGCACCTAACGGAGCGAGACGGACTGAAAGTCACATTCTAAGTATGTTGAAAAAACAAAATGAGGTATACTTTTAGGCTCATTCAATATATATTGAAACTTTCCGCTGTGAGAAAAGTGCTAGAAACAATCTTGTTTCTAGCACTCGGGAGTTTTGGAACCTTAGGTCCAAAACTAAGTCATGGAACTTCTTTGAAGTTCGCTGACGTCCGTTCTCACCTAAGGAAAGTTTCTTAAATAACATTATCTTCAATTCGAAAGGTTGAGCGACGCTCAACCTTTTATTCTGCTTTATTGATGTCTTCTTTGACCTCATCGACATTGAATTTGGCAAAGAGGTACTGACGGTCTTGGACTGGGAAACGTTGATCCAGCTGATCGATAGCCCCCACCTCTACAATCCCTTCTGAGATGACAAAATCCATCACATGGCCACCAAAGGTGTGGTCATCTGAAATAAAGTGCAAATGGTATCCTGCCACACTCACGCCATGGAAAATTTCTGGTGTCCAAAAGCCGACGATGGTCCCTGTGACATTTTCCCGTGTATACTCTGGCTGATGGGTTGCAACCTCTGCAAACTTCATCTCCGGTGTTGATTTTGGAATCATACGGACATGCATCTTGACAAAGTCACCACGAATCTTAATGGAGCGAAAAAGATTTTCGCCATCGTAATAAGACTCAATACGAGCTTCCAATTCCTCGTCCGTCATTTCAAAGCGTTGGCGGAAAATCACTTCTGCTTGGTGAGGAACGACTGCTGCATAAGGAACCTTGGCATCCGGAGAAACTTCGACTATTTCAGGATGATCCCCTGATCCCTTGGCCTGATATGCCTTACCATCTAATACGATCAACTCTCCATCAATAGAATCAAGCGTCCCAACTCCTAGATCTCCGTGTTCCAAGAGTTCTCCAATCGTAAATGAACCCCCGTACAGACCCGCCATTAGGGCACCTAAGGTATTGTATTGAAAAAGTTTTACTGGTTCCATGTTTTTCTCTCCTCATTCTATCTTCTACCAGTATACCACAAACTATTCCGAATCTTCACGATATGGTTTTGATTAGAGGCTATCATAGAGGGTTTGCATCTGTACATCGTCTGGTACGATCGCCAAATACTGATTAGCCACTTCACGCGCCTTCGTCACATCTCCAGCCTCACGCAACAAATAAACATAGGCTTCGAGGAATTCTGGGTTGTCCTTTAAGTCCTCATAGAGCTCTTGGTAGGCTGAGACAGCCTCTTCTGTTTTCTCCAAGGCAGCCAAGGCACGGGCAATGTTCCACCGGGTAACAACTGTTTCGACTTCTTCATTTTGCCAAGCCAAGACTTGGTCAAAGCGTTCCTGTTCCAAATAAAGGGTAGTCAGACGAAGAGCAATCTCTTCGAGATCATCTGCCACTTCTTTAGCCTCTAATAGATAAGCTTCTGCCTGTTCAGGCTGGTGAAGTTCATAAGAAAGCTGAGAAGCAAGAAGCTTCAATTGGGCATCAAAGGGATTCTTCTGGATCCCTTGTTTAGCAATCTCAAGCGCTTTTTCACGATCATTTTCTGCCTGTAAGGCCAAGGCATACCCGTACTCATACCCTTCAAAATCAGGCGACAAGGTATCAATTTGTTTGTAGTAGATCAGGGCTTTTTGGAATTCTTCTTGGTCAGACAATAAGGTCGCTAATTCGTAAGCAATCTGGTCATCAAACTCAATCTCCAGAGCTTTCTCTAAGAAAGGAACAGCTGCTTCAAACTTACCAAGATTGGCATAGGCAAAACCAATCCGTTGATAGGTAGAAATCCCTGTCGCTTCCAAAATCTCCCGATTGTCCAACTGGGCATACTCTTGGATAGCCTTTTGGTAGCGTTCCAATTCCAGATCGATTTCTGCAAGTCCTAATTGAATGATCGGGTCATCAGACAGACTGGCTGCTTCAACTAATTTTTCACGCGCCACATCTGCAAGACCTTCCAGCTGATAGAGATCAGCCTTGACCAAGAGACTGGCTACATACCAGTTAGACTCAGGGCCAATTTCTTCTAAATAAGCAAAGGCCTCTTCCGTTTGCCCTTCCTCTGCAAGGATGGTTGCCAAACTCAAATATACTTCTGGATAGGTTTCTACAATCTGTTCATAAACCTCTTTTGCCTGAGGGTAAAAACCAATACTTTCAAGATATTGACCCAAATCCAATAGTTTCGCTTCACTATCTTCTAACAAGGCCTTTTGAAATTGAACTTCTGCTTCTTCTAGCTCTTGCTGAGCAAGAGCCTCTAGCATTTGTTGACTATGACTCACTCTGTGTTTCCTCTTCTATTTCATTATGTTCTTCATACAAGCCACTGACGACCTTATACCATTCAAAGATAGCTCCAATAACGACCTTAGCAGACGCATAGACCGGAATACCAAGGAAAACTCCCCAGATTCCAAACATAGATCCTGACGTCAAGAGCACAAATAAAATGGTAATCGGATGGATATTTAACTGGCTTCCCAAAACCAAAGGAGATACGAAACGTCCTTCAATGGTTTGCTCCACTGCAAATACAATTAAGACCTTGATAAACATCTCCGGTCCTGCCACCAAACCTAAGACCATAGCAGGCAACATAGCCAAAAAACTACCCAAGTAAGGGATCAAATTCAAAATCCCCGCAGAGATCCCCAGTGTCACCGCATAACGTAAGCCAATGATTTTAAAGAAGAGGATAAACATAATAGCGACGACAATGGCTACCGTAATTTGCCCTCGAACATAATTGGAGAGCTGGGTATTGACATCTGAGAGAACTTGTTCAGCCGATTTACGAATCTTAGTCGGTAAGAAGCGAACAATGTGACCCTTTAAATTTTTCCCATCTCGAAGAAGATAAAAGACAATAAAAGGCATGATGATCAAGGCAACAATGACTTGTGAAGCAACTCCGATCAAGTTGCTGACCCAATTGACAGCTCGTCCAGAGATCGAACTAGCCCAAGAAGTAATGTTTGCAGACAATTCCTTGGTGATCTCATCCAACTGGGGTTTGATATCAGAAGAGACGCGATTGTCTAGAAAATCGTCGATGGTTGCATTGGCCTTCTCCAAATAAGTTGGCAGGTTATGAAAGAAACTCACCACTTGTCGTTGAACAGCTGGAATCACGACGGCCAGCCCCCATACCAAGAGGACTGCAATCAAGAAAAAGACGAAGGAAATCGCAAAAATCCGCTTAAGACCTTTTCTTTCAAGAAAGTCGACAATAGGATTGAGCAAGTAATAGAGCAAACCAGAAATAATGACTGGCAGCATGACAGCTCCTGCAAACTCAAAAATCGGAATAAAAATAAAGGTAATCTTACTCAAGACCAAGAGGTTCAGACCCAAGAGCAAGGTAACTAAAAATACGGTAATAGCCTTGTTGTCTAAAAACCATCTAAAAAACCAGGACATACTAAACTGTTTTTCTTTATTATCCACGGAAAACTCCTTTTCATTTCAACATGTATCTATTTTAGCATTTTTTTAGCGTGAAGTTACGAAAAAACTAGTAAAATCAGAAAGACCACTCCCTTCTTCAACTAGCAATTGCCTTCCAATAGGACCTTTGATATAATAAACCTAACAAATCTTACGAGGTGACCTATGTCTCAAACCATTTATTTCGGTACCTATACCAAAAAAGAATCCAAAGGAATTTACAAGGCACAATTTGACCCTGAAATAGGGGCATTGAGCCAACTTGAACTAGTGGCAGCTGAGCCCAATCCAACCTACATCGCTTTTTCTAAAAAAGGAAATCTTTATAGTGTCGGAGCTGAAGATGGAAAAGGGGGAATCGCTAGTTTTGCAGCCGATTTTCAGCCGCTCAATCATGTTGTCGAAGAAGGGGCTCCACTCTGCTATGTCTCTGTCGATGATAACCGTCAACTAGTCTATGGAGCCAACTATCACAAAGGGCAAGTTCTTGTATACAAGATAGAGGCAAATGGGCGTTTGTCCTTTGTTGATGAGGACACTCACCAAGGAAGTGGTCCCCACGCCAATCAAGCAAGTCCGCATGCCCACTATGCAGACCTTACGCCAGATCAGTACCTGATCACGTGTGACCTAGGAACAGACAGTTTGCATGTCTATGATGTCAGTGAGGAAGGAAAACTTACCCAGATCAATCAGTACCAAACAGCTCCAGGATCAGGACCTCGTCACCTTGTCTTTCATCCCCACTACAAGACTGCTTATCTCATCAATGAATTAAATGCCACAATCGACGTCCTCTTTTATGACGGTATGGGTGAATTCGAACACTTCCAAACCGTTTCCACACTTCCATCAGACTACGATGGTCAAAAATGGGCTTCTGCTATCAAGCTCTCAGCCGATGGAAAATTCCTTTATGCATCTAACCGTGCTCACAATTCTATCGCTGTATTTAAAGTTGTAGCAGATGGCAGCTTAGAACTCATTGAAATTGTTCCAAGCCAAGGGCTCAATCCACGTGATTTCACTATTAGTCCAGATCAAAACTACCTCATCGCAGCCCATCAAGATTCACCTAACGCAACAGTCTTCAAGCGGGATTCTGCTAGCGGAAAATTGACCCTTCTATCCGACGACTTCTATGTTCCAGAGGCAGTTTGTACGGTTTTTCATTAAGTCGTTTTAGTTGTCAAACCTCTAAAAAAATGATTAAATAGATGAGAAAAAGGCGCGTGCCTGACTTCACAACTTATATTTTAGGAGATCCAAGTATGAATCCAATGGACTTATTTAACCAAGTAAAAGAAATGATCGAAAAGAAAGATTTCGACGCTGCAAAGAAATTTGTTGAAGACAACAAAGACAACCTCGGTGACTACCTTGAACAAGCAAAAGGGCTTGTTTCTGGAAATGAAATGGTCAGCGGTGCCTTGGACAAAATCAAAGGCTTGTTCTAATAACACGACTCCTCAACGCTGTAGTTGAGGAGTTTTTGTTTGGCTCGATAACAAAAAAATCCTTGAGAAAACTCAAGGATCTTTTTAGTCTAGTAAACTAGCTTATTTCTTAAGGTTGTAGAATGATTTCAATCCACGGTATTCAGCTACTTCACCAAGTTGATCTTCGATGCGAAGCAATTGGTTGTATTTAGCGATACGGTCTGTACGTGAAAGTGAACCAGTCTTGATTTGTCCTGCGTTTGTTGCAACTGCGATATCAGCGATTGTTGAATCTTCAGTTTCACCTGAACGGTGTGATACAACGGCAGTGTAACCAGCTTCTTTCGCCATTTCGATAGCGTCGAATGTTTCAGTAAGAGTACCGATTTGGTTAACTTTGATAAGGATTGAGTTAGCAGCACCTTCTTCGATACCACGTGAAAGATAGTCAGTGTTTGTTACGAAGAAGTCGTCACCAACCAATTGAACTTTACCACCAAGACGTTCAGTAAGAGCTTTCCAACCGTCCCAGTCGTTTTCATCCATACCATCTTCGATAGTGATGATAGGGTATTTGTCAACCAATCCTTCAAGGTAAGCGATTTGTTCTTCAGCAGTACGAACAGCAGCGCCTTCACCTTCAAATTTAGTGTAATCGTAAACTTTGCGTTCTTTATCGTAGAATTCTGATGATGCACAGTCAAATCCGATAAATACGTCTTTACCTGGAACATAACCAGCAGCTTCGATAGCAGCGATGATAGTTTCTACACCATCTTCAGTTCCGTCGAAACGAGGAGCAAATCCACCTTCGTCACCTACGGCTGTTTCAAGACCACGACCTTTAAGGATTTTCTTAAGAGCGTGGAAGATTTCAGCACCCCAACGAAGAGCTTCTTTGAATGTAGGTGCACCAGCAGGTACGATCATGAATTCTTGGAAAGCGATTGGAGCATCTGAGTGAGAACCACCGTTGATGATGTTCATCATTGGAGTTGGAAGAACTTTAGTGTTGAATCCACCAAGGTAACTGTAAAGTGGGATTTCAAGGTAGTCAGCAGCTGCACGAGCAACGGCAATAGACACACCAAGGATAGCGTTTGCTCCCAATTTACCTTTGTTAGGAGTACCGTCAAGAGCGATCATAGCACGGTCGATAGCTTGTTGATCACGTACATCATAGCCGATGATAGCTTCAGCAATAATGTTGTTTACGTTGTCAACAGCTTTTTGAGTACCAAGACCACCGTAACGAGATTTGTCACCGTCACGAAGTTCAACTGCTTCGTGTTCACCAGTAGAAGCTCCTGATGGAACCATACCACGTCCATGAGCACCTGATTCAGTATAAACTTCTACTTCAAGTGTTGGGTTACCGCGTGAGTCTAGGACTTCGCGAGCGTAAACATCAGTAATAATTGACATTTCTTACTCTCCTTATTGAGTTATATTTTTTACTCCTCTATCATATCGTAATTAGGCTATTTTTTCAAGAAAAAACAAGGAAATCTACGAAAATTGAGAAGTTTTTAACAAGAAAACGGTTCCACTGTCTTATTTTCTTCCATTTCCCCTCCTTATTTAATTTTTTAGCATTCCTCTACTCTTCTGCTACGCTTTATGCTATACTAAACTTATGACAGATATTAATAAAACGATTTTAGAAAAAGCTGCTGGTCCTACTCGGTTCAATCCTGATGAACAGCGTCGATTTTTGGAGACTTATGAGGAGCGTGTGATTGCATCATGTACCTTGGAGGAGGCAAGGGACAATCTCTATTTGGAGCACTATTCTTCAATTCTTACGAACATTTCAGAACGCTTTGAACCTGTATTGGTCAAGATTTCGCCTGCCTTGGATGAAAGCAGCCAACTTCAATATTTGAAAAAGACAAAGGATCTTGGTCTTGTGGCAAGCATTGTTTCAGATGACTGTCGCCACTCTCCCTTTGGTCTCATCATCCATACTGATCATCCATCTGGAATTTCTCCAACCGATATCAGCCTCCAGTATCCAAATTTGTTTGAAAAGAAAGAAGAGAGCACAGCACCTGAAAAAAAATCATTTTGGAAACGCCTCTTTAGCTAAAGAAAGAACCAATTGAAAAGGAATTTCCTTTTCAATTGGTTTTTTTGTTTGCTTTCATTTTTAAGAGGTTACCAATATTTCGGGCACAGGAAATCAGATTTTTTTCAGCATGAGTGAGTGCATCTGCCACCTCACAAGGACCTGCTACAATAGAGAAGGCAGCCTCAATATGATGACTTGGGAATGCTAGCAAATCGTCCGCTAAGCTACCACAAATAGCAAGCACTGGGATCTTCTCTGGTGTTCGTTTAGCTACCCCGACAGGAGCTTTTCCAGACAAAGATTGGAGGTCCATCCTACCTTCTCCCACGACGACCAGATCCGCTTTTTGAACCTTACGATCGAAGTCGATTAGATCCAAACTTTTCTCAATTCCTGAGGAAATCTGACCTCCCGCAAAAGCGACCAAGCCAGCTGCCATGCCACCTCCAGCTCCGGCGCCAGCCATAGACAAGATTCGTGGATCGACTAGCTGATAAAAATCCTCCATAGCTTGATCAACTGCTGGAAACAGAAGGGGATTCAATCCCTTTTGCCCGCCAAAGATATAGGTTGCTCCTTGACTGCCACAGAGTGGATTGGTGACATCCGTTAAGACCTGGAGCTCGATGTCTTGTAAAGCTTTAGGAACCGCACTGGTATCTATTCTATCCACACGACCGATCGAAGCACCTACAGGACGAAGCAGATGACCTTGGTCATCATAGAAGGCTACCCCTAGTCCGGCTGCCATTCCAATCCCACCATCATTGGTCGCTGAACCACCAATTCCCACACAGATCGTTTTAACCCCTTGGTCAACCAATTGCAAAATCAGTTCACCAATTCCTCGTGTCTCTAGTTCTAGTGGATTGCGTTTTTCAGCTGGGATAGAGCCTAAGCCAACAAGAGAGGCCATCTCAAAAAATGCCATCTCATCTTTTTGGTAGTAAGCCATTGAAACAGGCTTCCCAAATGGTCCTGTTACCTGAGTATGCTTCTTGGTTAAATTCAGAACGCCAGCAAGTGTATCCATGGTTCCTTCGCCACCATCCCCTATGGGAAGGAGGTCAAAAGTTGCATCTGGTAGAGCCTCTTGAAATCCTTTTTTTAAGGCTTCTGCTACTTGTTTGGCAGATAAGGATTCTTTAAATGAATCCGGTGCTAGTAGGATATGCATGCTGTTTCCTTTCTATGCTGGTCTAGAATTTCAAGAACAAGGCTTAGATCCCTCGTTTCAATACGGTATGGAGCTCGTTCGGCAACGATCGGCTTTGCCATAAAGGCAATCCCGATTCCGGCTGTTTCAATCATGGGAAGATCATTGGCACCATCTCCCATAGCAATCGTCTGACTTCGTGGAATATGATTTTCTCTCGCCCATGTCCGGAGAGAGTCTTTTTTTCTTTCAGGGGTCACAATCTCTCCGAGCACTTTCCCTGTCAGACGGCCATCAAAAGTCTGCAAACGATTAGCACGAACCAGATCAATTCCTAAAGACTTCGCGATAGGATCGATGACTTCATGAAATCCCCCTGAAACAAGGCCAACCTTGTAACCTCTTTGATGAAGTTCCGTGATTAAGATCTTAGCTCCCGGTGTGACGTCCATCTGCTCTACAATTTTCGGAAAAATAGAGGCCTCTAATCCCTTCAATAAAGCGACACGCGCCTGTAAAGATGCTTTAAAATCCAACTCTCCATTCATTGCTTGTGCCGTAATCTCTGCTACTTTTTGTCCCACGCCAGCTTCTTGAGCTAGTAAATCAATTCCTTCTTGTTGGATCAAAGTTCCATCTACATCCATAACGAGGAGACCTGTTACTTCTTTCATCGCTTTCCCTTCTTATTTCTCCCTTACTATACAAAAATAGGGTTTAAATTTCAAGTTTCAATGATCATTTGAAGATAAAAAAAAACGACCTCCTAAAAAGTCGTTTTTTTGTTATTAGAAGCGAATTTGCTCCCGAGTTTTTTCATACGAAGTAACAAAGCGATCGGTCACTCCAGCTTCTACCATCTCCAAAGCATCTGAGATGACTTTGAAGGAAGCCGCATAGTCGTATTCTCTTTCGAAAATATAGAGTGACTCGTCAAAGGCTGCCTGCACATGATCATCAAAGGAACGATAGCGATTTGAGTATTGCAACAACTGCTCTGTTAAAGTCGCATTTTGTACAATTCGATAAGTCGCTTCTTCCAATTCATTCATATCATTTGTCAAAATATCTAACAAACGATTGGTTGATTCGATGTTGATTTTATCCCCTTCCAACTCATCCATCAAAGCCTCTGTATTGTTGCTTGCTGTGAAGAATAATTCCAAGAATTCTTGAGGGATTCCTGGCAAGTTTCGCTTGTCCATATAGCGTTTAATGGCATGCAAACGGTTGGCATAGATATTGACTTTTTGGCGAGCATTGGCATCGTCTTTTTCAATTTTTGAAAGGGAATCACTTAAGCTGATTTGCTCATCTTCGATTTCTTTCAAGCGAGCCTCAATAGCTTCTAACTCTTCTTCTACGATAGAATAAGCTTTTTGTGTTTCAGATGAATCTTTCAAAGCATCTTCTACCACATTTTCTTGTGAAGATAGCTCAGCTTCTAACTCTTTTAATTGTTGACTGAAAGCTTCATTCAAGACGAATGTTTTACCAAGGCGTTCCACTTCTGCTGCAAGGTTGCTATTGTTATCTTTTGCGTGTTTCAAATAGCCAGGCAGTTGTTTCACTAACTTCTTCACGACTTTTTGTGATTCGATTTCACGAGTAAAGATGTGATACAATGCATCGATTTCCTCTTGAATTTGCTCATTTTCGTAAATAGCATTGTCCAATTCAAGCGCGGATACATTTGCCATATTGTTCTTCAAGGAAGCATGCAACTGTTGGAAACGAGATTCAATATCTGTTTCAGTGAAGTGGTAGCCAGATTCCAAAAGCTTGCGGTAGCCACTTTCCAAATCCTCTAATTGGTCTGGAAGTTTTGACTGAAGAGCAGTGACAATTTCTGGCACTCGCTCAACAATTTGTTTTAAGGCCACAATATGATTCTCAGCTGTATCAAGGATTTCAGCCGCTTCAACAGGGTCACCTGAAGAATTCAAGGTGACAAATTGTGAAAACTCAGATTGAATATTCCCAATTTGCTTTTCAATTTCAGGAAGCGCACTGCCATAACGCTCTGGATCTGAAGTGACTTCTTTTTGAAGTTCTTCAAACATATCTAAGGCATGAACCACGCGTCCGCTATTTTTTTGTTCCTGCTCTTCAAGATCTGAAAGGGCTTGGCGAATCGCCTTGATATCTTCGTCGATCAATTGGATCTGACTTTCGATATTGTCAATGGCTTGTTTAGCCTTCATGAAACGGAAAGAATTATTGTAGCCTTCCGCCTCAAACAGATTGTTTTCAATATCAGCAAATGAATTTAAGGATAAATCTACCCATTTTTGATTCCATTCACGAAATGCAACTTGACTTTGACCAATCAAATGCATGTTTTTTACGGCCTCAACTTCATCGTTGACCGGAAGGTTATATAACTTTTCTTTTCGTTCTTCCAGTGCTGCCAGTAAGGCCTCGTTTCGTTTTCTCAAAATTACTGCAACCACATATCCTACAATCAAGATAAGGGCGACAATAAAGATGAGAACAATTAGTCCACTAGACATATAAAAACTCCTTCATCGTATTACTTGAACGTAATCCTAGTAATTATACCATAAAATATCCATTAATGGGAAGCGTTCGTTGAATTTTATACATCGAGTGTACTATATTCAGCGTTTTCTTCGATAAATTCCCGACGTGGTTCCACGCGGTCCCCCATCAACATATCAAATATCTTATCTGCTTCCGCAGCATCGTCTACTGATACCCGTGCCATCAAGCGGTGTTCGGGGTTCATGGTTGTTTCCCATAATTGGTGATCATCCATTTCCCCAAGACCTTTGTAACGTTGGATGGTTGGTTTTGAGCGACCTTCTGAATAGCGTTCCAAAGCTGCAGCTAATTCTGCTTCTTGGTTCGCACCAGGTTGGATATATTCTTTGATCTCACTACCGACTTTGACCCCATAGATTGGTGGTTGCGCAATATAAACATATCCCGCTTCCAAGACTGGTTTCATATAGCGATAGATCAAGGTCAACAGAAGGGTTCGAATATGTGCGCCATCGACATCGGCATCGGTCATGATGACTAATTTTTGATAACGCGCTTTTGTGACATCAAATTCAGCACCAAATCCAGTTCCCATAGCAGTAAATAAACTACGGATCTCTTCATTGGCAAGAATCTTGTCCATACTTGCTTTTTCAACGTTCAAAATTTTACCACGGATTGGAAGAATTGCCTGAAATTCACGATTCCGACCTGATTTAGCAGATCCTCCAGCAGAATCCCCTTCGACGATGAAGAGTTCTGTTTCATGTGGGTTGTTTGAAGAACAGTCTGCCAATTTACCAGGCAGGTTAGAAATCTCAAGTCCCGATTTCTTACGGGTCACTTCCCGTGCCCGCTTAGCTGCTACCCTAGCTTTAGCTGCTAAAATCCCTTTTTCAACGATTTTCTTAGCGATTTGTGGATTTTCCAAAAGGAAATCAGAAAAGGCATCACTAAAGAGTCGATTGGTAATTTTTACAACTTCTGAATTTCCAAGCTTTGTCTTGGTTTGTCCTTCAAACTGTGGGTTTGGATGTTTAACTGAGATAACTGCTGTTAAACCTTCCCGAACATCCTCACCTGTTAAATTGTCTTCATTTTCTTTTAAGAGTTTATTTTTCTTAGCGTAATCATTGATCACACGAGTGAGGGCTGTACGGAAACCTTGCTCGTGGGTACCACCTTCATGGGTATGGATGTTATTCGCAAAACTCATGACCGTTTCATGGTAGCCCGTAGTATATTGCATCGCCACTTCAACGGTAATATCATCCATTTCGCCATCTGTATAGATGGGTGTTTCAAAGATGACATCTTTATTTTCATTGATGTATTCAACGTAACTAGAGATCCCACCTTCGTAGTGGTAATGCTTTTCCTGCTCTAAGCCTTCGCGCTTATCCGTCAAGGAAATACGCAAACCACGATTCAAAAAGGCTAATTCTTGAATCCGTTTGTTTAATTTTTCAAAATCATACTCAGTCGTTTCCGTGAAGATTTCTGGATCTGGAATAAAGTGAACAGTTGTCCCTGTCCGATCTGTCTCTCCGATGACTTTCAAATCATCCACAACTTGTCCACGACGATACTCTTGGTAATGGATACTGCCGTTTTTATAGACGCGAACATCGAGGGATGTGGAAAGGGCATTGACAACAGATGACCCTACCCCGTGAAGACCACCAGAAACCTTGTAGCCACCTCCGCCGAATTTTCCTCCCGCGTGGAGCACGGTAAAGACAGTTTCAACGGCAGGTCGACCCGTCTTTTCTTGGATATCCACTGGAATTCCCCGACCATCATCGACAACCGTGATAGAATTGTCTTTTTCAATGAAAACTTCAATATGGCTAGCAAAACCGGCTAAGGCTTCGTCAATCGAGTTATCTACAATTTCCCAGACCAGATGATGAAGACCTTCTTTTGAAGTAGATCCAATATACATCCCCGGACGCATGCGAACGGCTTCTAGTCCTTCCAAGACCTGAATCTGACTGGCATCATATTCTTGCGCTTGAATTTCTTGCTGTTTATCCTCTGTCATAATTTCCCTTTTCTATTCAAATATAAACTGGTGTAAGTGGGGCATGGTATCAAATAAATAAGTTGTCAGCCCTGCCGCCTTCCCAGCTTCTATATCGATCGGACGATCTCCAATGACCAGACCGTCTTGAATGCCATATTTTTCTTTCAAATAGAGCATCGAGGTTGGATCTGGCTTGCGAGGGAAGCCCTCGTCTGCTGTTACAATCTCCGTAAAGAAGGGAGCAATGCCCGTCTGATCAATAAGGGTCAAAACTTGGCGATCTCGATGAGATACCAAAAAATGACGTCCTCCATGTGCTTGAATCTCTTCTAGTAACTCTTTTGCTCCATCAAATAAAACCGGATCTTGCAAACCCAAGGCTTCTTTTTTCTTGTATTCCGTACGAAAATTGGAAATATGAGGGGCAAAGGTATGGATTGCATCCTGTGTTGAGATTTTTAACGCTGCATAAACAGAATCATGATCGGCTTGGATATGAAAGTCCTTCAATGTCGCTACAAAGGCATTTGTGGACGTTTCGTAATTATCCAATAGCGTCCCACCAAGATCCCATATAAAATCATGATAATTCATAGTCAATATTATACCACAAATGGACAAAAAAAATAAGCTAAAACCCTCATTTAGGGGGGATTTTAGCCATTTTTTACGGTCATTTCATTTTAAATCAAATAAAACTCATTTCACACTATAAAAAGTGATCTATCACCAGAAACCGTTGTGTCCAAAAGAGCCCTTTTATGCACCTCCAAAGACGTCCTGATAGAGCATTCCTTCCCGAAGGCTTTGGGCATCTCCTCCAAATTGCTCTACCAAGGCATAAGCTAAGGCTAGGGCTGTTGAAGGACCACGACTGGTGAGAAGATTACCGTCTTTCACCACTGTTTCTTTCTGATAATGGCCATCTTGAATCTCTTCTTCAAAGCCATCGTAACACGTATAGTGTTTATCTTTTAAGAGACCTGCACGCGCCAAAACAATGGGAGCAGCACAAATTGCAGAGATGGTTTTTCCTTTGCCACTTTCTTCCTGAAGGGCTGTGATCAATTCTGCATTGTCCCTCAAATTCGCTGCTCCTGGCATCCCACCTGGTAAGAAGATTCCATCATAATCTGAAAGATCTCCATTCCAAAGGCGATCTACTTCCACTGTAATTTGGTGAGAACCCGTGACTGTTTCTTCCATGCCAATGAGGTCGCAGTCAATCCCAGCACGTCTCAAAACATCGACAATGGTCAAGGCTTCAATTTCTTCAAAACCGTTTGCTAAAATCGTTGCTACTTTTTTCATTTTCATTCCTTCTTTCTAACTATTGCGCCTTTTTAAGGACTACTTTTTTACGGATTGGAACCTCTTTTTCTGGCCCTTTCTTTTTACTACTATGATTATATATTGAGAGTACTAGACCAACACCAATCAGATTACTAATAATAGAGGAGCCTCCTTGTGAGATAAAGGGGAGAGGAATCCCCGTCAAGGGGAGAAGACCTGTTACCGCTCCGACATTTTCAAAAATATGAAAGACCAGCATCATAATAAATCCGATGGAAATATAGGTATAAAATTGGTTGTTGGACTGGAGGGTGATTTTTAAAATACGGTAAATCAGGGTCACATATAAAATCAACAGCACAAGAGCTCCAACAAAGCCAAAGTCTTCTGCTACTACTGTAAAAATCATATCGCTTTCCCGTACGGGAACCAATAAATTGGAGACATTAAAGCCTTGACCAAAGAGGCCACCACTGGCAATGGCTAGCTGTCCTTGCGCCTGCTGGTAGGTGGTTGTTTGTGCATAGTCAAAAGGATTTAACCAGGCTAAAATACGGTTCATTTGGTAGGTTGGCATCCCTACTTGCTGGTGCAGAAAAGCCCGACCCCCTTCTGATAGAAAGAGAAAGAGAAAGCCTGCTAACCCACCTGCCAGAAGCAAGATGACCGGCAAGATAATTTTCCAGGAAACTCCTGAAACGAGCACTAAGCCCGCAAAGATGGCCAAGAATACTAAGGCCGTTCCCAAGTCCTGCTGGAGGGCCAATAAGGCAAAGACCGGAATTGTATAGATGGTCAACTCTAGAATTAAAAACCAATCTTGTCGTAACAATCGCTCACGCCCCTTATTTCTTTGTAAAAATCGAACAATAGAACGCGACAGCATCAGGATGAAGGGAATCTTCATAAATTCTGAAGGCTGAAATAAGGTGATGTTTCCATAAGCTACCCAGTTTTTTGCTCCTGTTGAAGCCACCAAGTTTGGATTATAAAAAACAAGAGGAAGAACCATCAAGGCCAAGCCTAGTAGGTAAAGAAAGGGAGTGATTTTCCAAAGAAATTTCGTACTAAAAATCGTCACAATCAGGCAAATGATACATCCCACACCAATCCAGGCCAATTGCTGCCCCAAAAAAGGCCACATCATTTGGGGATAATCATGAGAAACTGCCACATAAACGGATAAGATCCCAATCATAAGTAGGGTGAAGACAATTCCAATGATCGAATAATCCAGGTGGATCGTCCAAAAATGATTTTTCTTCATTCACGTTCCTTTCTATAATGATTCAATGATGGATTAGTAGAACAACATCTGTAGAATCAAGCTAGATCCTGCCACACAGAACCAAGCAATCAAACCTACCAGAAGGGGGGCTGCTCCTGCCGCACGGAACTGTTTCCAAGAAACCTTGCTTCCGATTCCAACCAAGGCCATGGCCATAAAGAGGTGAGAAAGGTCATTTAGGTAAGGTAGGACCACTTTAGGTACCAGGCCAATAGAAGAAAGAATGGAAGCCACAATAAACCAGATAATAAACCAAGGAATAATTTTTTTTAACATTCCTTTGTTTCTTCCTTGTTGTTTACTCCGATACCATTTTAAACCGATCAAGCCCAAACAAACTGGTACAATCATCAGGGCGCGTGTTAACTTAACAATTGTAGCCATTTGCCCCGCTGATTTACTGTAAGAAAATGCTGCTGCTACAACAGATGACGTATCGTTAATGGCTGTTCCTGACCAGAGGCCAAATTGGAAATTAGACATATGCCATAAATGCCCTAATACTGGAAAGATAAAGACAGCCAAAATGTTGAAGAAGAAGATAGTTGACATAGATAGGGCAATTTCCTCTTCGTCAGCTTCAATGATCGGCGCTGCTGCTGCAATAGCAGATCCACCACAAATAGCTGTACCAAACCCAATTAAGGTCCGTAGATGAGATTTCAGGTGGAAGACTCTCCCAAAAATAATAGCTGCAAGAAAGGCAACGGTTATCGTTGGCAGACTAATCTTTAAAGATGAAAGACCAGTAGAGGCTACTGTTGCAATGGGCAAGCTAAATCCCATGAAGATAATCGAATACTGCAACAATTTCTTACCTGACCAGTTCAAGCCTGGTCGTGAATTCTCCGGCAAATCCACAAATTCATTCAGGACTATTCCTAAAATTAAGGCAAAAACACTGGAGCCAATAATGGGAAAGAAAGTTCCCAAAAACATGGCACAAAGAGCCAGTACAAATGCAATTGCAAGTCCAAATCCTTTATTTTTCATTTTCTCAATTCCTTTCAAAAAAGTCAGTTGCTTGCTCAACAAGCCGCTCTCTCAATGTCGTGTGAAGGGGCAACACTTGTTGCAACCCGTCCAAAATTTGTTTTCCATATCGCTTGGTTACCACCCGCTGATCTAATAAAAGCACCAAAGATTCCTGATCTTGAAAACGGCTGGTTCTCCCAATAGCCTGTTTGAGCCTTAAAATCGCGACTGGAAGACTATAGTCGTAAAAGGGGTTCTTCCCCTGTTCTCTGAGTTTTGTATTCAGCTTTTGAACCATATAATCTTTAGGATTGTCAAAAGGAAGGCGCGTGATGATTTGAATCACTTCTTTTTGTTGAGAGAAATCGACTCCCTCCCAGAAGCTTCCTGTTCCCAATAAAATGGAGCTTTCTCCTCGGTCAAATCGTCGCTTAATATTGGCTGCATCCCCATTTCGATACTGGGCCAAGTGGGGAAACTTCAATGCGTTTGACGTTTCCAGTAACAATTCTTTTGAAGTAAACAAAAGAAAAATTGGCTTTCGTAAAGGAAGGAGTTCACCGACGAGCTGACAAATCTCCCCTGCGTACTCCACTGAAGATAAAGAAACAACATCTGGGAAATCTATCTGCACCAACAATTCCTGGTGTTGTTTGACTGTTATTGGCACCCGGTAGATTTGCTGCTCTTGGTATCCTAAAAGAGCAGGCAAATGCACCTTTTTACTGATCGCGATCGTCGCTGATACAAAGAGCACGGTCACTTCTTCAGGTACAAATTCCTTAAAGGATAGTAAGTCCTCCACTCCTCCATGAAGACGAAGAATCTGGTGGCTTTCAACCACTTCTTTGTCTATCCAAAAGGTTTGGTATCGCTCATCAAACAATTCCTTTAGATTCTCTAGAGATTCGGTTTTTAATTCCGATACATCCTGCCGAATTTTTGCCACCGTTTGATCTGATAAGACTGCCGTTTTTCCTTGCACAACTTCTTTGGAGCAGGCATTTAACTCAAATTGAATACTCTCCAGCAAACGTCGTTGTAGAAGATCTTTTTCCTCTTCAATAGCGTGTTGCAAGTTTAAAAGAAGAGATTGCAAGGTTTCTTCTCTCTGTGAAAATTGCTCTAAAGCAAAGAAGAGTTTTTGCGCTTCATCCACGACCAGAACAGACTCTTGAAGTAGACTCTTATCATCTTCTAGACGGGTTAGCAGATAAGCATGATTGGTCAAAATCACCCGGCTGGTTTTCACTTTTTCCTGACCAAGACGCCAAAAATCTTCCTGATAAAATAGTGAACGTTTCGACAATTGACCATCGTGGCAAATGTCAGCTACAAAATGGACATGACGATAGAGTTGGCCAATTTCACTGAACTCTCCTGTTTCAGTCATCGTCAGCCAAACCAACAGTTGCATTTTAAAGCGTCGAATCATCCCATTATCTGACTCACTCTGTAAGGTCTCATAAAATTTATCGAGTTGGATATAATCCTTGGGACTTTTAAGGCTATGAAAGGGAATTTGGAAAAGATCCTGGATGGTCTTTCCTTCTTTCTTCATAA
This sequence comes from Streptococcus sp. 20925_1_77, assembly GCF_041432125.1. Lineage (NCBI taxonomy): Bacteria > Bacillati > Bacillota > Bacilli > Lactobacillales > Streptococcaceae > Streptococcus > Streptococcus sp. 20925_1_77. The sequence goes on from NZ_JAPVZB010000003.1 coordinate 51,764, forward strand.
TTTGATCCTGAAGAATTTTAGTTGGAACACTCACAAGAATGCGCTTGGAGGTTTTAGCCAAAAGCGTTAAAAGATAAGCGTAGGTCTTCCCAATTCCCGTTGGCGCCTCGATAAAACTCGGAAGCGGCTGGTGCAAACTGTCCTCGATATAGGCAACAAATTCTCTCTGCTCCGGATAAGCTTCCATTCCCAACAACTGCATATTGAGTTCAAACTGTTCAGACAAATAGTGACTTTCTAAGAACTGCTGTGGCTTTCGCAGGTAGAGTCCATGAACTTCTACTAAATGAGCTGGTAAAAAAAGACTACTGTCTTCAAGCGCATCTTCTATTAAGAGTCGCGATTCATAAATCAAACAATCTGCCATCGAAAGAAGTTTTTCGATCAATCCTCTTGGTAAGCTCGCAATTTTCTCTCTCAATTTCAACAGCAGCTGGGCTGTTGCCATAGCATCCGCTAGAGCGGAGTGAGCATGGTGCAACTCAATTTCCAGTTCAGCCGCAAGCGCTCCTAAATTGTAGCGTTCTAAAGTCGGATAGAAAATTTGAGACAATTCAACCGTGTCAATCCGAGGAGTCGTTAGCTCAAATCCTTCCCAAAAGAGGGCTTCTGCCAATAAATTCGCATCAAATTTGACATTATGGGCCACAAAGACGGCATCTTCTATTAATTCAAAAATTTCTTTTGCCACTTGTGCAAACTCTGGTGCTTTTTTCAAGCGAGCATCTGTCAGGCCAGTCAATTGTTTGATATGCTCATCCAATCGTTCATGGGGATTCACATCCGTCTCATAGGATTGCGTAATCCTCCCATCTTCGATGATGACAATCCCAACCTGAATGATCTTAGCATTGCTTCCAGCACTGGTCGCTTCCAGATCCACAATGGCATATTTCCGTTTCTGTCTTGTCATAATACTTAAAATTATATCACGTTTGAGCAAGCTCTGCAGATTTTTTTCTCCTTTCATGCTGACTTCAATCCTGTTATTTTCTTCGCAATTTGATACACTATTCTAGAAAGGAGTCCTTATGAAAATCTATCGTACTGTTAATCCTATAGCTTATGAAAACACCTACTACCTTGAAAATGACCACTCCCTCATTCTTGTCGATCCAGGGAGCGACTGGGCGACCATTCAAAGACAAATTGATCGCATCGGAAAACCAATCGTAGCGATTCTTTTAACCCATACGCATTACGATCACATTATGAGTCTTGAAAAGGTTCGTCAGATGTATCATTTCCCACCAGTCTATGTCCATTCAGCAGAAGCCAGTTGGTTGTCTTCTCCTGTCGATAATTTATCTGGTTTGGATCGTCATGCGGATTTAGAAGATGTTGTCTGTCAGGAGGCCGACTTCCTTTATAATATTCGCTCCGATTACCAAATAGCTGATTTCCACTTTTATGTTCTGGAGACACCAGGCCACTCTGCCGGAGGGGTTTCCATCGTCTTTCCTGAGGATCACTTGGTTCTATCTGGTGATGCCCTTTTTCGTGAAACCATTGGACGGACCGATCTTCCAACAGGGAACGCGGCACAGTTGCTTAGCAGTATCAGAGAAGAACTCTTTACCCTTCCATCTTCCTACACCGTCTATCCCGGTCATGGCCCTGAAACTTCTATTGGTCACGAGAAGATGTTCAATCCCTTCTTTAGACAATCTTAAAGAATCATGTATCCTCCTTCCTGTCCTCATAAAGTAGACAAAAAAAGCAAGTTCGTACTTGCTTTTTTATTATATCTTAAGAAAACGTCTCATGGAGATTGAAGAACCAATCGCCCCAATCAAAATTCCTAATCCAAAGAGGCCACCGACCATGATCGGTACCAAGAGATGAGGACTATAGAGATACAAGTTTTGATCTGCCAAGTTATTGTTCATTGACGTATAGACAACATTATAAACATAGAAGACCAAAGCTGAAGGAACCAAGGCTCCCAAGAGACCGATCCAAGCACCTTCTAAAAGGAATGGTGCACGAATATAGCCATTTTTTGCTCCTACCAGTCGCATAATCTTAATCTCACGACTACGTGAAATGATGGTAATCCGTATGGTATTAGAAATCAAGAAGACTGCGATAAAGATCAATAAAGCTACACCGATCAAGCCCCAGTTTCGGATGAAGGTTCCAAGTGCAAACAAGCGTTGGGTATCGACCCCACCATCTTTCACTTCAGAGACCCCTTCAATTTTTTTGGCATCTGCTGAGACTTGCTTCACATATTTTGGAGCTGTCGTCTCTACATAATAGGCATCGTAGAGGGGGTTTGCGTCTCCATCAAAAATCTTCCAGTTGTTCCCAGCCGTTTTGATCAGTTTATCATACTGTTCTTCCTTGCTAGAAAAATCAACCTTGTCAACATGTTTCATGGCTGTCAGAGCATCGTAGACCTTATGGTAGTTTTCATTGGTCACGGTTTGACCGTCTTTTTCAATTTGCTCGCTCTGATCTTGAATATCCTTGCGCATGTATACTACAACCCGCACACTGTTTTGAATATCATCTGAAAGCTTGATGGTATTGGCAATCACAGAGGCGAAAATAGCAACCAAGCTAAGGGTAATCATAACCGAGCTGACCGCTGCAATCGTCATCCAACCATTTCGTTTCAAGCTTTTAAGCGATTCGATTAAGTGTCGGAAAAATCTTCTAATCATCGTATCCGTACTCTCCTTCCGCTTCATCACGCACTACACGACCATTTTCAATCGCGATGACACGGTGACGTAAAGTATTTACAATCTGGCTATTGTGGGTCGCCATCAATACCGTGGTTCCTTGCAGATTAATCCGCTCCAAAAGATTCATGATTTCCCATGAATTATCTGGGTCCAAGTTCCCCGTTGGCTCATCCGCAATCAAGACTTTCGGATTGTTGACGATCGCACGAGCAATCGCAATCCGTTGTTGCTCCCCACCGGACAATTCATTCGGGAATGAGCGGACCTTGTGTTTCAATCCGACAAGATCCAAAACTTCCATAACACGCTTTTTAATATTGCGACGGCGCTCACCGATAACTTGCATTGCGTAGGCAATATTTTCATAAACGGTTTTCTTTGGAAGCAATTTATAATCTTGGAAGACCACTCCCACATTGCGTCGCAACATAGGAATATCGCGTTTTTTGATTTTATCCAAATCAAAATCAGCTACTTTTAAGCTTCCTTTATCGTGTTTGACTTCACGGTATAAAAGTCGAATAAAGGTCGACTTCCCTGCACCAGAAGGTCCTACAATGTAGGCAAATTCTCCTGGTTCAATTTGGACAGAGACCCCGCGAAGGGCCGTCGTCCCGTTGTCATACTTTTTGACAACATCTTTCATTTCAATCATTGACATGTAATGAAATTCCTTTCATTCTTTTCTGGTTGATTTCCTCTAAGTTATTGGAGACGCCATTTGAGATAGGCATCAATAAAGCCATCGATATCTCCATCCATCACCTTATCCACCTGTGCTACTTCGTAGTTGGTCCGGTGATCCTTAACCATGGTGTAAGGGGTAAAGACATAAGAGCGGATTTGACTTCCCCAGGTGATTTCTTTTTTATCCCCTTTTAGAGAATCCACTTCTGCTGCTTTTTTCTCTTGCTCTAATTGGTAGAGTTTAGCTTGAAGCATTTTCATAGCACGATCACGGTTTCCGTATTGGGTCCGATCCACGGTGGATGCCACTACAATTCCTGTCGGAATATGGGTCAAGCGTACACCTGTAGAAACCTTGTTGACGTTTTGTCCACCAGCTCCACCAGAGCGGAAGGTATCCATCTTGATATCATCATCACGAACTTCAACTTCGATGGTATCATCGAGTTCAGGCATAACCTCAACTGATGTAAAGGACGTATGCCGACGTTTAGCAGAATCAAATGGAGAAATTCGAACCAAACGATGTACCCCCATTTCAGATTTCAGAAGACCGTATGCATGTGGCCCTTCAAAGGATAGGGTCACAGACTTAATTCCAGCTTCATCTCCAGCCTGATAGTCCAAGACTTCAACTTTGAAGCCATGGGCATTTCCAAAACGAGTATACATCCGAAGAAGCATGTCACCCCAATCCTGAGCTTCTGTCCCTCCTGAACCTGGGTGGATTTCTAAGATGGCATTATTATTGTCATAGGGTTCAGACAATAGCAAGGTCATCTCATAGCTGGTCATACGTTTATCCAGCTCCTCCAACTTCTCGATCAATTCTTCCTTGACCGAATCGTCTTCTGCCAAAAAGTCCAGTAAGATTTCTGACTCATCAAAGAGATCCACCATTTGATGGAAATTTTCATAGGTCTGCTTGAGTTCATTTAATTCTTGAGATGTCTTTTGCGCAGCAATATTATCATCCCAAAAATCAGGTTCTGTCATTTTATTTTCTAAAATGGCAATTTCTTCTTCCAATGCCTCTAAGTCAAAGAGACCCCCTGAAAGAAGCTAATTTTTCACGATTTGCGTCAATTTTTTGACGAATTTCTGAAATGTCCATAAGTACCTCTTTCTATGTATCTAGTCTATTATATCATAACCTTCACTATTTGCCCACCTTCCAATATTGGATCTGCTGGTTGACCATTGCCAATCCAGCTAATTTTCAACATTTTTCCATTCATTTGTAACCTAATTGTTAGAAAAAAAGATCCTCTTATGCTAGACTGGTAGCATGACAACAGTAGCTTTTATGTCCGATTTACATATTGATTCAAACAACTTTGGAAAAGATGAATTAGAGACCCTTATCACTCTTTTCAAGGACAGAAAAATTCAACATCTCCATATTGCAGGAGATATTGCCAACGGCTTTGAAAATACCTCACAAGAATTTTTAGCCCAACTCCAATGTCATCTTCCTGTGACCTTTAGCTTGGGAAATCATGATATGTTGGGTCTATCAGAAGAAGCCATGAGATCTTTTGAATTTCAAAAGATTCCTTTTTCAAAGCATACACTCCTTGCCTTTTCTGGCTGGTATGACTACAGCTTTGTTCCTAATCTCTCTCCCCAAAAACATCTCCAAACCAAGAATCTGTTTTGGTTTGACAGACGCCTCCAACGAATGGGAGCTGATCCAGCCATTACCCAACGTTTGTTGCGAGAGCTCGAAACAGAACTCCTGCAAGTGGATCAACCCCTGATCATCGCTATGCACTTTGTTCCCCATAGTCAGTTTCTCCTACGCCACCCTTATTTTGAACGTTTCAATGCTTTTTTAGGGAGCCAAGCCTTTCATGAGCTTTTTAGACAATTTCCTGTCAGAGAAGTAATTTTTGGTCATAGCCACCACCGAATGCCAGCAACAACGATTGACACGATCACCTATCATGCCAGACCTTTAGGCTATGTCAGAGAATGGGAGCTCTGCAAACAATTCTTTGAGGTTTTTCCTGAATATGATTTTCCAAAAAGGTACGACCCCTACAAACGCTATCGCAGAATTAAAGACCTTCCTGAATTTAAAGCCTACAAGAAAAAACAGCTCGCTCATGAATTTTCGCAAGCTATGACAATCCTTGAACTATAAAAAAAAATTGGTTCCTTCGGAACCAATTTTTTTACTCTTCTGTATCCAAGAGATTTTTTGCAACGATTGCAGCCAGAACACCACCGACAATTGGAGCCAAGATAAAGATCCAAATTTGTTGAAGGGCTGCACCACCAACAAAGAGGGCAGGTGCCAAGCTACGAGCTGGGTTAACAGAAAGTCCTGTAATGTTCAAACCAACAAGAATAATCAAAGTCAAACTCAAACCGATCACAAGACCAGCAATCTTGCCATTTCCTTTAGAAGCTGATGTCACTGTCATGATGACCAAGATAAAGATAAATGATGCAATCACTTCAAACAAGAAACCGCCAAATGGAGTCACTCCTTTAGCCAAGGCATTTTCACCAAGACTAGCTGTTGACATACCTGAATTGGACAAAAGGAAGAAGACAGAAGCAGTCGCAATGAAAGCTCCCACTACTTGCGCTACAATGTAGTTGACCAAGTCTTTAGATGACAAGCGTTTGTTCACAAACATGGCAATCGAAACAGCTGGGTTTAAGTGGGCGCCAGAAACAGTTCCAATTGAGTAAGCTGCTGCAACAATGGACAAACCGAATGCCAAGGCAATTCCTAAATGTCCAAGACCTTCTGTCCCATTTCCAAAAACAACTGCGCCAGTCCCGATAAAGACAAGCATAAATGTGCCGATTACTTCAGCAAAAAACTTTTTCATAATTAAGTTTCCTTTCTTTAAACTGTTGACTAGTTTATCAAAAATCCACACCTACCTCAAGAAATATGCCCGGTCCATTTTGCCCGCAAAAAAAGCCATCCGAAGATGACTTTTTTTATGTTTATATAGCGTTTTTATCTTTTCCAAGTGCACGTTGAACGGCTTTGACAATCTCAACGAGAACAACAATCAAGAGCGAACCAATCAAAACGGCCAACCATTGTGTCAAACTCAAATGAGACACATGGAAGAGTTTGTTAAATCCAGGGACAATGATGGTTGCCATCAAGAGAACAAAGGCAACTGGGATAGACCAGTTAAAGGTCTTGTTCTTAAAGAGTCCCACTTTAAAGATCGATTGGTAAACCGATTTGACGTTAAAGGCATGGAGCAATTGGATCAAACCAAGAGTTGCAAATGCCATGGTCAAAGCGTCTGCATGGATTTCTGCACGAGTCGCATGTTCTGGAGAGAGCAAGGCCCAGCCATAAACACCAAGAACTAGCATGGTTTGGAAGACACCTTGATAAAGAATGGCACCAAAGACCCCACCATCAAAGAAGTTAGACTTACGTCCACGAGGTTTGTGGGTCATAACACCTGGCTCAGCAGGCTCTACCCCAAGGGCGATGGCTGGTAGCGTATCTGTCACCAAGTTGATCCAGAGAAGATGTACTGGTTGCAACACATCCCATCCAAAGAGGGTTGCAAAGAAGATGGTGAAGACCTCCGCCATATTGGCAGACAAGAGATACTGGATAGATTTTTGGATATTAGAGAAGACCTTACGTCCTTCTTCTACCGCTACGATAATGGTTGCGAAGTTATCATCAGCAAGGACCATATCAGAAGCTCCCTTAGAAACCTCTGTACCTGTGATCCCCATACCGATACCGATATCAGCTGTCTTCAGTGATGGTGCATCGTTAACCCCATCCCCTGTCATGGCAACAACCTTACCTTCATTTTGCCATGCTTTCACGATCCGAACCTTGTGTTCAGGTGATACACGCGCATAGACAGAGTATTGTTTGAAGACCTTTTGGAATTCTTCATCAGAGAGTTCGTTCAACTCAGCCCCTGTGAAGACATGGTCTTCTGTATCATTTGGATCGATGATTCCAAGACGTTTGGCAATAGCTTCTGCAGTATCTTGGTGGTCACCCGTGATCATAATCGGACGGATTCCTGCTTCCTTAGCGACACGAACTGCTTCTGCAGCTTCTGGACGCTCAGGGTCAATCATGCCGACCAAACCAGAGAAGATCAGGTCAGACTCAACAATTTCAGATTCCAAGGTTGGAATTTCGTTGCTTGTCTTATAAGCCATCATCAAGACACGGAGGGCTTGTTTGGCCAAGTCTTTGTTGGTAGCAAGGATAGCTTTCTTATCTTCATCCGTGATAGGGCGAACTTCCCCATTAACTTCAATACGCGTCACACGTTTGAGCAATTGATCAGGAGCCCCCTTGACAGCGATAAAGTATGAACCGTCAGCTTCCTTATGGATCGTAGACATAAGCTTACGGTCAGAGTCAAATGGCAATTCAGCTACACGTGGCTCATCCTTCAAGGCTTCACGAACATCAAAATTGTGGTCTAAACCAAACTGTACCAAAGCAGTCTCTGTTGGGTCCCCAATCAACTTACCAGATGGATCCACTTTGGTATCATTGGCAAAGTTCATGATGCGAAGTGTATTGTTGCTTGCTCCAATTTCGGTTGCTGCACTTTGTAATTGACCGTTGGTATACACTTTTTCAACCGTCATCTGGTTCATGGTCAAAGTACCTGTTTTATCAGATGCAATGATTTCTGTTGAACCAAGTGTTTCAACGGCTGGCAATTTACGAACAATCGAATTGCGTTTGGCAAGGGTTGTAGTTCCCAAAGAGAGAACGATGGTTACAATGGCAGGAAGTCCTTCAGGAATCGCCGCAACCGCAAGGGCAACAGCTACCATCAAGCCTTCCAATGGATGTTCACCACGAACGAATACACCAACCAAGAAAGTAATAACGGCAATCACAACAATCAAGTAAGTCAAGGCCTTAGATAATTGTTCCAAGCTTTGCTTCAATGGTGTCTCTGTCTCGTCAGCATTAGCCAACATATCTGCAATCTTACCAACTTCTGTGTACATACCCGTGTTGGTCACGACCCCTATACCACGACCATAGGTTACGTTTGAGTTTTGATAACCCATGTTAACACGATCCCCGATACCAGCATCTGCTTCAACAAGTCCTGTCACATCTTTTTCTACTGGCACAGACTCCCCTGTCAGAGCTGCTTCTTCGATCTTAAGAGAAGCTGCTTCCAACAAGCGCATATCAGCAGGAACCACATCTCCAGCTTCCAGAAGAACGATATCACCCGGGACCAATTCTTTGGAATCAATTTCAATCACGTGACCATCACGGCGTACACGCGCTAATGGACTAGACATGTTTTTCAGTGCTTCGATAGCTGCTTCTGCTTGTCCTTCTTGGTAGACACCAAAGGCTGCGTTCAAAACAACAACGGCTAAGATGATCATGGCATCTGTAAAGCCGTCCATTCCTTCTGTAATCACAGAGAGAGCTGCGGCGATCAGCAAGATGATGATCATCAAATCTTTAAACTGATCGATAAACTTAGACAAGAGGCTACGTTTTTCACCTTCGTCCAGTTCATTATGACCATAAGTCGCCAAACGTTCTTGAGCTTGAGCAGTTGACAAGCCTTCAATTGAAGAGTCCAACTCCTTTAGAACTTCTTCTTTACTCTGTGTATAAAACAAAGCTTTATTTTGTTCTTTTGACAAAATAGTTTCCTCCTTATAGCTTTCTACTAGGTCTCTTTTGCACAAAAAAGAGACCTGTTTGAAAAAACAAGTCTCGCCGTTTAATATAGTGCCGGAAATAATTTCGTAATGACGACACTATCGCGGAAAACCGCCAGCTACTCCCTTGAGTGGTTTTATTATACCATTTTTATAGAATAAAGCAAGCGGGATTTCTAATAATTTAATGAGGTCTAATCTTCCCATTCCACCAGTAATTGATAATTGGCAAATTCCTGTTCTCCATCAAGAGTTAACAAGCGATAAGAAAGGTGCAAACGACCTAGTTCTAATTGAAAGAGGTCTGTTGTAATCAAAAACTGCTGAATCCCCATAGGAGTTGGGATGATCGCCCCACCATCTTCATTTTTGTAGAAGCGCATGATGGATTTGGGAGTTGAAAATCGTGTCATGACCAATTCAGCGTTAGAAAATTTCAAAGCAACCTTTTCATCTTCTTCATTGGTATACAAGAGATATTGAAAACCTGCTTTTTCCTTCCATTCTCCTTGATAGTACTGATCAACAATTTCCATTTCTTCTCCAAATCGAATGGTATTTTGAATGCGAATCTGCATCTTTCTCTCCTTCTCTTCTTTCATTACCCTACTATTCTATCAAATTTAACGCATTTTGACTGCTCCTATTAGCCTCTAGATCGCAAAATAGGCTTTTTTTTGCTATAATAGACCCATGAATGAAAAAGTCTTTCGCGATCCCGTACATGATTACGTTCATGTGGATCATCCGATCATTTATCAATTAATTAATAGTAAAGAATTTCAACGACTACGCCGCATCAAACAACTGGGGACATCTGGTTTTACCTTCCACGGTGGGGAGCATAGTCGTTTTTCTCACTGTCTGGGTGCCTATGAAATTTCAAGACGAATTCTGTCTATTTTTGAGGAAAAGTATGCAGATCGATGGAATTCTGATGAAAATCTACTGACCATGACAGCGGCCCTTCTTCATGATATCGGGCATGGTGCCTATTCCCATACCTTCGAAGGACTCTTTGGGACCGATCACGAAAAAATGACCCAGCTGATCATCACCAGTCCAGAGACAGAGGTGAATCAGATCCTCTTACAGGTGGCACCTGATTTCCCTAATCGTGTAGCCAGCGTCATTGACCACACCTACCCCAATAAGCAAGTGGTGCAATTGATTTCTAGTCAAATTGATGTGGACCGGATGGATTATTTACTACGGGATGCTTACTTTACAGGTGCTTCCTATGGAAAATTCGACTTGACCCGCATTCTTCGCGTCATTCGACCGATTGAAAATGGCATTGCCTTCCAACAAAATGGCATGCACGCTGTCGAGGATTACGTGGTCAGCCGTTACCAAATGTATATGCAGGTCTACTTCCACCCAGCTACTCGTGCCATGGAAGTCCTCCTTCAAAATCTACTCAAACGTGCTAGAACCATTTATCCAGATCAGAAAGCGTATTTTCAACTGACTTCGCCTCGCTTGATTCCATTTTTTGAAGAAGAGGTCACCATCCAAGACTACTTAAATCTAGATGACGGTGTCATGAATACCTATTTCCAAGTCTGGATGGACAGCCCGGATACGATCCTGTCTGATCTTGCTCAGCGCTATATCAATCGGAAAGTCTTTAAATCGATTCTATTTACAGAAGATAAGCGAAAAGACTTAGTAATCCTTGAAAAACTGATTAAAGAGGTTGGGTTTAATCCTACTTATTACACAGCCATCCACCAAAATTTCGATCTGCCCTACGATATTTATCGGCCGGAGCTTGAAAAACCGCGGACTCAGATTGAGATGATAAGAAAAGATGGAAGTTTGGCCGAGTTGTCTCAGTTATCTCCACTTGTCGCTGCCCTTGCAGGAACCCGCTATGGAGACAACCGCTTCTATTTCCCAAAAGAAATGTTGGAAGCCAATGGACTTTTCAGTAAACAAGTAGAGGAATTCACTTCCTACATCACCAACGATTATTTTACAGGAGAGACGGATGTCCATTAAATTAGTTGCGATCGATATCGATGGTACACTCCTCAATTCAAAAAAAGAGATCACACCAGATGTTTTTCAAGCTATTCAAGATGCAAAAGCCGCAGGAGTCAAAATTGTCATTACAACAGGTCGTCCCATTGCAGGTGTCTCAAAACTCTTAAAGGAACTTCATCTCATGGATCCTGGAGACTATGTCATTACCTTTAATGGTGGACTGGTTCAAGAAACCGCTACTGGAATAGAACTCATCAAGGACCTCTTAACCTATGAGGATTATCTTGATATCGAGTCTCTCGCCAACAAACTTCAGATTCACTCTCATGCGATTACAAAAGACGGCATTTATACCAGTAATCGAGATATCGGACGCTACACCATTCATGAATCTCAACTAGTTAATATGCCCCTTTATTACCGGACGCCTGAAGAAGTTCGCGAGAAAGAATTTGTTAAGGCCATGTATATCGATGAGCCAGACATTCTGGATGCTGCGATTGCAAAGATCCCTCAAGAATTTCAGGACCGCTTCACCATGGTCAAATCAGCCTCGTTTTATTTAGAAATTCTAGGGAAAACGACCAATAAGGGAGCTGCCCTTCTTCATCTAGCCCAACGACTTGGAATCCAGCAAGAAGAAACCATGGCTATCGGAGATGAGGAAAATGACCGCTCCATGTTAGAAGTCGTTGGACATGCCGTCGTTATGGAGAATGGCAATCCAGCTCTCAAAAAAATTGCTACAACTATCACCAAATCAAATGATGAATCTGGCGTTGCATACGCCATTAGAAAGTGGGTATTATAAGGAATGTACCATTACCAGCTAGGAATTTCTGCTACAGAGCATGATGCCTTTGTTATTCAGAGTGACCAAACCAATCTCTTACAAAGCAGCTCATGGGCAAAAATTAAAGATAATTGGGGAAATGAACGTGTTGGTTTTTATCAAGAAGACCAATTAGTCGCGGTTGCAAGCATCTTGATTCAACCCCTGCCACTTGGCTTTTCCATGCTCTACATTCCTCGTGGCCCTATTATGGATTACCAAAACAAGGAGCTAGTTTCATATGTGATCCAATCCCTTAAAAAAATAGCCAAACAACACAAGGCCTTGTTTGTGAAATTTGATCCAAGTCTTTTCTTGAACAAACACTTGATTGGACAAGAAAATACGGAAACCACTGATGTACAAGCGGTGATCGATACCTTAACTAAAGAAGGGGTTGAATGGACTGGCCGAACAAGTGATCTGGCAGAAAATATCCAACCACGCTTTCAAGCGAATATCCACAAAGAGTTTTTCACCGAACAAGACCTTTCAAAATCTACTCGACAAGCCATCCGAACTGCTCGAAACAAAGGGATCCAAGTCCAATTTGGCGGGACTGAATTGTTAGAGGACTTTGCTTCTCTCATGAAAAAGACAGAAGCTCGTAAAAGCATTCATTTACGTGGAAAAGATTACTACGAAAAACTGCTCACGACCTACCAAGGACAATCCTACATTACTTTGTCTACTCTTGATCTCACAGAACGGAAAGCCTCCCTTACAAAAGATCTTGAAAAAAACAAGGCCGAGGCTGAAAAATTCACCGAAAAAACAAAGCCTGGCAAAGTTGAGAACAACCAAAAAGAAAAAGAGCGTATAGAGGAAGAACTGCAATTTCTTGAGCACCATCTCCAAACAGGTAAAAAGGTCGTTCCTTTATCTGGTACCTTAAGCCTTGAATTCGGTGGGACGTCTGAAAATGTTTATGCAGGGATGGATGAAGAATTCCGCCGTTACCAACCCGCCATCCTCACCTGGTATGAAACTGCCCAACACGCTTTCGACCGTGGTGCTTCTTGGCAAAATATGGGAGGCATTGAAAATTCACTAGATGGTGGACTCTATCATTTTAAATCTAAGTTTAATCCTATCATTGAAGAATTTGTTGGCGAATTCAACCTTCCAACAAGTCGACTTTATCCACTTGTAAACACAGCTTACAAGATCCGGAAAAAATTAAGGAGTAAATAAGTTACATGACTCTTACGACAATTTCAAAAGAAGAATTTACCTCATTTGCAAATACCGTCTCCCATCGCTCTTTCATCCAGTCTGCAGAGATGGCAGATCTGCTTGTAGAGCGAGGGAACACCGTTCAATTTATCGCTTGGAAGGAAGATGATCAAGTCCAAGTGGCTGCGATCTTGTATAGTCTTCCCATGACAGGTGGTCTCCATATGGAAATCAATTCAGGGCCCCTCTACCAAGAGGAAGCTATGCTGGAACCCTTCTATGTAGCTTTAAAAGACTATGCGAAAGAGAATAGCGCTATTGAACTCGTCATCAAGCCCTATGATACCTATCAAACCTTTGACAGCGACGGAAATCCAACCAGTGAGGAGCAAACTCATTTTATGGATACCCTTAAAAACTTGGGCTATCAGCATGATGGTTTAACAACAGGTTATCCAGGTGGAGAAGGTGATTGGCACTATGTGAAAGATATGGAAGGCATTACCGAAAAAAATCTTCTCCAGAGCTTCAGTAAAAAAGGGAAGCCGCTTGTTAAGAAAGCGAAATCTTTCGGTATTGAACTGAAACGATTAAACCGGAATGAACTACAACTCTTTAAGGATATTACTTCTTCTACCAGTGACCGTCGAGACTATCAAGATAAGACCTTAGATTATTACCAAACCTTCTATGATAGTTTTGGGGACAAAGCAGATTTCATGGTCGCAACGCTGAACTTCCACCACTACTACACGAATCTTGAAAAAGACCAAGCGAAACTAGCACAGAAGATTGAGAAATTACAGAAGGATCTAGAAGTCAACCCCAATTCAGAGAAAAAACAAAATCAACTTCGTGAATTCTCAAGCCAGTTTGATACTTTTGAAGTGAGAAAGAAGGAAGCAAAAGAATATATTGAAAAATATGGAGATCAAGACGTCATTCTTGCAGGTAGCCTCTTCGTTTATATGCCGCAAGAATCCACCTATTTATTCAGTGGCTCTTATACAGAATTTAATAAATTCTATGCTCCTGCTGTTCTCCAGGAATATATGATGCTTGAAACCATCAAACGTGGGATAACAAGATACAACTTCCTAGGCATTCAAGGAATCTTTGACGGGTCAGATGGTGTGCTTCGTTTCAAACAGAACTTCAATGGCTACATCGTTCGTAAGATGGGAACCTTCCGTTATTATCCCCGTCCTCTTAAATACAAAATGATTTCTCTCATTAAGAAACTTTTAGGACGTTCCTAACTCAAAAGACCAGCTTTGTAGCTGGTCTTTTCTACTATAAAAAAGTCGAGGGAAACCTCGACTTTTATAGATTATTATTTAACGAAGTCAAGCAATGCCAAGAAGCTTTCAGCTTCAAGTGATGCACCACCTACAAGAGCTCCGTCAACGTCTGGACAAGCCATGTATTCAGCAACATTTTCAGGTTTAACTGAACCACCGTATTGAACACGTACTTTGTCAGCCACTTCTTGACCAAAGTCAGCAGCTACAACGTCACGAACAACTTTACACATTTTTTGTGCGTCGTCTTGTGAAGCAGATTTACCAGTACCGATAGCCCAGATTGGTTCGTAGGCGATTACTGTTGAAGCGACTTGTTCTGCAGTCAATCCAGCCAAAGCAGCTGAAACTTGAGCACCTACGAATTCTGCTGCTTTACCAGCTTCGTAAGTTTCAAGGCTTTCACCACAACAGATGATTGGAAGCATACCGTTCGCAAAGATTGCTTTTGCTTTTTTGTTGATGTCTTCATCAGTTTCGTGGAAGTAGTCACGACGTTCTGAGTGACCGATAACTACGTAGTCAGTACCGATTTCTTTCAAAACTTGTGGGCTAGTTTCACCAGTGAAGGCACCAGCATTTTCAAAGTAAGTGTTTTGTGCAGCAACTTTAAGGTTTGAACCTTTAGCAGCAGCAAGTACAGCTGTCAAGTCAACTGCAGGAGCTGCGATGCCAGCTTCAACAAGATCAGCTGAAGGAAGTTTTGATGCTACAGCTTCAACGAATGCTTTTGCTTCTTCTGGATTTTTGTTCATTTTCCAGTTACCAGCGATAAATGGTTTACGTGACATTTCACATACCTCTTTTTTCTAATTTTATACTATCTATTTTACCATAAATTTCGTCATAATGAAAGGTTGCACAAGCTCATTTTACTTTTTACCAAAATAAAAACCCCGTCTTCACGGGGTTTTCTGTCTGTCTATATAATTGTTAATCTGGGAACTAGATCGAATTAAGCTTCGATTTCAGTAACCATACCTGAACCAACAGTACGTCCACCTTCACGGATTGAGAATGTAGTACCTTGTTCAACGGCGATTGGGTGGATCAACTCAACGTCGATAGTCACGTTATCACCAGGCATTACCATTTCAGTTCCTGCTGGAAGTTCGATAGATCCAGTTACGTCAGTTGTACGGAAGTAGAACTGTGGACGGTAGTTGTTGAAGAATGGAGTATGACGTCCACCTTCTTCTTTAGTAAGGATGTAAACTTCACCTTTGAATTTAGTGTGTGGGTTGATTGAACCTGGTTTAGCGATAACTTGTCCACGTTCGATTTCATCACGTTGGATACCACGAAGAAGCACACCAACGTTATCCCCTGCAAGACCTTCGTCAAGTTGTTTACGGAACATTTCAACACCAGTAACAACTGCTTTTTGGATTTCTTCTTTGATACCAACGATTTCGATTTCGTCGTTGACACGAACAACACCACGGTCGATACGACCTGAAGCAACTGTACCACGTCCAGTGATTGAGAATACGTCTTCGACTGGAAGAAGCAATGGTTTGTCAGTATCGCGTTCTGGTTCTGGGATGTACTCATCAACAGTATCCATCAATTCCATGATGATGTCTTCATATTTAGAGTCACCTTCAAGAGCTTTAAGAGCTGAACCTTGGATAACTGGAAGGTCATCACCTGGGAAATCGTATTCTGAAAGAAGGTCACGGATTTCCATTTCAACCAATTCAAGCAATTCTTCATCGTCAACCAAGTCAACTTTGTTCATGAAGACGATCAAGTGTTTAACACCAACCTGACGTGAAAGAAGGATGTGTTCACGTGTTTGTGGCATTGGTCCATCAGTTGAAGCTACTACAAGGATAGCTCCGTCCATTTGAGCGGCACCAGTGATCATATTTTTAACATAGTCCGCGTGTCCTGGAGCGTCGATGTGAGCGTAGTGACGTTTAGCAGTTTCGTACTCAACGTGTGCAGTGTTGATAGTGATACCGCGTTCGCGTTCTTCTGGAGCAGCATCGATAGACGCATAGTCTTTTGGTTGGTTAACTGATGAAGGCAAGCGACGTGCCAAAACAGTTGTGATTGCTGCAGTTAGGGTAGTTTTACCGTGGTCAACGTGTCCGATTGTACCGATGTTAACGTGCGGTTTACTACGATCGTATTTTTCTTTTGCCATTTGAGTAAAAGCCTCCAATAAAATATATTTTATAGATAGACAGTAGGCAATACAGTCTAACTTTCCTTACTATTCTATCGAATTTTAGATAAAATTGCAAGACTTTTACCTATATTTTCTTAATTATTCCTCTTCTTTCCTTTTGTTTTGTCCTCTTGCTGAAAGATCCTGATCAAGCTTTGAAAATCCTCATTTGAAATCTTCAATTTAAACTCGTTAAACATCTTCTATCACTTCGTTTCAGAGCAGAAAAAATCGGAACAATGTTCCGATTTTTTTAACCTGAATTTCGTAATCCTGTAGCCACTCCATTGATGGTGATATGGATTAGCTTGTCTTGATCGGCTGATAGTTGTCCAGTCCGTTGACGTCGAATCAATTCTAACTGAATATAGTTCAAGACGTTAAAGTACGGCATCCGATAATCCAAACTTTCTTTCAGATAAGGGTTTTCCGTGAGCAATTCGTCATGCTCCTCAATCATCAGGATGATATCCTTGGTCAATTGCCATTCATGTAAGATAATCTGATAGATATTGCGGACTTCTTCTTCCTCACACAATTGCGCATACTCAAAGGCAATATCCATGTTGGCTTTGGATAAGACCATGTCCACATTTGACAAGAGAGATTGGAAGAAAGGCCAGTTCTTATACATATATCGAAGGGTTTCAATATTCTCAGGATCCTCATCGATAAATTCCTTAAAGCTAGAACCTACTCCATACCAACCAGGGAACATCACCCGACTTTGTGACCAAGAGAATACCCAAGGAATGGCACGCAAACCACCAATTTCTGTAATAGTCTTACGGGCAGCTGGACGCGAACCAATATTAAAGCTAGAAATAGCTTTGATCGGACTTGATTCAAAGAAGTAATCATAGAAGTGCTCATTTCCAAAGACCAAATCACGATAGATATCGTAACTGCGATTCACGACTTTATCCATGACTTCCCCGAAACGATCAAACATAGAAAATGGACTCTTTTGTTCTGAAATCATGCGGTTAATAGTTGCAGAAACAAGCATCTCAAGGTTGTAGTAGGCGGCATCTTTGTTCCCGTATTTATTGCCGATCACTTCCCCTTGCTCCGTTAAGCGGATACGGTCATTAATAGATTTCAACGGTTGAGAAGTGATGGCTTCATAGGTTGGACCTCCACCACGTCCAACGGTACCACCACGTCCATGGAAGAAGGTAATCTTCACTCCAAACTCATCTCCGATAGCGGTCAATTGTTGTTGGGCTTTAAAGAGGGTCCAACAAGAAGACAAGTAGCCACCATCCTTGTTAGAATCCGAGTAACCTAACATAATTTCTTGATAGTTGTTCTTAGAAGCAATCCAACGTTTGGCAATTGGAAGAGACAAGTAGCTTCTCATAGTTTCTTCTGAATGATCCAAATCTTCGATTGTTTCAAACAAAGGTACGATTTGCACGCGAGCTTTTTCAGTATCAACTAAGCCCACTTCTTTCAACATCACAGCCAATTCCAACATATCTGATACACTTGTTGCATGAGAAATGATGTTTTGACGAATGACTTCTTCTCCTAAACGATCTTTCAATTCACGAGCCGTTTGGAAAATTGCTAGTTCTTTTTCAAGCAGTTCAGATTTTTCAGCATGGGTAGCTGATAAAATTCGTGGGTCTTCTAAGAGTTCTTTCAAGAGAACCTGACACTTTTCATCCTCTGATAAATCAGAATAATAGTCATTAATCCCTGCCGATTTCAATAATTCTGCTACACAGGCTTCATGCACACTAGAATCCTGGCGCATATCAATAGAGGCGAGATAGAATCCAAAAACATCGATGGCTTCTAGAAGTTCTGCAAACTCACCAGAAATTAAATACTCTGACTTGTTTTCTAACAAGGAATCTTTGATCTTTTTAAGGTCTTCTTTAAATTCTTGAGCAGAGGCATAAGCTGGAGCTTCTTTAGCAGAAATCTCCTTTAAGGCTCCAGAAATACGATTGCCAATATAATCAGAAACTGGCCCTTGTTGATGAGCGTTTGCTCCTAATAATCTCTCGACAGCATAACGATCTTCTCTAGTTTCTCCCACCATCGTCCATTCTTTTAAGTTAACCAAAGTTTGGATCAATTTGGACTGGATATAATGGAAAGCACGACGATACGGCTCTTTTTCACGAAAGACGGAGGTATCACTTGATTGGGCCGCCATTTCAGCTACCGCTTCACTTGTTTTAGATAGACTAGTTGAAAGGGAGAAATGACGGTATAATTTAGAAATCTTTTCGATGTAATAGTTCAAAATGACTTCACTTTGAATAGTTGCTGAACGTTTCAAGGTCTCAGCTGTTACAAACGGATTCCCGTCCCGGTCTCCCCCAATCCACATGCCCATTGTAATCGGACGAGGTTGTTCAAGCTCCAATCCATGCTCTTTTGCCAAGCGTTTGTATTCCAACATCAGGTTTGGAACAGCTTGCAAGAAGGAACTATTGTAATATTCCATGACGTTAGTGATCTCATTAGTAACCTTCAATTTTTTGTCACGAATCATATCCGTTTGCATCATGATTTCAATATTACAACGAAGGTTGTTGTACCACTTGTTTTCATTAATCAATCCCGCTTTAACATCCCGGTGCTGACGAAGAAGAGCATGAATATGATTAGTCAAATCCAGCATGGTTTTTCTTTGAACTTGAGTTGGGTGGGCTGTTAAAACCGGTACAATATTGAGATTTTCAAGAATTTCTTGTGCATCTTCATTCTTCGCAACTTCTTTAATGGTTGAAGAAAGTTTTCCGAGATATTCGCCATCCACATTATTCAAATGATTAATTTCATAGGCCAAATCGACATCTTCTGAGATGTTAATCAAGAGTGGTAAAATGGCAAAATAACGTGAAATCACTGTCATTTCTTCATTTGTCAATTGTTCCACTAGTTGATTCAACTCACGATAGTTCTTTGTTTTTGATAGATCCTTCAACTGAGTAATTTTATCAAAGGTTTCCGGACGAACCAAATTTTTCGTAATATCATCTAATAAATTGGTTAAAATTTCGGCTTCTTCTTTGATAATATCTTTATTTGTGAAGTTCTCTAATTTTTGTAAGACCATTTTTTCTCCTTTTTGAATAGCTATTAAACAATTCCCTTTTAATAATAAGGTTTGATTTTACCTTTTTCTTCAAAAACCATGCCTTCTTGTTCCATCTTGGCCCGTTTTTCACTCGCGTCGATATTCAAAACAAAAGCAATCGCTACGGATAAGACCCATAAGCTATTTCCCCCTTGAGACAAGAAGGGGAAGGTCACTCCAGTAGACGGAATCAAACCAGAAATTCCTCCGATGTTAATGAAGGTTTGTACCAAGATCATCCCACCGATCCCAATGGCCATCATCGAATTAAAAGGGTTCTTCGCTCGAATACCGACTAAAATGATCCGAAGAATTAAGAAGAATAAGAGGGCAAGAATCAAGCTAGCTCCAACAAAACCTAATTCTTCAATCACAATCGCAAACACAAAATCTGTGTGAGCTTCTGGTAAGTAACCTTGTTTTTCAATGGAATTTCCAAGTCCCAAGCCAAACCAACCACCGTTACTCATGGCATAGTAGGAATTGGCTAATTGGTGACCTGCACCAGACAAATCATTAAAAGGATTAAAGAAAGCACTAAACCGTTTAGCTACATAACCAAAAACAGGAATTTTAGCGACACGGTCCACACCGATGATCCAAATGGAACCAAGGACAATGGTGGATACTCCAACAACTAAACCAAGTAAAGAGGTAAACCAACGGTAGCCCACTCCACTAGCCGTAATCATGATCAAGACCGTTAAGGCTAAGATCGTCGCATTTCCTAAGTCCGGCATGATCACAACGATTCCAATCAAAATCAAGGTCAGCCAACGCCAATCGTTTAAATTTCTTGGAATCCATTCATTGTGCGTCAAGGCTTGGTAATCATAATCACGGATTTCGTCTTGTCGCTTAGAAAAAATCAAAGCCAGATACCAGACTAAGATAACCTTGAGGTACTCTGCTGGCTGGATACTAAACCCTCCTGGGATCGTCAACCAACCGTGAGCACCGTTGACCGTATCTGTGATAAACCTGGACAGAATCAACAAAATCACTTCAATAAAGATGACAAAAGCCAGCACTTTTTTATTTCGAAGGAAGTTTAAGCTAAATTTATAAATCAAAGCGATGGTTAGGAGACTTAGGATGAAAAAGAGCCCCTGTGTCCGTACCATTCGAATCGAACTCACTCCACTTTGAATTGCCAAGGCACTTGTTGTCGAATAAACAACAATCAAGCCAATGATGGATAAAATCAAATAGGGAATGAGGATGGAATAATTTAAAAGATGTCTTTTTTCAATTTTCATAATTCACCATATTCCTAATGTTCAACCTTCATTATATCATTTTTAAGAAGCAAAACCAAGGAAAGGCCCGAAAAGATTCGGCTTCTTCCCAATTTTCGAGAAATACTCTAGTCATTCTTCTTATTTTCATATATTTTTATCCTTTTTCGATGAAAAGATTCCTTTTTATTGAAAATAATGGCTGAAATCGTGATCTTTTAAGCATTAAGTTTTGCCTTTTCGTTTGTTTTACGGTAAAATGATTTTGTATGAGAAAAAGGATAAAACCCGTTGTTCTCTTGGTCTTTTTTATCGGTTTCATTTCTTTTCTCGTTCTTTCACGAACGATTGCCGATCTGCAAGCCAGAGAGCGACAAAAAACAACCCAAACGATTCCGAACTCCAATACACCTAAAAAAACAACCACTGCAAGCTCTTCTTCTAAAAAAGAAGAAGACATCAATCCAGAACTGGTTGGCCGTCCAATCATTGATATCTCAGGCTGGCAATTGCCTAGTGAAATTGATTACGATGTTCTCTCCCAAAATGTGGGAGGTGTGATCGTTCGTGTCCATAGTGGGGCTCAAGCTAAAAAGGAAAATGCGGCGACCCACTTAAATGGTCTGGATAAATCCTATAAAACCCATATCCAAGAATTCCAAAAACGAAATATCCCAGTCGCGGTCTATGCTTATGTCGCTGCTAAGGATAAAAAAGAAATGGAAAAAGAAGCAGAAGAATTTTACAAGGCTGCTTCTCCTTACAAGCCGACCTACTATTGGTTAGATGTTGAGGAAAAAACCATGAAGGATATGAACGCAGGTGTTGAAGCTTTCCGAGCAAAACTACAAGCTTTGGGTGCCAAAAATATTGGACTCTATATCGGAACCTACTTCATGGAAGAACATAGTATCTCCACTGATAAATTTACGGCTCTTTGGATTCCTACTTATGGATTTGATGATGGCTATTATAATGCTGCGCCAGATACCAATACGGAATACGACTTGCATCAATATACCTCTCAAGGGCAATTAAATGGATTCTCACACTACTTGGATCTCAACCAGATTGCTCCGACGCAAGACCAAGAAGCGATTTATCGGAAACTATTCAAGGTACAAAAAGATGGCTCTTCCTCATAGCCTCAAAACAGCAGATCAAGTGATCTTCACTTTTTCTGCTGTTTTCTATGTTTAGAGGCTTAGACAATATCGCAGCTATTATATGTTATAATGGTCTAATGAAATCTGATTTTGTAGAGAAAAAGAGAAAAAGAGAAAAGGAGAAAGCCATGGCAAAAAAAAATAAGGTGAAGAAAACCTTGGTCGAGCAGATCTTGACTAAAGCAAAAATTGAGCACATAGGCTTACAAATCAACGCTTTAGAAGGGATCTTACCAGAAGGAATTGATCGCTCTACTATTTTCAAAACCCTAGCTCTCAAAGGAGATAAAACGGGGCCCGTGATTGGGATCATTCCTATTACAGAGCATCTTTCAGAGAAAAAGTTAGCCAAATTATCAGGGAATAAGAAAATCGCTATGATTCCTCAAAAAGATCTTGAAAAAACAACGGGTTATATTCATGGGGCCAATAATCCGGTGGGCATTCGCCAAAAGCATTCTTTTCCTATTTTTATCGATGAATCAGCCCTTCAGTTAGAAACCATGATCGTATCTGCTGGAGAAATTGGCCATAGTATTCAAATCAAACCACAACTTCTAGCAGACTTCGTAAAGGCGACTTTTGCAGATATTTTGGAATAAAGACAGAGAAGGAGATAAGATTGTGAAACTATATTTTATTCGACACGGACGGACAGAATGGAATGAAGAAGGACGTTTTCAAGGATCAAATGGCGATTCTCCGCTATTACCAGCCTCCATTCATCAGCTTGAAAAATTAGGAAAGCATCTAGCTACTGTCCCTTTTGATGCAGCTTTTGCAAGTGATCTGCCACGGACAGTCCATACTGCACAGATCATTCTCGATCAATTGGAGACACCTCTAAAATTGCAACCAACGCCTGCTCTTCGTGAGTGGAATTTGGGAAAATTAGAAGGAGCTAAAATTTCTACCATTTCGGCTATCTATCCCCAACAAATGGATGCGTTTCGACATAACCTCGCCCGTTTTCAAAATGAAATCTTTGATGCAGAATCTGTTTATGAAACAACCAAACGTACCTGTGATTTTGTAAAAAGTCTGAAAGAAAAAGAGCTTGATACCGTTCTCATTGTTGGACACGGAGCTAATTTGACAGCTTCTATTCGAACCTTGCTCGGTTATGAAATCGGAGAACTCCGCAAAAATGGTGGACTAGATAATGCCAGCGTGACGGTTTTGACAACAGATGATTTTGAGCACTATCACTTAGAAAAATGGAATGATACCTCTTATATAGAGGACTAAAAAAAACACTGATCGCAAGATCAGTGTTTTTTAGAATGCAGGCAAACTGTTTATCACCTAAAATAGCTAGTTGAATCTTCAAAAATATGATTCTATTTTCTTTAGTTAGTTAAGTTTATACAAAACTTTCCGCTGTGAGAAAAGTGCCTGAAACACAATTGTTTCAGGCACTCGGAATTATTGAGACCTTAGGCTCAATAATTAGTCATGGAACTTCGTAGAAGTTCGCTGACGTCCGTACTCACCTAAGGAAAGTTTTTTAGAAGACTTTTCTTCAATCTGATACACTGATCGCAAGATCAGTGTTTTCTTTTAGCTTATTTCATGGTTGGGAAGAGAAGAACGTCGCGAATCGTTGTTACATTTGTCAACAACATAACGAGGCGGTCAATACCAATTCCAAGTCCACCTGTTGGTGGCATACCATATTCGAGAGCTTCAACGTAGTCATAGTCGATGCCTGTAGCTTCGTCATCTCCCAATTCTTTCGCACGCGCTTGCGCTTCAAACCGTTGCAATTGATCGATCGGATCATTCAATTCCGTGAAGGCATTGGCATACTCTTTGGTCATGATGAAGAGTTCGAAACGGTCAGTGAAGCGTGGGTCTTCTGGATTTTTCTTAGCCAAAGGTGACACTGCTACTGGGTGACCATAAACAAAAGTTGGTTGCGTCAAGGTTTCTTCAACAAATTCTTCGAAGAAAGCATTGATAATTTGTCCCACTTCTGTGTAGTGTTTTTCTACTGGTACATGTTTTTCGTTTGCAAGTGCTACAGCTTCTTCAAAGGTCATGTCTTGCCAGAAGTCAATACCTGTGATTTCTTTGATCGCATCAACCATGTGAACTCGTTTGAATGGTTCGTTGATTTTGATTTCTGTTCCTTGATAGTCAATTGGACCATCTCCATGGACCGCTTTAGCAGCATGTTGAATGATACCTTCTGTTAAATCCATGATATCGTGGAAGTCAGCGTAAGCTTGGTAGACTTCGATCGAAGTAAATTCAGGGTTGTGAGTGGCATCCATTCCTTCGTTACGGAAGATCCGTCCGATTTCGTAAACGCGTTCCATCCCACCAACAATCAAACGTTTCAAGTGGAGCTCAGTCGCGATACGAAGCACCATGTCAATATTTTGCGCATTGTGGTGAGTGATAAATGGTTTGGCAGCAGCACCCCCAGCTTCATTGTGAAGCACAGGTGTTTCCACTTCAAGGAATCCTTGACCATCTAAATAACGACGGATTTCAGAAATAATTTTTGAACGAGTTACGAAACGTTCGAAGCTTTCACGGTTTGAAATCAAATCCAAATAACGTTTGCGATAGATGGTTTCCACATCTGAAAGTCCGTGGAATTTTTCAGGCAAGGGACGAAGGGCTTTTGATAAATGCGTAATGTGAGTAGCTTTGATTGAAAGCTCACCCATGTCGGTCCGCATCACTTCTCCTTCTACCCCAAGGAAATCTCCAAGGTCTGCTTTTTTGAAGATCTCGTAGTTTTCTTCTCCAACAGCATCCTTACGAACGTAAATTTGGATTTGACCTTCACGGTCTTGAAGATGGGCAAAGCCAACCTTTCCTTTTCCACGTTTGGTTACGAGACGACCCGCAATAATAGCTGTTTCGTTCAAGTCGTGGAGTTGTTCTTTATCTAATTCTGAATATTTTTCTTTTAATTGACCTGAATTTGCAGTACGTTCGAATCGTTTTCCAAATGGATCGATTCCTTGTTCACGAAGGGCCGCCATTTTCTCACGACGGACAATCTGCTGGTCATTCAATTCTTCCATATGTTCAGTAGTCATTTGGAACCTCCTAAGTTATTCTCCCCTATTCTATCATATTTAGACTAGAAATTCACTAATATTTACCAATTAAACAAAAATAAGATGGAAGAAAAAATGCAGCTTCTTGAATGAATACTCAAAAATATCAGAACACCGTCGTTGACTCCCCAAACAGCATGAACTATCTAAGGCAAGATAATTAAAAAGGTTTCGATATACCATTTAACAAAAACATAAAAAAGGAGCGTGGAGAATCTTGAACAACTCATCCTGACTCGCTCCCATTTTTTTATTCATAACGCAAGGCCTCGATCGGATTTAACTTAGAAGCCTTATTTGCTGGTAAAATCCCAAAGAGAATGCCTACAAAAGCAGAGAAAATAATGCTACCGATTGCGACATTTAAGGAAATAATCGGTGGTCCTTCTAAGGAGGCTGCAGCAAGGGAAGTAATTAAGCTATTCACACCATAAGCAAGTCCAAGACCAATCAACCCTCCAATGATGGTCAAGACCATAGATTCTATCAAAAATTGAACCAGAATCTTACCTCGGGTTGCTCCCAAAGCCTTGCGAAGACCGATTTCTCTCGTCCGTTCGGTAACAGAGACAAGCATGATATTCATGACTCCTATCCCACCAACTAAGAGGGAAATCCCTGCAATAGCACCGATCACTGTCGTCATAATTCCGACCACTTTGTTGGTTTCCTCTAGGATGCTATCCAAATTAAAGATTTGGAATTCCCCTTGGCGAACACCTGAAAGTTCTGTTAGCTTTTGAGCAGCTTCGATCCCAACGGATTTGATTTGTTTCACATCCGGTACATGGACGACAATATTTTGAATTTCATCCGTTCCGAATTCAGAAGCCAGCTGAGTATTGGCCATCAAGGCACTTCCACCTGAAGAAGCTCCATAGAGGGCAGTCCCTGCATTTGGATCCTTGAAAATTCCAACGACGCGATAATTGTTGTCCCCAACAGAGACCACCTGATTCAGTGGATTTTCCGTTCCAAATAATTGTTGAGCCAAGCCTTCATCAAGAAGCACTACCCGTGAGAAATTACTATAGTCTGCAGGCGTTAATTTTCGGCCAGATAGGAGTTCCACCTTCTTGACAGAAAAATAGGTCTCATTTACCCCTTGGATATTCACCCCGTCTGCTTTCTTCTTTTGAAAAGCAATGGTTGCATTGGAGGTATTGCCTACATAATAGCCATCGATTCCTTGAATCTTGGTTAATTCCTTGACCCAAGATTCTTGCACAACTGGTGGTGCTTCTTTGACTTGACCATCAATATCTTCAGCATTTTCTCCCTCGATATCCGATGGAGCAGCCATCCCTCGATCCTCAGCTGCAGGGCCACTTTCGCCTCCGCCTTCTCCTGTATCCTCAGAGGGACCTATATTGATCCCCGTCACATAACCACTCTTATTGGGAGAATAGGAGATTTGTACATATTCTTGGTCCTTAGTGAAGGTCTTGGTAACACCAGCTTTCATGCCATCTCCAAGAGCCATGATGACAACAACAGAGGCAACTCCTATAATGATCCCCACCATGGTCAAGAAAGACCGTAATTTATGGCTCATAATCGAGCTGATTGCAAATTTCCAATTTTGCATTAGGTCCCCCTTTCCAGCTTGCTATCTGAGGAGATCACTCCATCACGAATGACAATGCGACGATGAGCAAAAGCTGCAATTTCTGGTTCGTGTGTAACCATGATAATGGTCTTTCCTTCTTGATTCAGCTTGGTTAACAAGTCCATTATTTGCTCTCCCGTCTTGGTATCTAGGGCACCAGTCGGCTCATCTGCTAAGACGATGGCTGGCTGATTGACGAGAGCTCGAGCTATAGCAACCCGCTGTTTTTGACCTCCAGAGAGTTCCGAAGGCAAATGGTGCATGCGAGAATGAAGCTCTACCTTTTCAAGATATTGCTCAGCTAATTCCTTTCTTTTAGTAGGATGAACCCCTGCATAAATGAGAGGGAGTTCTACATTTTGAAAAGCATTGAGCTTGGAGAGAAGAAAGAATTGTTGAAAGACAAAACCAATCTGTTCATTTCGAACACGCGCTAATTTTTTCTCACTGAGATTTCCGACTTCCTGGCCTTCTAGGAAATATTCTCCACTGGTCGGCCTGTCCAACAAGCCAATGACGTTCATCAAGGTTGATTTTCCTGAGCCAGATGGGCCCATAATAGCCACAAACTCGCCCTCTTCGACTTCTAAATCGATGTCTTTTAAGACACGAAGTTCTTGGTCTCCATTTTTATAGGTTTTATTGATTCCTTTTAGTTCAATCAATTTTGTCATATTTTCCGATCTCTTTTCCATCTTCCAGTTTCTCATTAGGATTCACAATAACTTGGGCATCTTTCTTCAAGCCTGACAAGATTTCCTGGTTTTCTGCATCGGCGTTACCAAGCGTCACTTTTACTTTCTTAGCCTTACCATTTTCGACCGTCCATACATAACTCGTATCTCCATCAGCCATGACACTGGTCACGGGAACAAGGGGATGTTGAGTAGAACTTTTGACTTCAATATTGACAGAAAAGCCTTGTTTGAGTTCCCCAATGTCACTAGTAATATCTACTGTGAATGGGTACTTGGCTCCCCCACTTCCTTGTGTTCCACCTGCTGCATTGGCCCCTGCTTGACCCGCGTCAGTCGGATAATTCGCTACATAAGAAATCTTTCCTGTCCAGGTTTTATCCGGATAAACTTTGGAAGTGAGAACCACTTCCTGACCTTCAGAGATATTGGCCAAATTGTATTCAGATAATTCCCCTTTGACTTGTAAATTTCCGTTGCTCACAATGTGAACCAGAGTTTGGTTGGTCCCTGTAGTCGATTTTGAAACATCTTTATTGACTTCGACCACAGTGCCATCTGTATTACTCTTGACTGTTGTCGCATCCAGAAGTGCCTTAGCCTTGTTCATATTATCAACCGCATCAGACTTGGCATCTCGTAAATCGCTAGCTTGAGAATCAACAGTGCGTTGGGTCTGTGAAGCTGACTTGGCATCTGCTTCTTCATCTCCTGTCGTATCAATGCTCACACCATTTGTCAGTAAATCATTTAACTGACGATCTGCCTTATTGACAGCACGAACGGCTGCATCGTAAGCTGTTTGGGCCTCCGTACTGCTATATTGAACGATTGGCTGACCGGCCGTCACTTGATCTCCTACATTGACCAAAATCGACTGCAAATCACCTTTGGTTCCATCAAAATAGACATACTGCTCCTGATTGGCAGTGACCTTCCCAGTTAACAAGACCGAAGAAGCGATCGAGCCATCCTTGACCGTTTGCACCATTAGAGTTTCTTTAGTGACTGCTTGATCAGGAGTACTTGGATGTGAAAACACCATCACACTTCCTGTTCCAATCACCGCAATTGCCGCACCTGCGGCTGTAAATAGTTGCCATTTTTTCAATTTCTTCATCGTTTTTCTCCATCAAAGAAAGCGTTTTTTTCTATACCATAGTATACCATATTTCCTTACTTTTCTATCTAAAATTGACACAGCAAAATGAAATTTAAATGCTTGGGAAATGCTAAACCCTTGACTTTTGTAACAGTTGATATTACAATCAAACTGAAATCCCATTTAGGAGGAAAACATGAAAGAATTTGATATTATTTCAATCGGTGGAGGTAGTGGAGGAATCGCTACGATGAACCGGGCTGGGGAGCACGGAGCACGCGCTGCTGTCATCGAAGAAAAACAATTGGGGGGCACCTGTGTCAACAGAGGATGTGTGCCTAAAAAGATTATGTGGTATGGTGCACAAATTGCAGAAGCCATTCGCGATTACGGGCCAGACTATGGTTTTACTTCTGAACAGACCAAATTTGATTTTGCAACCTTAAGAAAAAATCGTGAAGCCTATATTGATCGTTCTCGGAATTCTTATGATGGTAGTTTCAAACGCAATGGAGTCGAACTGATTGAAGGTCGTGCTCGTTTTGTGGATGCTCATACGGTTGAGGTAAATGGAGAGACCATCAAAGCCAAGCATATTGTAATTGCGACAGGAGCCTATCCTCATATTCCTTCTGTTCCTGGAGCAGAATTTGGCGAAACATCCGATGATGTCTTTGCTTGGGAAGAATTGCCAAGTTCCGTTGCCATTATTGGGGCTGGCTACATCGCGGTGGAACTAGCTGGTGTGCTCCACCATTTAGGAGTCCAAACAGACCTCTTCATCCGAAAAGATCGGGTTTTACGTAGTTTTGATTCCTACATTGTCGACGGCTTAATGGAAGAAATGAAAAAACAAAACCTTCCGCTTCACAAACATAAGGTTCCCATGAAGCTTGAAAAATTAGAAGATGGTCGGGTGAAGATTTATTTTGAGGATATGACCAGCCACGTGGCAGATCATGTTATCTGGGCAACGGGACGAAAACCAAACGTTCAGGATCTCAATCTAGAAGCTGCAGGCGTCACCTTAAATGAAAAAGGATTCATTGCAGTGGATGAATACCAGAATACAGTTATTCCAGGAATCTATGCTCTTGGGGATGTCACAGGAGAAAAAGAATTAACCCCTGTTGCTATTAAAGCTGGACGCACTCTTTCTGAACGACTATTCAATGGAAAAGTCAATGCCAAAATGGATTATACAAACATCCCGACTGTTGTCTTTTCTCACCCCGCTATCGGAACCGTTGGCCTAACGGAGGAAGAAGCCCAGCAAACTTATGGAAAAGAGAATATCAAAGTCTATACTTCTCAATTTGCTTCCATGTACACTGCTGTCACCCAACATCGTCAGCAAGCAAAATTCAAACTCATCACTGCTGGTCCCGAAGAAAGGGTCGTTGGCCTTCATGGTCTTGGCTACGGAGTCGATGAAATGATCCAAGGATTTGCAGTTGCTATCAAGATGGGAGCGACAAAAGCCGATTTCGATGCAACTGTCGCCATTCACCCAACCGGATCCGAAGAATTTGTGACCATGAGATAAAAAATAAGAGAGTGGGACAGAAATCGGTAATTCGTTAGAATTCGATTTCGTCGTCCCACCTCCGCACAGTTGAGTAGGGCTGTAAAAGCTGATGAAATCAGCGTAGTAGAGCCCACTCAACCACTGCGTCTTGCTCTACAATCCAAAAACAATTGAGAGGCTAGGACTTTTGTCCCAGCCTCTTTTTCTTTGTTTATGGTAAGATGGCAATGGCACGGACAGGTGAACCAGTTGCCTTGTCCCAGTGAGGGAAAGCAATCGAAATCAAAGCACCTACAGCTGGAACTTGGTCCAATTGGTTCAAGACTTCTACTTGGTAGATATTTTGTTCCAAAAGGTAGTATTCATTGACCAAGCCATGCTCTGCTGCTGGAATACCTGCATCGGTGTCAAAGGTTTCATGGCCCACAGCCTTGACATGGCGTTCATGAATCAAGAATTCCAAGGCTTCACGGCTCCATCCTGGACTTTGTTGAACCCCATTTTCGTCTAGGTTACGCATAGCATCTTGATCTGGCCAACGTTTTGACCAATCACTACGGAAGGCAACAAAAGCACCCTCAACAATTTGTCCATGCTCTGCCTCAAAGTCTAAGATATCTTGTTTGCTCAAGATAAAGTTTGGATTGGCTGCAACTTCTTTAGACTTGTCGATAACATAAAGTGGCAAGAGAAGATCTTTGAGGTCAATCTCATCCAACCAACGACCCCCTTCTACAAAGTGAATCGGTGCATCAATATGCGTTCCGTATTGACCAACCACTGTAAATTTTTGAACATGGAAGCCATCTTTTAATGTGAAAAGATCTTCTTGTTGCAAAGCAGGAAGGGCTGGGAAGTGTGGACTTTCCGCATTGATCTGGTGACTCAAGTCCACCCATTTTTTAGCTTGCAATTCTTTATAAATACTTAGTAAATCTGACATGTTTCTTCCTCCTTATTCGCCCCAAACTTCAGCGACAATTTCTTTAATCAAACCGATTTTTTTCCATTGGTCTTCTTCTGTCAAAATGTTTCCTTCTTCTGTTGAAGCAAATCCACACTGAGTAGACAGGTAAAGATTTTCCAACGGTACATACTGACTCGCTTCTTTAATACGAGCAATCACTTCGTCCTTGTTTTCCAATTGACCACTCTTAGATGTCAAGAGGCCTAACACCACTCCTTTACCAGGGGTTACTTCTGCAAGTGGTTCAAAACCACCGGCACGATCGGTATCAAACTCAAGGAAGTAAGCATTGACCGCTTCTTCTCCAAGGAGTTCTTTGGCAATCGGAGCATAGCCACCTGATGAAGCCCAAGTGGAATGGAAGTTCCCACGACAAACGTGCGTATTGACGGTCAAACCAGCTGGAACATGTTGGTAGACATCGTTGTTAAAGGTCAAGAAGAGATCAGCGAGTTCTCGGCGAACCTCATCTTTTGACTTGCCTTGAGCTGCTCCCCAAGCCGTCAAGAAATGATCGTCTACCAAGACACCCCACGTACAGTCATCCACTTGAAGAGTCCGAAGTCCTGCATCATACAAATCTTGAATCACTTGAAGATAGGCTTGCTTGATGTCTTCACGAACAGCCGCAAAATCAGGATAGATGTTATTCAATTGCTCTACATGTTCTGCATCACGGATCAATTCAAAATAGAATTGCGCAGGCGCTGGAATAGTATATTTAGGTTCTACACCATCTACATCTGCTACAAGATCACGCAAGAACTTGTAATGCTCTACAAATGGATGATTGGCTCCTGTGATTTTTCCAACGACAAGTGCTGAGTCCGCCTTGGTTGTTTCATCATGGAATTGATAGCCTTGAGCAGCTTGGACGTGATCAATGCCACCAAAGCCCCAGAAGAAATCCAAATGCCAATAAGCACGGCGGAATTCTCCATCTGTTACTGACTTCAGACCCGCAGCAATTTCTTTTTCAACGAGGTCACGAATCGCCTGATCTTCTACTTTTGTTAATTCAGCCTTACTGATTTTTCCAGCTGCGAAATCTTCACGAGCTTGAACCAAAGCTGCTGGACGAAGGAATGAACCAACATGGTCTATGCGATAAGGTGCATGTGTATGTGTCAATATGAATTCCTCTTTCCTATAAATTTTACATTAATTCACCAATGCAACCATTATAGCAGTCCAACACCTGATAAACAAGGGTTTGGGATAATCTAATATCTTTGACATCTATATAGTCTTAGACTATAACAAAAAAAGAAGTCCTTGAAGGACCTCTTTTGTATTTTAATTTTTAAATGCATCGAGCATAACTTGAAACTCTTCGTTCGTGAGTGTAATGCCTTTCCCCATCTTTGTATGGTCGGGACTCCAGGTCCGGATATCATACTTAGCTGGAGCACCGTTAAAACTTACACGGTTCAATTCCTTGGTCCAACCCTTGTCATTTTCTGACAAGACCAGTAGATGTTCTTCGATTTGGAATGAAAATTCTGCCATTTTACGACTCCTTTCTTGCCTTCTCATCTCTATTATTCGTAAATCATTTACAAAATCGTTGAAATTATCTATAATATATTGTATCAAGTTATGGAGAATTTAGCTATGAAAAAATTTCTCGAGATCGTTAAAGACCGAGCAAATGAATTTTTCAATGGAAAAGTCAGTACCCCTGCCCCATTAGAAGATGAGAGAATTATTGAAATCATTCAACAAGCATTGCGAAAAAAACAAGGGGTTCATGTTATTTTTTCAAACAAGAGTTTTACAGGCGATATTGTCAAGTATGACCAAGAACGCCGACAACTGATCGTAAAAAATTTTAAAAAGAGTATGTCCACGATTATTCGGATTTCTGAGATCCAGAAAATCAGTTTGGTCCCCAATAATATTCGCATCGCCCAACAAAAAGGAGAGGTTTAACCCTCTCTTTTATATTGAAGACAAACGTCATTTTTGGCGTTTGTTTTTATTACTTTCAATCTCATTTCTATATTTATTAGAGCATCAAAAAAATTCCAGTACATACTACTAGTATTGACGTTGCCTTGATTAAAAAGGTTACCAAATCTTTCGTAATTACATTATCTATTTATAGAAAAATATTAGTAATAAATTACGTAAATTCAATCTAATCTCTAATCACCATAAGTTTGATCCCATTTTTTCATTTCTTCAACGATACTTCTTAGAGCAATACCTTTTTTTGTCATTTTATATTCAACCTGTGGAGGCGATGTCGGTAAAACTTTTCTTGATAAAATACCTTCTTGCTCGAAATCATGTAACCGTTGAGCTAATATTCTAGGATTAATACCTTCTACACTACGCAAAAGACTACTATAATGTATATTACCATCAATAATTTCAGATAAGATCTCAAGAGTAAATTTACCTTTTAGTAAATTCAAGACCCTTCTTGCTGGACAAATTGATTTTTTCAAAGATTGCTTCTTGCAAGTCTCCATTCGTTTCCTCCTTTTTTGATAGTTACTATACTTTTTTTCCCTTCTTGTTTCAGAAATAATTACATGATAAGCTAATTATATCATTTGAAAGGGGAAATTACTATGGATATTATAACTAAGTTTGACCGTATCAAAGCTATTCTCGGTTGCGCTGATGGAAGATACTTTGGCACTGGATATACTCAAGTAAAATGTTTTCAGAAAGTTAAATATATTGCTTTTGATTGATAAATGAAAATTGGTTTGATGAAATAACGGAGGAAGCTTGATGAAAAAAACAAATACAAAAGCGCCAGCTTATCTACTTTTTATTCTTTCACTAGGATACATTATGGCGGTCCTAGATACAACCGGAGTGGTTCTTGCTGTTCCCCATATTGAAACAGCTATGAGCGTCTCATTAGAGCAATCCATTTGGATTATTAACGCCTATACACTAGCTTTAGGATCTTTACTCCTACTTTCAGGAAATCTAACAACAAAATATGGTGCTAAAAGAATTTTATTATTTGGAATGACAATTTTTACACTTGCCTCATTTGGGTGCTCTTTTTCACCAAATATTGAAACATTAATTATACTTAGATTCATTCAAGGTTTCGGTGCTTCTTTGTTTATGCCTAGTTCATTAGCACTTTTATTCATTTCATACCCTGATTCTACTAAAAGAGCACGTATGTTAGGAATTTGGACAGCAATTATTTCTGTTGCAACCGGTACTGGTTCTTTTATTGGTGGACTAATTATTAACTACTTCGGATGGAGGGGTATTTTCTTAATCAATATTCCATTGGGAATTTTGACAGTAATTTCTATATTACTTCTCGTGAAAAACAATATTGCCAATCCAAAGACCAGAATTGACATTTTCAGTAATATCTTTCTTGTTGCAACTATCGGAAGTCTAGTTATTTACCTTGTTGAAGGGAATCAATATGGCTATACTAACCTAAATCTTTTATTGTTTCTTCTCCTGTTTTTATTATTTGCTATTGGTTTAGTAGTCCACGATAAAAAAAGTAAAGCACCTATTGTTCCCCACCAACTATTAAAAAATGCTAAGTTTATTGTCTCTAATCTGTTGGGCTTAGTGGTTAATATTTCATTATATGGTATCGTTTTGGTGCTAGGTCTTTATTTTCAAACTTATTTAAACCTCTCCTCAATGATTTCTGGACTCCTCATTCTACCAGGAATGATTGTCTTAATTATTGGTAATTTATTTTATGCACGTGCTGTAAAACGATTTTCCGTGGGGAGCCTAGCTACTGTCTCAATTATTTTTGCCATTGTAGGAGCAGCAGGAATTTTTGGAATGGGAGTCTTTTTTCATGAAATTCAACTATACATCCTAATTCCTTTATTTTCTTTAATGAGTCTAGGTATCGGTGTTTTAACTCCAGCGACTACAACCATTCTTATGGAAGCTGCTGGTCAAGAATTATCTGGAATTGCAGGTGCAACTCTAAACGCTAACAAACAAATTGGTGGACTTTTTGGTACAACAATTATGGGGATTCTAACTACTAATTTATCCCATAATTGGAATATGGTTATCGTTGTCGCATTTTTGGTTAACGTGATAATGTATATTGCCACTTGGTTAATTGCTAGTCGTTACCTTTATGGAAAAGAATAAAACTAAACAGAATGCATTCAATTTAAAAGTTGATTATACAGAAAAAAACTCTTACAAATGCTATTATGTAGGCATTCAAAGAGTTTTCACTATATGGTAACCAAACTCTATAGGAGAAGTTTTTCTTTTCCTGATAGGATTTGTCTACATTCTGAGAGAGGTTTAACCCTCTCTTTTTTTGTTATACTCGAACAGTTTTACTTGCGCCATCTTTTGAGTAGAGATTGATCAAACCTTCTTGACAAGAACGGATCATATCTCCCGGTTTCACTTCTTGTGGGACAGTGATCGTGAGAAGTTCCATCGGATTTGGTGCACGATCAATCTTCAATCCATCCTTATCATGCAAGTCTTGGATCTGGCATTCAAAATGACGGAAGCCTGGTCCGTAGAATTCTACTTGGTCGCCTTCATTGATCACATTCCGTTGGCGAATCGTTGCAGTCATGGTAGATGGATCAAAGTCTACTACTTCTCCTACAAATTTGTATTGAGGAATCTTCCGACGTGCCCCAAACAATTGTTCATTTTCAGTCGGTGTTTGGTAGTAGAATCCAGTTGCCAATTCACGTTGAGCGACTTTCCACAATTCATTGATCAAATCATCCTTGATGGCATAAAAGGCTTCTGGACTTTCCATATAAGCATCGCAAGCAGCCTTGTAACAGTTGGCAACTGTTGATACGTAATGGACAGATTTCATTCGGCCTTCAATCTTCAAGCTATCAACCCCATTATCAATCATGTCTGGAATATTCTCGATCATACACATGTCAACGGCTGACATAGAGTATTCTTCTGGAACTTGTCCTTTGATACTCTTACGTTCTTGGCCGAATGGCATATCGTAAAGGTCGTATTTCCAACGGCAAGATTGAGAACAGCCACCACGGTTGGCATCCCGGTCAGACATGTGGTTAGAAAGGGTACAACGTCCGGAATAGGAAATACACATCGCTCCATGAACGAAGGCTTCGATCTCAAGATCGGTACGCTTACGAATCTCTGCCAACTCTTCCATGGATACCTCGCGGGCCAAGACGACACGGGTCAAGCCATATTCTTTCCAAAAATGGAAAGTCTCCACATTGGTTGCAGAAGCTTGCGTAGACAAGTGAATATTGAGTCCAGGTGCATAAGTTGCACAGATTTCAATCAAGGCAGGGTCTGAGACGATCACAGCGTCAAGGCCCATATCCCGCAATTCACGGAACCACTCACCAGCGCCTTGTTCATTTCCTTCATGTGTTACCATGTTGGAAGCGACGTGCACATCAACTCCACGCGCATGAGCATATTCAATTCCTTCACGAAGCTCATCCATGGTGAAGTTTCCGGCACGGCTTCGCAAACCATAGGCTTGTCCACCAACGAACACAGCGTCTGCCCCATAATTAACGGCAACTTTTAGTTTTTCTAATGTTCCAGCAGGTACCAAAACCTCTGGACGTTTTTTTGTATTTGTCATGTTTTCTCCAATTTACAAGATTGTCGATATGATGAATAGCCTCTTCGTTCCCTGAAAAAGGAAAACTCACAAACGAAGAAGTCCTAGTTTTTTTATTATTTTACACGATCTGGTTCATAATCATAGAAACCAGTATCCAAACCACGATTAGCTGGATGCAATTTGCGGATTTCTTCATCAAACAGATAGGCTTGATCCTGTGTAAATGTTCCATTTTGAATCAAATCACGAGCCTTGACAAAGTACTCTGTAATCTTGACAAAGTTTTCACCCGGACAGTAGACACCATCGAGTTTCCAATGATCAAATCCGTGTTCTACCAACTCAGACAATTTGGTCATCATATTCAAGTCATTATTTGAGAAGATATGGGTTCCATGTTTGTCCTCATAGACTGAATAGTGAGAATTGGGATCTCCTGGTTCTGCTAAGAACAGATCGCGATCTTTGGTCACAGACTCTTCTGTCTTGATAAAGTTGTAATAATTCTGAAGTAGCGGTCGTTTCGAATGGTGAATAATGCTAGCACCATAGACCAAGACTTCTGCTGGAATCTGAAGATTCTCAGCCATTACGAATAATTCGGCAGATGGAATCTCACGAGCCAAAACAGCCTCGGAAGCTCCTGCTTGTTTTCCCCAGAAGTTGATCTGGCGGCTAGAAGTGACCATGGTAGAAGCATCGTAAATCGTTTTGAATGGATAGCCATCTCGTTTCAAGACATAAAAAACGCCCGCATCTCCGACAGTAATATAATCAGCCTGAATTTCCTTTAAAAAATCTAGGAAAGGCTTGATTGAATCCATCATCGATTGGTGCATGAGTGCATTTACAGCTACTGTCAATTCTTTGCCAGCAGCATGGACCAGTTGGGCAATTCGATTTATTTCGTCATAGCTTAAAGTTTGAGGCAATCGTAATCCGTAGTTTTTTTCACCGACATAGATTCGGTCAACCCCTGCATCAATCAGGGCTTGCGTTTGCTCAACACTCTCTGCTGTTGCTGTAATAATAATATTTTTCATAGAACCATTATAACAAAAATTCCGATATTCTAGAAAAATTTATTCATTTTGTAAAATTTGTAACATTTTTGTAACATTTATATAGCTGAATTCATGATAGAATAATAGAGTACTGTTAGGAGAGAGAAAATGCCCGTAAGAAATTTAAGACACTATGATGAAGAATTCGATTATATCGAATTAACCAAACAAACCCAAGAAACCCCTATTCAGGACTATGCTCCTGAAGTTGAACCCGCACCTCAATTAAGTGAATTGCTATATTTTTTGAATATCGCTATTTTCTGTGTGTTGACGGTTGTATTTAGTTTTGTCTTTTTAGCAACAAAAATGAATACCTTCTTTGCGTTTGCTTTAGCGATTGGTTCTAGCTTTGCTACTATTCAAGGGTTCCGAATTTACTACAATAAACGAAAAAAATAAAATCAGGTTCGCCTGATTTTTTTATTTACTCGAATTTTTTTAATTCCTAAGTTGTCAAATTAAGTTAGACTTTTCATGTAACTCAGAAAAACTTGGTATGGTGTTTGATAATTCAAAGGCTTCCTAGGAATTCTATAAGAATAAATACTTTTTATGAGTTAAAGTTATTCAATGATCTTTTGAAACTTTCCGCCGTGAGAAAAGTGCCTGAAACAATTATGTTTCAGGCACTCGGGAGTTTTGAAACTTTAGGTTCAAAACTAAGTCATGGAACTTCTTTGAAGTTCGCTGACGTCCGTACTCACTTAAGGAAAGTTTCTAAGATGAATTTATCTTCAATCTGAAAAGAGGCTCACTGAGCCTCATTTTTTATGCTTCTTTTGTTTCTTCTTCAGCTGCTTCTTCAGAATTTTTTTCATCCAATTCTAAAACGATGTCTTCTGATTCTGTTTGTTTGCGAATGGATTGAACCAAGTCATTGCCACTTAGATTTTCTTTTTGAAGTTTATCCTTAAATGAGTGATAGACTTCTTGAGATTTTTCAACCACATCTTGCGTCTTTTCTTTGACAGATTCCAAAACAGTTCCTGTCGTAATTTCTCCAGAACCAACTTTTTCTTTGGTTTGTTGGATCACTTCTGCTGCTTGTTTTGAAACATCCTTAGCAGTTTGTTTCACCGATTCATGTACTTCTTGAGGATCTTCTTGATAATCTTTTACGAAGCGCACCACTTTTTTAGTGACTTTCTTTCCTTGCTCTGTTGATAAATAGTAGGCTGCTGAAGCACCTGAAATCACACCAATTAATAAACTAGATAAACGTCCCATATTCTTCCTCGATTCTATTTAAATAATTTTGAAGCCATCTTAATCGCTTTTAATCCGATAGAGGCTTTCACTGTTTTTCCACCAGCTGACACCGCTTTGACACTCAATTGACGGGCTTGATCATTCAAATCTGAAACAGACTCTGAAAGATCCGCCACGGCTGTAAAGAGCGGGTCAATCGTTGCAACTTTTTGATTCAAATCATCCGTTAAAACATTGACCTTTGCCAATAGATCATTGGTCTGATGCAAGGTGACATTGACATCTGATGTCAAAACTTGGATGGCTTTTTGCGTCTCATCTACTACTTTTCCAATCTTTGAGAGGAAAAAAATCATATAAATGACAAGCGCTACTAAGGCAAGGCCTAAGAGGCCGTAGGCAATTTCAATAAACATATATTACTCCTTTGCTTCTACATAATAAGGGGCTTTTTTGCAACGTTGGTAGATGATGATGGCGAGTCCAACTAGAATCAGGATCATCGACAACCACTGGGAAACACGTAAGCCCGCAAACATCAGGCTATCTGTCCGCATTCCTTCGATGATCATCCGACCAAAACCATACCAGATAAGGTAAAAGGCTGTGATCTCACCTTGCCGCAAAAATTGTGGCTTCCTCCGAAGAATCAAGATCAAGAGAAAACCTAGCAGATTCCAACTGGATTCATATAAGAAGGTTGGCTGACGGTAACTACCATCTATATACATTTGATCTCGAATAAAAGAGGGCAGGTAGTTGAGACTTTTAACAGCAGCTCCATAAGCTTCCTGGTTAAAGAAGTTTCCCCAGCGACCAATACTCTGTGCAATCATGACGCTTGGGGCCGCAATATCTAAGAAATCAATTGGCTCAATCAAGCGTCTACGAGAGAATAGATAGAGGACAAGGGCACCTGTCAAGAGGCCACCATAAATCGCGATTCCTCCGTTCCAGATCGCAAAAATCTCACTAAGATGCTGGCTATAGTAACCCCATTCGAAAATAACGTAATAGAGTCTGGCCCCCACAATCGCAAGAGGAAAGGCGATCAAAATGAAATCAATGATAGCATCTGGATCAATTTTTTTACGGGGCGCTTCTTTCATAGAAAGATAAACGGCTAGAATCAAGCCAGAGACAATACAAATCGCGTACCAACGAATACTGATCGGACCTAATTGAAGGGCTACTGGATTCATTCCTTCACCTCATTTTGACTAATCAACTGGGACAAACGTTCTTCAAAAGTTTTGGTAGCATCATAGCCCATTTCTTTGGCACGAACATTCATCGCTGCGGCTTCGATCACGACCGAAATGTTCCGACCAGTCTTCACAGGGATGCGAATCCGAGGAATGGTCACGCCACCGATTTCTAACTCTTCTGCATTATTACCCAGACGATCATAAACCTGATCTTTGGCATAATTTTCCAAGTAAACGGCGATTTGGACTTGTGAAGAATCCTTGACAGCACTGGCTCCGTAGAGACTCATGACATCTATAATCCCGACACCACGGATCTCTAGTAAGTGGCGTAGGATTTCAGCTGGCTCTCCCCAAAGGGTCATCTCATCTCTCGCATAGATATCGACTCGGTCATCTGCTACGAGGCGGTGACCCCGTTTGACAAGTTCCAGACCTGTCTCGCTTTTTCCGATTCCACTATCTCCTTGGATCAAGACACCCATCCCATAAATATCCATCAAGACACCGTGTACACTCGTACGTTCTGCTAGCCGACTATCCAAATAGCTAGAAAGCTCTCCAGATAAACGACTCGTTGCAACATTGCTCTTCAAAATAGCTAGTTGCTTCTCTTCCGCAGCACGCAACATTTCTTCTGGAATTTCTAAGTTCCGCGCGACAATGATGACAGGTGTCTCTGGCTGGAACATCTTGCGCAGGACCTGATGACGGTTGTGAGAGCTCATCTTCACCAGGTAGGACCATTCTTTCATTCCTACAAGCTGAATCCGCTCAGGTGTGTAATAGTCGAAATAGCCCGTCATTTCAAGACCTGGACGTGAAATGTCCGCAGTCGTAATTTCCTTGCTTAAGAGTTTATCATCCCCATAAACAACCGATAGACGAAGCTTTTCCTGTAGATCGCGAACAGTAACTGCCATATCATTCTCCCTTTTCAAATTCTCTCTCTATTATAGCAGATTTTCTCTTCAGACGAGAGACTGAAGTATCATTTGAAAGATCCATTTTCAACTCCTTTTTAAGGCAAGCAAAAAGAGGCCAAGACAAAGGTCTCCAACCTCTAGGAAATGATGGGAACATATGAAGAATGCTCTAGCCTTGGCCTTGCAAGAAATCTTTGATCATAGATTTGATTCCGGTAGAGACTGCATAGACCACCGCATTTGAAGGAAATGCGATCAAGCCTAGCATAAAGGTGGTAGGTCCTCCCCCCAGCAAGGACAAAACCAGATACAAAATCGGAAGAAATAAAATCGAAAACCGATAAATTTGTGGTTTTCTAGCCATTTCTGTTGGCAGAAACAAGAGGTAGAAGAGGCTATTCCAAATGCCCAGTGGAAAAAGGAGCATTCCGATCAAAACTGTTCCAACTCCTTCACCAAAAAAACGATTTAAAATGAAAAACTGTCCTATAAAACTGAAGAAGAGATATAGAATAAAAGCAAGGGAATAGAACTTCTGCTTCACTCAAATCTCCTTTTAGAAAAATGGACTATCATTCTGATCATGGATGGGTTCGGCCTCTTTTCTTCGACGAGGTCGAGGGCCATCGTCAAACATTTCCTGCTCCTCCTCGTCCTTATAAGGCAAGGTCGTATCTAACAGTAAATAGATAATCACACCGATAAAGGCATGAGAAACCGTAAAAAGAATAAACAAGAAGCGTAGGAGAGTTACACTCAGACCAAATTTATCAGCTAAGCCAGCTAGCACACCTGAAACCAGGCGATGTCGTTTTAATTTGTAAAATGATGATGTCATTTGATTTTCCTCTTTCTAGTTAGACCTATTTTAGCAGAGTCGAACTGGAAAGAGATCCGCCTAAAGACTGATTCTTACACTTGTCTCATTTCAAGGAATTGCAGGCGGCTGCGACAGCGGCCGCAAGCATATTTCTTCAGATCGATTTTTCGCTTTCGCCTATACTCTTGACCACAGTGAGGACATTGATAGAAATAGATCCGCTTGACTCGTCCAGTCTTTTCTGGTAGAGGTGGTGTGAATCGAAGTCCATCCACTTGCTGAAGGAGCTGTTTAAAGGCTGTATCTTTGTGGCGATAGCCTTTTCCTTGATCGTAAAGATGGTAATGGCAGAGCTCATGGCGGACGATTTTCCGAAAGGTCTCTAATCCGAACGTCTGATAAATCTTGGGGTTGAAATCAAGATGCCGATCCTTAGGAAAGAAACGGCCTCCAGTGGTTTGCAAACGCGCATTCCACTCTGCTCGATGGTGGAATTCCCTCCCAAAATCTTCCAGAGATACCTGGCGTACATAGTCAGTCAGATTCATTCGGTGCTACCAAACTGAGGTTGACTTTTTCGCGTTCCACGTCAATCTTCTTCACCCAGACCGTCACTACATCTCCTACAGAGACGATTTGGCTTGGATGCTTGATAAATTGCTTGCTCATATGGGAGATATGAATCAAGCCATCCTCGTGAATACCAATATCGACAAAGGCTCCGAAATCAACCACATTGCGCACAACCCCTTCTAATTTTTGACCAATGTGGAGGTCTTTAATATCCAAAACATCCTGACGGAGCACTGGTGCATCAAAGGAATCCCGCAAATCGCGACCTGGTTTTAGGAGATCAGCAATGACATCTTTCAGGGTTTCCGGCCCCAGTTCTAGCTGGGTCGACATTTCCTCTATCTTGACAGCTTTTAATTTTTCTTGAGCAGATTCATCGAGTTCGGTAATCCCAAGGAGTTCAAAAAGTTTTTCAACCTCCTTGTAACTTTCAGGGTGGACGCCAGTATTGTCCAAAAGGTTTTTACTTTCAGGAATGCGTAAGAATCCCGCCGCCTGCTCGAAAGCCTTGGCTCCGAGACGAGGGACTTTTTTAATCTGCGCCCGTGAGAGGATCATTCCTTCTTCTTCCCGATATTTCACGATATTTTCAGAGATGGTCTTATTAAGCCCTGCTACATGCGCTAAGAGAGAGGGACTAGCGGTATTGATATTAACCCCAACTTGGTTGACGACCGTATCCACGACAAAATCCAAACTTTCTGTCAATTTTTTTTGATTGACATCGTGCTGGTATTGACCGACACCGATGGATTTGGCATCGATTTTCACCAATTCTGCCAATGGGTCTTGCAGACGACGGGCAATGGAGATGGCCGAGCGTTTTTCAACGGTTAATTCTGGGAACTCATGACGGGCCAACTCACTAGCTGAGTAGACAGAGGCTCCACTTTCATTGACAATGACATAGCGAACCCCTGGATGGTTATGGAGTACTTCAGCGACAAAGGCCTCACTTTCACGGCTAGCGGTTCCATTCCCGATCGCAATAATCTCTACGTCAAACTCCTTGATCAAGGAGGACAAATCTTTCTTGGCCTGCTCGATCTGAGCTGGTTTTGCAGGGGCAACTGGATAGATAACCTGGGTTGCAAGCATTTTGCCTGTCTCATCGACAACCGCTAATTTGGCACCGGTCCGAAAAGCTGGGTCAAATCCAAGGACCACGCGCCCTTTTAATGGAGGGATAAGCAATAGATTCCGTAGATTTTCAGAGAACAATTGAATGGCCCCATCTTCTGCCACCTCTGTCAACTCTGTCCGAATTCGACGTTCAATCGCAGGTACGATTTTTTTCTTAACCGCTTGCTGAATAACCTCATCGACATAGGCATTTTTGCTTTTAAAACGAGCTTCAAAGATGCGAATGATTCGATCCAGATGGTGCTCAAATCCGACTTTAAGAACGCCCAATTTTTCCCCACGATTGAGAGCCAGGGTCCGGTAGCCTTGCATACTCTTGATCTTTTCAGAAAAATCATAGTAGATTTCAAAGGTTCTCTTAGGATCTAAGCTTTCATCCTTCAAGGTTGACGTCATGAGGGAATGACCATGAATTTCTTGATAGGTGAGGGCCCGCAATTGGGTATCCTCTGAAATAGCTTCTACCAGAATATCCACTGCACCAGCTAAAGCCACTGTTTCAGTTGGGAAGGTCTCACAGGTAAATTTCTGAGCCTCTGCTTCCAAGTTTGGACTATTTTGCAGGATGAGACGTGCCAAGGGGAAAAGTCCTGCTTCTCGGGCAATCGTCGCCTTA
This sequence comes from Streptococcus sp. 20925_1_77, assembly GCF_041432125.1. NCBI lineage: Bacteria > Bacillati > Bacillota > Bacilli > Lactobacillales > Streptococcaceae > Streptococcus > Streptococcus sp. 20925_1_77. The sequence continues at coordinate 95,898 of NZ_JAPVZB010000003.1, forward strand.
GTTCGTCGTTTTTCCTTATAAGGTAGATAAAGCTCTTCGACATCCGCTAATTTTTCAGCAGCTTCAATAGCCTGCTTGAGCGCCTCTGTCAGTTTGCCTTGTTCCTCAATCTTAGCAAGGACGGTTTCCTGTCGTTCAGCTAGAGCCGTTAAGGATTTGTCCCTATCAATAATAGCCTTGATCGCTACTTCATCTAAATTTCCCGTCATATCTTTTCGATAGCGAGCAATGAAGGGAATGGTTGAGCCTTCTGCGGTCAGACTCAATACGGTATCGATTTGTTTTAAGCTAACACCCAATTCTTGGGCTATTTTTTCATATTTATCCATAGCTTCTATTATAGCATATTTTACCGTAGCCAAGGCTTCTAGCCACCTATTTGCTAGGGTTTTGTAGAAGTTTCCTCCTTGTCTTTTATGCTCTATTTCCCCCTTGACCTTTCCTTTTTGTTATAATGATAGAAAACGAAAAAGGAGGCCCAAAAATGGCTATTAAATTTTCTAAGACAGATGATCTTGATAAAATGTTTGAAAACTTTGCAAGTTTTCCAGATCTAGAAAAAACAGTTGAATTCCCCGAAGAAAAAAAGAAAGCTGAAACGGCTGCTAAAGATGCAAAGAAGGCTAAATAATGACATTCTTTCAACACCTTCCCTCTAGCGTCTTGCAGGCTGGGGCTATTTTTCTCTCGATTATCATTGAGGCCCTGCCCTTTGTCCTGATCGGAAGTATCATTTCAGGAATGATTGAGGTTTATGTCACACCTGAGAAGGTTTACCGTTTTCTTCCCAAAAATAAATTTGGGCGAATCTTCTTTGGGAGCTTTGTCGGCTTTATCTTTCCTTCCTGTGAATGCGGAATTGTTCCCATTATCAATCGCTTTCTAGAAAAGAAAGTCCCAAGTTATACTGCTGTTCCCTTTCTGGTGACAGCGCCTGTCATCAATCCCATCGTACTCTTTGCAACCTACTCAGCTTTTGGGAATTCTGTTAAGATGGCCCTCTACCGCGCCCTGGGTTCCCTTCTTGTCGCAACGGTACTAGGGATCTTCCTTGGCTTTATTCAGACAGATTCGATCCAAAAAGAACATCGCAAGCCTGTGCATGAACATGATTTTAGCGATTTGAGCAAAATCCAAAAGCTCTTTCAAGTCTTGGTGCAGGCGATTGATGAATTCTTTGATACAGGACGCTACTTGGTATTCGGTTGTCTTTTTGCAAGCCTCGTCCAAGTCTATGTCCCAACACGGATCCTCACTTCGATCAGTGCGACACCGGTTATTGCTATTCTCCTCCTCATGGCCTTGTCCTTCCTCCTCTCACTTTGTAGCGAGGCGGACGCCTTTATCGGCTCCTCTCTTCTGAGTAGTTTTGGAGTAGCGCCGGTGCTGGCCTTTCTGGTGATTGGACCTATGCTTGATGTCAAGAATCTCCTCATGATGAAAAATTATCTCAAGACCCGTTTTATCTGGCAATTTATCGGAATTGTCTGTGGAGTTGTGCTCCTATACTCTTGGATTGTGGGGGTAGCTTTATGATACGATTTTTGATCTTAGCAGGTTATTTTGAGCTTACCATGTACCTGCAATTATCTGGTAAGCTCAATCAATACATCAACTTACACTATTCTTACTTGGCTTATATTTCAATGTTTTTATCCTTTGTTTTAGCTCTTGTGCAGCTGATCATCTGGGTCAAACAACAGAAGATCCACAGTCATCTATCTGGCTTCTGGGCAAAAGTGGCGAGTGTCTTCTTGCTCTGTATTCCTCTTTTTGTCGGCTTATTTTTCCCAACAGTGACTCTGGATTCCCAAACAGTCTCTGCCAAAGGCTACCACTTTCCAGTAGCAGCAGGTTCTTCCAAAGAAATCCAACAGGATGAAGGGACAACAACTCAGTATCTCAAACCGGATACCAGTAGCTATTTCACTAAGTCTGCCTATGAGTCAGAGATGAAGCAAGCAGCTAAGAAATATGTTGATAAAAAGGTGATCCAGGTGACCACTGAAAATTATATGGAAGTCATGGAGGTCATTTATGATTATCCAGATCAATTTGCGGGAAAAACCATCGAGTTGACCGGTTTTGTTTACAATGATCCTAATAACAAAGACAGTCAATTTCTCTTTCGCTTTGGGATCATCCACTGTATCGCAGACTCAGGTGTCTACGGTCTTTTAACAACCGGTGCTCCTCAACATTTTGACAACAATACCTGGATCCATGCAAAAGGAACCTTGTCCATTGAATACCACAAACAGCTCAAGCAAAGCTTGCCTGTCCTCCACATTACGGATTGTCAAACCATTACAAAACCGTCTAATCCTTATGTCTACCGCGTATTCTGATGGAGCTTCCGTTGTAGATCCAATTACCTTATAACAGTTCAAGCTAGAATCCACATTGGTTCTAGCTTTTAGAACGTTGAAAAACTTTTTTTGTAAAATGAGTTAAGTGATTTTATTAAGAAAGAAAAATTAGTTCTAATTTTTTAATGATCAAGAAAATACCGAAACTTTCCGCCGTGAGAAAAGTGCTTGAACCATTACCATTTCAAGTACTCGGGAGTTTTGAGACCTTAGGCTCAAAACTAAGTCATGGAACTTCGAAGAAGTTCGCTGACGTCCGTACTCACGTAAGGAAAGTTTTTTAGTACTTTGTTTTCAACATGAAAGCTAGAACTTACCTGTGTTCTAGCTTTTTCTTTCACCGAGTCACACTCAATTGGAAATTGTGAGGAACTTAGTTTCTGTATAGGAAATCTTGTAGATTTTATGGTAAAATATGGTTAATAAAATAGGAAATAGGTACTTAAATGTCTTCAAAAGTTATTGTAACCATTTTCGGGGCCAGTGGAGATTTAGCCCATCGCAAACTCTACCCATCCCTTTTTAGACTCTATAAATCCGGAAATCTATCTGAACACTTTGCAGTGATCGGAACAGCCCGCAGACCATGGAGCAAGGAATACTTTGAATCAGTCGTGGTAGAATCCATCACAGACCTCGCAGATAGCCCTCAACAAGCCCAAGAATTCGCCAGTCATTTCTACTATCAAAGTCATGATGTCAATGATACAGAACATTACATCGCTCTGCGCGAATTGCAAAGCACTCTGGATGAAAAATACCAAACGGAACACAACAAGGTCTTCTTCTTATCCATGGCCCCTCAATTTTTTGGAACTATTGCCAAACACCTCAAATCCGAAGGAATTGTGGATGGACAAGGTTTTGAGCGCCTGATTGTTGAAAAACCTTTTGGTACAGACCTAGAAACGGCTAGTCAGCTCAACAAAGAATTGGAAGAAACCTTTGATGAGGAACAAATCTTCCGGATCGACCATTACCTTGGCAAAGAAATGATCCAAAATATCTTTGCCATCCGTTTCGGCAATCTCATTTTTGACAACCTCTGGAACCGAGACTTTATTGACAATATCCAAATCACCTTTGCTGAACGCTTGGGTGTTGAAGAACGCGGTGGCTACTATGATCACTCAGGTGCTCTTCGGGATATGGTGCAAAACCATACCCTTCAGCTTTTGTCTTTGCTTGCCATGGATAAACCAGCTACCTTTACCAAGGACGCGATTCGAGCTGAAAAGATCAAAGTTTTTGAGCAATTGCACAATCCAACAGATGATGAGTTAAAGAAATTCTTTATCCGTGGTCAATACCATTCAGGGACCATCGAAGGGAAAAAAGATATCTCTTATCGCAGTGAGCCCAATGTCGACCCTGAATCTACTACGGAGACTTATGCTTCTGGGGCATTCTTTGTTGATAGCGATCGCTTCCGTGGAGTTCCTTTCTTCTTCCGTACTGGAAAACGCTTGACGCAAAAAGGAACCATGGTCAATGTGGTCTTCAAGCAAACCAACTCCATCTTTGGACATAGCTTGCAACCAAATGTCTTGACCATTTATATCCAACCAAATGAAGGTTTCTCATTGAGTATCAACGGAAAAGAGGTCGGAGAAAAATTCAGTATCGCACCGATTTCCTTTGATTACGAGACAGATGCGACCGCAACTGGAGCTTCCCCAGAGCCTTATGAAAAATTAATTTTCGACGTGTTGAACAATGACTCAACTAATTACAGCCACTGGCACGAAGTCCGCGCTTCATGGCAATTGATTGACCGGATCGAAAAACTATGGGCTGAAAATGGAGCACCGCTCTATGAGTACAAGTCAGGATCCATGGGACCAACAGCATCCGATGATCTCCTTGCAGACTACGGAGCAGAGTGGGTTTGGAAACCTGAACCTAAGAATTAAAGTAAGCCACCTTCGGGTGGTTTTTTGATAGCGCATGGAAACAAAAAAGACAAATTGTCCTTCCAACAATTTGTCTTTTTTATTCGACTTTAAATCAAGCCTTCCAAGAGACCTCTCATGAAGTTTTCTGAATGGAATGGTCCGATGTCATCGATCTTTTCTCCAAATCCAATCAACTTCACCGGAATGTCCAATTCTTCACGGATCGCAAGAACAACTCCACCTCGAGCCGTTCCATCGATCTTGGTCAATACAATCCCTGTCACAGGCGTAATTTTTGAAAACTCTTTGGCTTGCACCAAGGCATTTTGACCAGTCGATGCATCGAGGGCCAGCAAGGTTTCATGCGGCGCATCAGGCACCACTCGCTTGATAATCCGGCCGATTTTTTCAAGCTCCGCCATGAGGTTGTCCTTGTTTTGCAGACGACCCGCCGTATCAATCATCAGAACATCAATGTTTTCAGCGATCGCACGTTCCATTCCATCAAAGACGACGCTAGCAGGATCTGATTTTTCAGGACCTGTCACAACTGGAACATCTACTCGGCGCCCCCATTCTGCCAGTTGAGCCACTGCTCCTGCACGGAAGGTATCTGCTGCAACCAACATGACTTTCTTGCCCTCTTGTTTGTATCGGTGGGCTAACTTCCCGATAGAGGTTGTTTTACCAACTCCATTGACCCCGACAAAGAGCATAACCGTGAGGCCATCTTGAAAACAAATGGCTTCATTAAATTGGCCATCCTTTTCATACAAGTCTACCAATTTTTCGATAATCACGCGCTTGAGAGCATCTGGTTTTTTGGCATTTTCCAAACGTGCTTCATAGCGCAACTCTTCGGTTAAATTAGAGGCAACTTGAACCCCAACGTCACTCATGATCAAGAGTTCTTCCAATTCTTCAAAGAATTCTTCATCGACTGAACGGAAGTTTGCAAAGAAGGCATTGAGGCGTGCTCCAAATCCAGTCCGTGTCTTTTTCAAGCTACGATCATATTTTTCCTGGATGGTTTCTTGCTGAGGTGCGATCTCGTCTTGAATTGGCTCCTCTGCCTCTTCAACAGTTCTTTCCTCAATAGCTGATGCAGCTTCTCCTTCAGGAAAGCTCGACTCGGCTTCCGCTACTTCTGAAGTTTCCTCCACTTCAGCGATCGCTTCTGACACTTCAGGTTCTGGAACCTTCTCTTCTGTCGTGCTCACTTCTACTGGCTCAGCGTCAGGTGATGGTGACTCTTCTTCCAGTTTTATAACATCAATCTCATCAGCTTCTTCAACATGTTCAGTTTCTTCCGCTTCAATTTTCACTTCTTCAAGAGGCTCCGTCTCCGTTTCATCAGCTACAGGTGAAACTTCTTCAGGAGTTGTTTCTGTTTGAGCGGATTCAAAGACAACCGGAGACTCCTCTCCCGCTGTTTGGTCTTTATGAGTCTCTGAAGTCACATTTTCTTCAAGAAGAGGTTCCTCTGGTGACTCTTCTTGAGTGACGGTTGAAACAGGTTGATGAGTGGCTGCAATCCGCGCTTTAAGCTCTTGGTAGTAAGCCTCCATATCAGCGATTTTTTGCTCTTCCTTGTCATTTGAGACAGCCGTCGTCGGCTCCTCTTTGACAACTTCTTCAATCTCGTTACTTTCCGTCACTTCTTCAGTAGACGGAAGCACTTTTTCAGTTTCTTCTTTCTTTCCAAATAATCGATCAAATAATCCCATTTATTCACTCTCCTTTAGCACATAATTTTCAATTGCCCATGCGACAGCGTCTTGGTCATTGGTCACGGGTGCAACAAGCGCCGCCACCTCTTTCACTGCTGGGACCGCATTGCCCATAGCAACCCCCAGTCCAGCCCATTGTATCATAGACAGGTCATTGGCTTCATCCCCACAGGCCATGACTTGATCTGCCTTAAGACCTAAAATAGCTGCCAGTGCCTCTAAACCTGTCGCCTTGTGAACATTTTTAGGACACCATTCCAGCAACATTTCCCGAGATTTAAAAATTTCATAGTCTTGAAATAAGTCCGGCTTGATCTGCTTTATCGCTGCATCTAAAAAGTCTTGATCGACTGCTGTCACACACTTGTTGTAGGAAATCGTGGATGGCAGGTCTTTAAAATCTGTTTCAATAAAGTTCAGGTAGGGATTGTAAAGGGAATAGAGAGACTTTCGATCTGCATGAATCTCATAAACCGTTCCCTCACTGATAGCATCCAGCGGAAGGCCTAGACGGGCTGTTTCATCATGAATGGTTGCGACATCTTCTGGTGCCAAGACCACTTTTGAGAGGATTTCTCCATTATTTCGCTGCACTAGACCACCGTTGAAGGTAATCGTATACTCTTCTTTGAGGCCTGCTGTTCCCAATTCTTCCAAAAGAAAATCCATAGCTTTCAAGGGCCGACCAGTGGTTAGAACCACCTTGACACCTTGAGCCTGTGCAGCAGCGAGAGCTGCTCTATTGCGAGGGGAGATCTTTTTTTCAGAATTGAGAAGGGTCCCATCTAAATCCAGCGCAATCAAAGAAATCTGACTCATACAATTTCCTCCATGTAGCGTAGGACAGAACCCGTCGCATGGTGGCCGATGACTGTTTCAGCAATCGCTAAGATTTCAGGACGTGCATTTTCTGGCGCTACAGGACGGCCCACGACTTGCATCATATGGAGGTCATTTAGGTTATCACCAAAAGCCATCACCTGATCCATCGAGATCCCTAGTTTATCCGCTAAGGCGGTAATCGCCACTCCTTTATCGACATAATCGAGGACAATATCAATCGATTCAAAACCTGTCGTCATTGCTTTGACGCCTGGGATATTCTCAGTGACCCATTGCTCTCCTTCAAGAACAAGAGCTGCATCAAAGTTGGTGGTCAATTTGAAGATTTCATCTTGAATATCCACTAGGCTTTTCACTTTTTGAATGTTTTCATTGTAGTGCTGACTCAAGGCCAGATAGTCGGGATCTACTGTTTCCAAGACATAACTTCCCTTTTTCCCTGTCAAAAGCAATTTATTCGGATCTGCATAAGGGGAGGATTTCAGAGCTTCAAAAATACCCAAATAAAAGTCTTTGGACATGGTCGCTTCGTAGAGGTCTTCTCCATGAAATTCTACCACACTACCATTTTCAGCAATGAAAATCATCTGGTCTTCAAACCCTTTAAAGAGGGATTTGAGCGAAAGGAGGGCACGGCCACTCGCAGCAGCAAAATAGATGCCTTTTTCTTTGCAGCTTGCTAATACCTTGCGTAAAAGGTCTTGATCGTACTGATGTTGGTCATTTAGAAAGGTTCCATCCATATCCGTAGCGATCAATTTAATATCATTATTCTTCATTTTCTAAGTCTTTCAATTTTACTGAGACGATTTTAGAAACCCCAGATTCCTGCATGGTCACACCATAGATGGAATCTGCAGCTGACATGGTTCCCTTCCGGTGCGTCACGACAATAAATTGGCTTTCCTTATCAAAGCGGTTGAGGTAGTCTCCAAAACGCTTGACATTGGCTTCATCCAGGGCAGCCTCTACTTCATCTAGAATGACAAATGGAATGGTCTTGACACGAATAATCGAGAACAAGAGAGCCAAGGCTGACAAGGCTTTTTCACCACCACTCATGAGGTTTAAGGATTGGATCTTTTTACCAGGTGGCTGCACAGAAATCTCAACCCCAGCTGTCAGAAGATCTGGCTCTGTCAGAATCAAATCAGCAGAACCCCCGCCAAACATTTGACGGAAAGTGACTTTAAAGGATTCACGAATGGCTTCAAAGGTTGATTTAAAGCGTTCCTTGACTTCGTCATTCATGTCGTTGATGGTAGACAGAAGCATGTTTTTCGCAGCCAAGACATCCTCCCGCTGGCTAGAAAGGAAATCAAAGCGTCCCTTCACTTCATCGTATTGCTCAATCGCATCCACATTGACTGGACCAAGTGCCTTAATGTCTTTTTCGATGCTCTTGAGCTGGTTTTCAGCTGCCGCAAGATTTTCAACCGGTTTGGCCTGTTCTTTGGCTTGGTCAAAGCTTTGCATGAATTCATCGGTAATTTGCGTTAAGAGCTTGTTCAAGCGATCCGCATGCTTTTCACGTGTTGCTTCAGCCTTGCCTTGTTGGCGAATCCACTCTTCGTTTTTCTTGCGCGCTTGTTCCATCTGTTCTGCCACATCTTCGGCCTGGCCTTCCAAATCATCCAGCTCAAAACGTTTCCGAATGACCCCTTGTTCCAAATCCGTTTTCTTGGCTTGAGCCTGCGTCAATTGATTGGCTAGCTGCTCTACATCGACTGTCTGAACTTGGGCATCGCCTTGTTCAATCAGTAATTGCAATTGATGCTCTTCTACTTCCAACTGGGAGATCGTTTCTTCCAAACGACGAGCATCTGTTTGCTCGTAACTTTGTTGACTTTTATATTCCGTCTGTTGGAGTCGCAGTTCTGCCAATTGCTCTTGCAGGTTTTGTACCTTTTGTTGCAGAACATCTTTGTCCGACTTCATGGTTTCAATGTCGCGATTCAAATTTTCTTTTTGAAGCTCAATCGCTGCCAATTGCTCAGTAAGGGACTCCTGCTCTTCTTGTAGAGATTGGGTCGCATCTGTTGCCAATTCTGACTTCAAAGCCTCTAAGAGTTCCTGTATTTCTTTCAGTTGCTCTTGGCTTTGTTGGTAGGCCAATTGGGCCCGCTGTTGCTCCAGACGCGCTTGCTCACCCTGGCTTTGAATAGAGGCCAAGTATTCTTGCGCCTGCTTGAGCAGATTGTCCTTGGTCTCGACCTCCTGCTCTGCTTCTCTTAAACGAGCATCCAGAGCTTGCATTTCCTGTTTTAAACTATCTAATTCTGGTTTGACAAAGACTGTATTTTGGGAACGATTGGCACCACCGGCGTAAGATCCACCCGTTCGCAATTCGGTCCCATCTAGGGTCACGATCCGAACTTGATAATTGACTGTACGAGCCGCCTCACGCGCATGCTCCGTCGTGTCAAAGATGGCTGTTACTCCAAGCAAGTTTTGGAAAATCTGTTCAAAACGATGCTCATAGGTCACTAAGTCACTCGCAATTCCTAGAAATCCTGCACTGGCTTGAATCAATTCCAAATTCCGAGGAGATAGTTGACGGGCTTTGATCGTCGTGAGCGGAAGGAAAGTTGCCCGTCCCAAGCGATTGCGTTTCAAGAAATCGATCGCTCGCGTTGCAGCCTTTTCATCCTCGACAATGATCTGTTGGCTGCTAGCTCCCAGAGCAATTTCAAGCGCCGTCTGGTAGTCTTTTGAGAAACTCAAATTCTCACTAACAGCCCCACAGATGCCTCCTAACCGTTCTGCTTCTTGCAAAACGCTCTTGACGCCTGCATAGAAGTTACTATGGTTCTTCTGAATAGCTTCCAAGCTATTGATCCGCGCCCGCTTGTTCTTGCTCTCATCCATCAGGTCAAACATAGCCGTTTGAGCCTCTTGGTAAGTAGCTTTGGCCTGCTCCACTTTTACCAATTGCTCTTGATATTCTACTAGTAAACCTTTGACTGTCGCTTGTGCCTGATCCAACTCTTCCAATTGTCGGACTTCTTTTTCCTTGGCAGTTTCAAAGTTTGTTTGTGCCTTGGTCAAATCCTCTTGACGATGGCTAGATTCTTGCAGGAGTGCTTGGATCCGGCTCTCAATGGCTGTCCGCTCATTCGATTTTTCAGCCTCTGTCTGTAAGAGCGCGACATACTGCTCACGTAGATGCTCAATGACTTGTTCCGGATCTTCTTCGTAGTTGGCTAATTCTTTTTCCAACTCTTCTTGTTGCTGACGGTTCTCTGTCAGTCTTTGTTGAAGCACAGCTAGCGTCTCTTGTTTTTGAGCCAGCTCTTGTTTCGCTTCTTCCAGACGGGCTAAAACAGCATCCAGCCGCTCAAGATTTTCCCTGCGACTATGGGCTGCTTGACTCGATTGCAACTTAGCTACTTCGATTTGCTTTTCCAAATCGCTGATCAAACGAGTAACCTCAAGCAAGCTGGCCTGGTCCTCAGCTAAACTCTCATCCAACTGATGGCGGGCTTTCTTGATACGTACATTATCTTCTTCTAAGACCTGACGACGTTGGTAATAAGAAGCCAACTGTTCTTGAATGGCCTTTTCTTCTTGATCAGCCTTTTCATAAAGGTCCTTTGTCAAATCGACTTGAGCAACTAAAACATCCAGCAAGAGAACCTGCCGTTCTTGGTCTAATTCCAAGAAACGGCGAGCGACCGTCGCTTGCTTTTCAAGAGGTTGGATTTGTCCTTCTAATTCATAGAGGATATCCTCCAGACGGTCCAAATTCTCCTGGGTTTGGTTGAGTTTGGTCTCGGTTTCCTTGCGCCGCGTCTTAAATTTCAAGACACCAGCAGCTTCTTCAAAGATAGCCCGGCGTTCTTCCGGTTTGGAGTTAAAGATCTCCTCTACCCGTCCTTGGGAAATAATAGAGAAGGAGTCACGTCCCAATCCCGTATCCATGAACAAATCATGAACATCTCTGAGACGTACTTTCTTGCCATCGATCTTGTACTCGCTGTCTCCTGAACGATAAATATGCCGTTCGACCCGAATTTCTTTCCCTGCCTGTTGGATAAAACCATCTTGGTTATCTAAGACAACTGTGACACAGGCATAATTCAGCGGTTTACGCGATTCTGTCCCTGCAAAGATGACATCGGGCATCTTGCCCCCACGTAGACTCTTGACACTGGATTCCCCTAGGGCCCAGCGCAAGCTCTCCGTGATATTTGATTTTCCAGATCCATTAGGCCCTACAACGGCAGTGACCCCTTTGTCAAATACGACTTTTGTCTTATCCGCAAAGGATTTAAAGCCTTGGATTTCAATCTCTTTTAGATACATGGCCCATCATTCCTCGTTTCAACTGCATTGCGGGCTGCTTCCTGCTCCGCTAATTTCTTGGAACGACCATGACCATGTCCCATCGTTTGACCGTTCACGAATACTTCTACTTCAAACTCTTTGGCATGGGCAGGACCGGACTCGCTGACCACTTGATACTGGATCTCCACATCTCCGTGAACCTGCAACAGTTCTTGCAAACGAGTCTTGTAGTCAATAACTTGGGAGAATTGACCCGTTTCAACCTTAGGAATCATGACCTGATAGATGAAGCGTTTGACCGCTTCCACACCTTGATCTAAGAGCAAGGCACCTAAAAAGGCTTCAAATAAATCGCCAAGAATCGTATCGCGGTCCCGACCACCAGATTTTTCTTCGCCCTTGCCTAGTTTGATGTAATGGTCAAATTGGCAATCCCGAGAAAAACCAGCCAGACTTTCTTCACGGACAATCATGGAACGGAATTTGGACAAATCTCCCTCCGGTCTGTTTGGGTGTTCCTTATACAAATATTCGGAAATAACTAATTGAAGAACAGCGTCTCCTAAAAATTCCAAACGTTCGTTATGTGAAATTTTTAAGAGGCGGTGCTCATTGGCATAAGAGGTGTGCGTAAAAGCTGTATCTAATAAACTGCTATCTGAAAAAACGATCTGAAACCGTTCCGATAACAGGGCTTGTAATTTCTCCATGGGAAGCCTACTTTCTAATAAATTCATACTCTTAAGTATACCAAAAAAGAAGCACGAACGCACTTCTTTTCCTAGTTCTAGGGCCTGATTTCTCCAATTTTAATCAGGATTTTCTTCCGTTGGATTTTCAGGCTTATTAGGGATCACTTTTAAGAGATAATAGGTGATAAAAATCGTCAAAGCACCTAGAGCAAGCTTCACCCAAATAATCGGTGCCAGATAGATCGAAATCCCCATCAGAATGTAGATCTGAAGAAGGATCCATTTTTTCCGTTCTTTGGCAATCGATTTGGTCTCTCGATAATCCGCTACATAGGTTTGATAAAGCTTGGTTTGGTAAAGCCAAGTTTCAAAGCGTTTGGAACTTTTGGCAAAGCAAGCCATAGATAAGAGTAAAAAGGGGGTTGTCGGTAAAATAGGCAAAGGAATCCCAATAATTCCTAGTCCCAATGATATAAAACCAATCGTAAGATAAACAAGGCGCATTTTCTTCTCCTTTGTATGTTTCTTTTTTGTTAAAAGTCAGTTCATAGTTGACTCACTATCTTTTGCTATTCCTTTTCTCAATTTTTAAAAAAAGCAACTAACACCACAGCATAGACTAGAAGAAGCAAGATTCCATAAAGGATTCCTGCCCATTTATAATAGCGATTCACACCACAATAACGCTCCACATAAGCTCTACTTGGTTTTTCAGGATCATACCAAACCGTCATTGAAGAGCAAAGTGGAAATTGGGTCTGAAGGGCTGTATTGAAAGAAACAAATGAATTTCGATAAAAGGTAATCGAATTGGCTAACATATCTTCTCTAGTATAGATGTTTGGCACATTTCTAGGTTCCCATGGAGTAGAGATCGTTTTTACCAGAAAATAACGAAAAGATTTTTTATAAGCCACGCCATTTACCTCATATTCAACAATCGGAGGATTTCCCCCTCGAAATCGATTATAGCCCACAACGGTTCCTTTGATGGATGATGTAGCAAGCCGAACCATCTTTTTATCACGGAAATAAAGATAAAAATAAGTACCACTCAAAAAAACTAATGCTAAAAATATAACTATTGTTGAGAGCCAAAACAGTAGCATTTTAGTTGACATTTATTTCTCCTCCGAATTTGGTTGGTAGTACTGTAAAAACTCCTCTTCACTTTGAACAACATGTTCTTTGCTATCTGTAGAGTTTTCTGCCGGTATCCTGATATCTTTAAAAATATTTGTGCCAGATGGAAATGCCAATTTAACAACATTAAGAGTTGTTTCTAATCTATTTTTAGGATTGAGAACATAAATAAAATTGTTATCTATATTATTCAATAATAGTTTTCTTGTTTTTGGATACTTTGTATCTAGGAGCCAGTTATTTCCTACGTTCCAAAAATGGAATTTATTATCTTCAACATCAAACCCATTAGTTTTAAATAACTTAGAAAAAGATTCAAGCCATTCAACACCAACACTTAGAGAGTGAGTTTTAATTTTATCATTTCGATTATCTATTATTTTACCTGTTTTCAAATTAATTAATTTTTGTTCCTGAAAAGATTTATCTCCAATTTTACCAACTATTAAAGTTATATACTCATTTTCTCCATCAACGATTATTTTCTGAGAGTTAGATATAAACAGCGGAAAATAATTTTTGTTAAATTCTCGAGTTATTTTAAATACATCCAATTCTTTCTTTATTAATTTAGAATTTGAGGTATCATAAACGTTAATATGCCAATATTCCCCATCCTTAGGTATATTTCGATTCAAATAAGGAAAGTTATTATGCGTTATATCTCTTGACGGTTCGGAATTCAATTTCGCACCTTGAGAAATAATAAACTTTTGTCCTACAGCATGCCCCGGACCGCCTGTCTTAACTTTATCTCCTAGAATTCTTAATTCATCTACCACTTTCTTTTTCGCAGCCCATGAAACACTGATTGCATCTCCATTTTCAAGAAATTCATAATCTGTGATTTCTGTATCAGCAATCCAATACTTATATTGAAATAATTTATTTTTATCAAATGAATGTTTAACAAATAATATAGCTAGAAAGATAATTGTAAATAGTCCAAAATAAATTAATTTACTCTTAAAAATTTTTTTCATTCCTCGCACCTTCTTATTTTAGTAGTTATCATACTTTTCATCTAAGTAATTATAGAATTTGGGGCCATTAGAATTATCATTTTTCAATTGGAAGCAATTTTTGGTTCTTCATATTGAAATACTTCGTTTTCTTCGTCAAAATAAATCCATTTTAAATCCAAATAACCGATATATAGTTTCATAATTCCAAATTCCCCGCCCAATTATTAAGAAAGCTAAAGTACTCCTATCATACACAATTTTAGGGTAAAGAGCAAATTCATCACTAGATATAGAAATCCTCGAATAAGCATGCAAAAAACCAGTCGCAGCTGGTTCTATAATGTAGACAAACTATTTAAAAGTGAAATAAGTTAATCAATTCTGCAAAGAAATGAAAAATGAGTTCCGAGTTTTAGATTAAATCAAGAAAATACCAAAACTTTCTGCTGTGAGAAAAGTGCCTGAAACGTTATAGTTTCAGGCACTCGGAATTATTGAGACCTTGGGCTCAATAATTAGTCATGGAACTTCATAGAAGTTCGCTGACGTCCGTACTCACCTAAGGAAAGTTTTCAAGTTGACTTTGTCTTCAGTCTGAAATTCCCCTTAGGTGGTTTTCCATCTTATATCTTCGTCAAAGGGGTCGCGGTATCTGGCGAGGTATCTAGCACCTCAAAATCATGGCCAACAGCTAGATCTGCTCGAGCCAGTTGATTCTCCATGGTCATATGGGCCAATTCTTTGATATTGTTCTCTTTTGACAAATGACCCAGATAAATCTTCTTGGTGCGATTTCCCAAGGTTCGGATCATGGCATCTGCACCATCTTCGTTAGAAAGGTGGCCTAGGTCTGACAAGATCCGCTGCTTCAAGCGCCAAGCATAAGAACCTGCTCGAAGGATCTCTACATCATGATTGGACTCAATCAGATAGCCATCCGCATCCGCGACGATGCCTGCCAAGCGATCACTCACATAGCCCGTATCCGTCAGCATGACGAAGCTCTTGCCATCCTTCATAAAGCGATAGAATTGAGGGGCTGCAGCATCGTGACTGACCCCAAAACTTTCGATATCGATATCGCCAAATGTCTTGGTCTTCCCCATTTCAAAGATGTGCTTTTGAGCATCATCGACTTTCCCTAGATATTTGGTGCCTTCCATAGCCTTCCAAGTTGCTTCATTAGCATATAGATCCATGCCATATTTTCGCGCTAAAACACCCACACCATGGATATGGTCTGAGTGTTCGTGCGTAATCAAAATGGCATCTAAGTCTTCTGGTTTGCGATCAATTTCAGCCAATAGTCCCGTAATCTTTTTCCCTGATAACCCTGCATCAATAAGCAGTTTTTTCTTTGGCGTCTCAAGGTAGAAAGAATTCCCACTAGAACCTGAAGCTAAAATACTGTACTTAAATCCCTCTTCTGTCATTGACTCCTTATTCTTCCTCTTCTGTATCCCAGTCGTCTTTAATAGCATCTTTGTCGTACGGCAAGACAATGGTAAAAGTAGATCCCTTGCCATATTCACTCTTGGCCCAAATAAAGCCTTTGTGTTGCTTAACGATCTCCTTAGCAATGGCTAAGCCCAGACCAGTCCCACCTTGGGCCCGGCTACGCGCCTTATCCACTCGGTAAAAGCGATCAAAAATGCGCGGCAAGTCTTTCTTGGGAATCCCCAAGCCCTCATCTGAGATGGAGATAATCAACTGGGCGTCTGTCGTTTTCATCCCTACCTTGATCTTTCCACCATCAGGTGAGTACTTGATGGCATTGTTCAATATATTGTCGATCACCTGGGTCATTTTATCCGTATCAATTTCCACCCAGATCGGAGTGATCGGGTATTCCCGGATCAGTTCATACTTCTTGGTATCTTCTTGCGATTGACTCTTGATCTTATCAAAGCGGTTCAAAATAAAGGTGATAAAGGCCGTAAAGTTGGTCAACTCGATCTCCAACTGACTAGTTTCATTGTCGATTCGAGAAAGACTCAAAAGATCTGTGACCATGCGCATCATGCGGTTGGTTTCATTGAGTGAAACCTTGACAAAATCTGGTGCTACTGGCTCTGACAAAGCGCCATCGTCTAGGGCTTCCAGATAGGATTTCACACTGGTCAAGGGAGTCCGCAATTCATGGCTCACATTGGAGACAAAGAGGCGACGTTCCCGCTCTTCCTTGTCCTGCTCTGTCGTATCGTGCAAGACAGCTACCAGACCAGAGATAAAACCTGACTCGCGACGAATCAAGGCAAAGCGCACACGAAGACTTATGTATTCCCCATTTTCATCCTGGGAATCGATGGTCAACTCTGGTACTTCTGTAATCAAGCTTCGCAGATCATAGTCATCTCCAAGCGAAAGCAAATCCAGAATACTGGTATTAAGCACCTCATCTGGATTAACATTCAATTGCTTGGCTGCCATTTCATTGACCATGATGATCTGACCACGTCTGTTGGTCGCAAGCACCCCGTCTGTCATGTAAGAAAGGATACTGGTCAAACGCTTGGTTTCTTGTTCCAAGTTTTCATGCGTCAGGCGAATAACCTCCGACAGATCATTAATGCTATTGGTCATATCTGTCAGTTCTGGACTTCCTTGCATGTCGACCACTTCGGAATAGTCCCCTGCAATCAGATCCTTAATTTTGGCGTTTAATTGTCTGAGCTTGATATTGTCCCTACGGTTTTCTAGCAAAAGCAAGGCTACCACAATGATAAACCCAACTGTAATCAGAACAAAGACAAAGTTCGACGACATTACAAATTGTTTTAGTTGATCAATCATTGTTTCTCATATAATATCCAACACCACGACGGGTCAAGATATATTCTGGACGTCCCGGTGTGTCCTCGATTTTTTCACGCAAACGACGAACCGTCACGTCTACTGTCCGAACATCACCAAAGTAATCATAGCCCCACACCGTCTCAAGAAGGTGCTCACGAGTCATCACTTGACCGACATGGGTCGCAAGGTGATAGAGCAATTCAAATTCGCGATGGGTCAAGTCCAATTCTTTGTTGCCTTTTTGAACCAAGAAGGCATCTGGAAGAATGTGAAGATCACCAATGACAATTTCCGTATCGGCCTCATTTTCAAGCTGAGGATCAGCCGCAAACTCAGAACGACGTAACAAGGCTTTCACACGCGCTTGCAATTCCCGATTCGAGAAGGGTTTGGTTACATAGTCATCCGCCCCGATTTCAAGCCCGATGACCTTATCAAATTCCGTATCCTTAGCAGATAGGACAATGATCGGCACATTGCTAGTCTTACGAATCGTACGCGCTACTTCCAAGCCATCAATCTCTGGCAACATCAAATCTAGAATAATAATATCCGGATTTTCAGCCACAAAGACCTCTAAAGCTTCCCGACCATCAAAGGCTGTCAATACCTCATAGCCTTCTTTTGCCATGTTAAATTTGATAATATCTGAAATTGGTTTTTCATCATCAACTACTAATATTTTTTTCATCTTACATACCTGTTTCTAATGCTACTTTTCCTTATCAATCTCTATCTTCTTATTATATCAAACTTATGAAGAAATGTGGAGTCTCAATTGCTGGACTTTCCAATAAGACAAAGCAAAAAAACTGAGATCATGAAATCTCAATCTTAGAAAATAAAGAAATAATTTTTATAAGATAAAATCAATTAGATCGATTTTAAAAAGTGTTATATATTCCTACTTGCTAGAGTTAATTAATCATCTATAGAAAACTTTCCGCTGTGAGAAAAGTGCTAGAAACACATTTGTTTATAGCACTCGGGAGTTTTGAGACCTCAGGCTCAAAACTAAGTCATGGAACTTCTTCGAAGTTCGCTGACGTCCGTACTCACCTAAGGAAAGTTTTTAGATGATTTTATCCTCAATCTTTTCTTTTTGTATTATTTTGAAACGCGGGATTTGTTGGAGATATCAGCTAGGATTGCTGCTACATACTCATCATGTTTAAACATTAAAACGGTATCTACTTTCAGAGGAGATATCGTTTTTCTTCTTCGGATAAGGATACAAAAATTTCTGCCTTCACTATCTTTTAAATCAATTGATTTCTTCAGAGAAAGACCGTAAAATTTTTGGTATAATGTCAAGGATGGACTGATGGATATTTAAAAGATAATGTTCAAAAAAATAACAGGTGAGAATTAAAAATATGTCAGTTTGGACAGAAGTCTCTCTACCATCATCCATGCAGAAACAAGATTATATGAAATAAAAGGAGTAACCAATGTCCGGAAACTATTCAACACGTGAATTTCGCGAGAAACTATATGATGATCTTCATGTTCGATTAAGAGATACCGTGATTTTGATGTGTGCGATTTTTATTGCCTCTATAGGTCTAAACATGAATTCAACAGCTGTTATTATTGGAGCCATGCTGATTTCCCCTCTTATGACACCGATTGTGGGACTAGGATTCGGTTTAGCTATTTTTGATACGCGTTTAATCAAGCAATCTCTAGAGGTTTTATTTACTCAAGTATTGGTCAGTTTGCTTGTCTCGACTCTGTATTTCTGGATTTCTCCCTTATCTTATGCAAGTAGCGAGTTGATTGCACGAACCTCTCCAACCATTTGGGATGTTCTCATTGCTATTGCTGGTGGGATAGCAGGTGTCATTGGTTCAAGGAAAAAAGAAGCAAACAATATCGTGCCTGGCGTAGCCATTGCAACAGCTCTGATGCCACCTATCTGTACTGCAGGCTATGGTTTAGCTAATGGAAATGTGCGATTTTTATTCGGGGCTCTCTATCTTTTCTTGATTAACTGTGTCTTTATCATGCTAACCAATATTGTTGGAACAAGAATTTTAATGAGAAAATCTCCTTTAAGTTCATTTAAAGAGCTAAACATTAAAATGAGAATTGGGCTGATATCTTTGATTGTATTATTGGTTCTTCCAGCCAGCTATTCAGCAGTCACTCTGACGATGGATCAAGCACGAAAAGAAGGGATTAAACAGTTTGTAGGCAAAGAGTTCTCTAATCATACGATCATTAATCAAGTCTACAAGTCAAGTAGCAATGAATTGGTCTTGACAGTAGTTGGAGATCCGATTTCAGAAGAAGAATTAGAAACCATTCGCCAAAAACAAGACTCTTACGGTATTCAATCTGTTCAATTGAAAGTCAATCAAGTCCATAATTCGACAAAATTAGATAGTGAGACGACCAAGGAATTTTACGAAAACATTGACAAGTATATCGATCAAAAACTCTCTGAAAAAGATTCACAAAACGATCTCGTAAAAGAAAATGAAGCAGACAAGGATTGAGGATAGTCAACTTATCTAACTCATGGAAGCAAATCTTGGGAGGATATCCTATATCCAAAAGTTCATGGATAGAAAGGATTGTTGATGAGGATACTATTTGTGGCGATTTGACCGATCACTACTAGCTCAGGTTAAACAAAATAGAAAAAGCAACAACTGAAATAGTTGTTGCTTTTTCTTACTAAAAAATATTTATCAGACTGTGATCGTTTTATTTCTCAACACGAGATTTATTTGCAATATCTGCAAGAATCAATTCTACAAATGCATCCACTGACATGGTTTCTGTTTCTTTTTGACCATAACGACGTACGTTTACAGCCTTGTCTTCCATTTCCTTGTCACCAACAATCAATTGGTAAGGAATTTTTTGAGTTTGTGAAGCACGGATCTTGAACTGCATTTTTTCATTGCGTTCATCCACATCTGCACGAACACCACGGTCACGAAGTTTCTTAGCCACTTCCCAAGCATAGTCCACGTGTTTTTCGTTCGATACTGGGATAAGGGTTACTTGGTGAGGAGCAAGCCAGGTTGGGAAAGCTCCCTTGTAGTTTTCAATCAAGATCGCAGTAAAACGTTCCATGGTTGAGATAACCCCACGGTGGATCATGACTGGACGGTGTTCTTCCCCGTCTGCTCCAATGTAATGAAGATCAAAGCGTTCTGGAAGCAAGAAGTCCAATTGGATAGTTGAAAGAGTTTCTTCTTTACCAAGAGCTGTTTTCACTTGGATATCCAATTTTGGTCCGTAGAAGGCTGCTTCCCCTTCAGCTTCATAGTACTCAACACCCATATCATCAACGGCTGCTTTCAACATGCGTTGAGCATTTTCCCACATTTCATCGTTATCAAAGTATTTGTGTTTGTCTTCAGGATCACGGTAAGACAAGCGGAAACGATAATCTGTCAAGTTAAAGTCTTCATACACATCGATGATCAATTGAAGGATCTTCTTGAATTCTTCCTCGATTTGTTCTGGAGCCACAAAGGTATGACCATCATTCAGAGACATTTCACGCACACGTTGAAGACCTGTAAGGGCACCAGATTTTTCATAACGGTGCATCATACCGATTTCAGCGATACGGATTGGCAATTCGCGGTAAGAGTGCACATGGTGTTTGTAAACTTCGATGTGGTGAGGACAGTTCATTGGACGAAGAACAAACTCTTCTCCATCCCCCATATCCATTGGTGGGAACATGTCTTCACGGTAGTGATCCCAGTGACCTGAAGTCTTATACAGTTCTACAGAAGCAATTGGTGGAGTGTAGACGTGTTGGTAGCCTGCTGCTACTTCTTTATCAACGATATAGCGTTCCAACTCACGACGGATGGTCGCACCATTTGGCAACCAGAATGGAAGACCTTGACCAACTTCTTGAGAAATCATGAAGAGGTCAAGCTCTTTACCAAGTTTACGGTGGTCACGTTCCTTAGCTTCTTCACGCATTTGAAGGTAGTTCTTCAAGTCTTTCTTGTCAAACCATGCTGTACCGTAGATACGTTGCATCATCGCATTGTCGCTATTCCCACGCCAGTAAGCACCAGCAACGTTCAGAAGGTGGAAGATTTGGATGCGACCAGTTGATGGGACGTGTGGTCCACGGCAAAGGTCAACGTATTCACCTTGACGGTAGATGGTCAACCCACCTTCGTCTTCTGAGTGTTCTTCGATCAATTCTAATTTGTATGGATCATTTTTGAAGATTTCACGCGCTTCATCTTTAGTCACTTCTTCACGAATAGATGGGAAGTTTTCTTTGACGATTTTTTTCATTTCTTCTTCGATACGAGGAAGGTCTTCGTTAGAGATTTGACCAGCTTGGTTGTCTGTATCGTAGTAGAAACCATCTTCGATCGCTGGACCGACACCCAAGTGAATATCTGGGAAGAGGCGACGAGCTGCTTGGGCAAACAAGTGTGCCGCTGAGTGACGCAAGATTGGAAGTGCATCTTCGTGATCAGGTGTCACGATTTCAATGCTTCCATCTTCGGTGATGGCACGAGTTGTGTCAATCAATTTGCCGTTGAATTTACCAGCAAGAGCTTTTTTAGCCAAAGAATTGCTGATAGATTGGGCAATTTCAAAAGTAGTAACGCCAGATTCGAATTCACGAACAGCGCCATCTGGGAAAGTAATCTTAATCATGATTTTCTCCTTATAAAGTTTTTAGTAGCTAAATGGGTGGGAGATGTCTTTGAACATTGGAATCGTCACTCCTTTTGATGTCTTCATGAAGAAATCAAAAAAGCGACCTCCTCGAAAGGACGTCGCAACGTGGTTCCACCTTCATTTATGTTCCTCAAAAAAGAGGGACACCTCTGATTGGCTCTAACGTAGCCACCGTTTTATGTTTGCATAAAAGAATCACGAGTAGTCCCAAACCTATCCTCTACGCGATTTCCAGCCCCACGCGCTCTCTATCAGATTTCCTAGATTTGATATGTCTCTGTCAGTTATTATAGCACGATTGAAAAATTTTGCAAGAAAAAGTTTCATTTTCAATCAAAGAAATGCGTGATTTTACGGATTTTCTTCACTTGTTTGACCGAAGCCTTCATCATCTTCACAGATCCATTGACCGGAAGAGCAATCACCTTGGTCGGGATTTTCACAATGGTCTTAGACATCCGCTTAACCCGACTTTGCTCAGGATTCAAATCATTTGAAAAGTCTTTAGAGATGATTTTATCCAAGTAAAATTCGTAGACCCGACGGCCAAAGGTTGCTGCAGAAATATCATCAATCTTTTCTGCCCACTTGGTCTCATCGATTGGTGGCATCTCCTCAATTGCTTCAAGAATCGCTTGTGCCAGATCACTCTCTTCATAAAAGAGCTTTCCAAACATAGGGTCATCAATCACATGATCGAGATAAGGATTGCCATGAGCGATGATCGGGGTACCACTCGCAATACTCTCTAAATAAGTCAACCCTTGCGTCTCACTCGTTGAAGCTGAAATAAAGAAGTCAGCCGCCTTATAGTAAAGAGCTGTCTCATTTGGTGGGATCATCCCTGTAAAGACAACCGCATCTGAAATCCCCAGTTTCGCCGCTTGTTTTTTCAAATCATCCAAATAAGGACCATCTCCAGCCACGATCAACTTAACTTTTGGATTGACCTTGAGGACATCAGGAAGGGCCGCAATAACAGCCTGAATATTCTTTTCATAAGAAACCCGCGACAGACTCAATAAAAGCGTTTCATCTTCTGCGACTTCATATTTTTCACGAAGAGCTGCTGTCTCTGTCGGAGTGATTTCCGGTCGGTCAAACTTGGCCAAATCAATCCCTGTCGGAATAATGCGTTTTTCTGCCTTGACCTTGTACTTTTGGAGCAAGTCATAAACGATCTCACTAGGACAGATCACTCCATCTAGATCATTCATATAACTTCTCACAATGTATTTGACCATACTTGGGCGAATGACCATACCTCTTGCAATATAGCGGACATAGTCCTCATACTGAGTATGGTAGGTATGAATAACAGGAATCCTCAACTCGCGTCCAATCCACACTCCCAAAAGGCCCAGTGAAAACTCAGTCTGGGTATGGATAATATCCAGCTGGTATTGCTTGGCAATGGCAAGCGCCTTTGAGAATCCACGATAAGCAACGCGGCGGTCCTTAAAGGCGAAGAAAGGCACACTTGGAATCCGAATGATCTGCCAATCTTCATAGCGGTTGACATCTTTATCCGTTGTCGTAAAGATAAAGACCGTGTGACCCAATTTTTCTAATTCTGTTTTGAGCGTCCGAATACTGGTCGCCACTCCCGAAACTTGCGGGAAATAGGTATCTGTAAATAACCCTACACGCATCTTACATCTCCAAAACTGTTTGATAGGCTTCGACCAATTGATAAGCCACTAAGTCAATCGAACGACTTTCAGCGACCTTGTAGCCTGCCTCCCGCTTGTCTACTTGTCCGTTCAAGACCTTGTTCAAGGAATCCACAAATTCGTCTACATTATGGCACAATTCAGATGACGTCTCGTCAATCCAGCCATTATATACGGGAATATCCCGCAAGACCGTGTGCTGATGACTGGCCAAGGCTTCCAAAACAACGATTCCTTCTGTTTCTTCATAAGATGGGAAGAAGAAAGCATCTGAACCCGTCATGGCCCCTTGGAAGACTGCTCCCTTGAAGTAGCCAGGGAATTCCACATTACTAGGATGATCCTTTTCCACGATACGACGAATCTTACGCGGAATGATCCATTTGTTGATAGAACCTAGCCAAATAAAGCGAACATCCGGCATGCGACGGGCCACTTCTACGAAATCTTCAATCCCTTTGCGTTTAAAATAAAGCCCTGCACAGATGACAACCTTTTGGCCTTCTTGGATATTAAAATGCTTGCGAAAGACTTCTTCTTTTTTCGGATCCTTCTTGTATTTTTCCAAATCAATCCCATTGGAAACCGCGATAATCGGTGTGGTCACCCCATAAGACTGAATCAGGTGTTTGGAATACTCAGATGGCGTGATCACATAGTCTGCCTTTTGGTACATGTGAGCCAAATACTTACCAAACAAGGGCGCAAAAAAGTTAGACCCGATAAAGGAATTTTCAAAATCCTCACGGGTTGAATGGCCATGCATGATGACTTTCTTTCCACGACGCTTTGCTGCATGGAGCAAAAGGAAACTCCGTGGGCCATAGGTATTGATATGCACCACATCATAATCTCCTAAAATATCTGTCGTATACGGAATCCCAGCCAAATCAAGCGCATGCATTTGATGCTGCAAGGCTCGACCAATTCCTGATTTTTGTAATACGGATTTTCCTTCTAAATACAGTAAAACTTTCATACCTTCTATTATACCGAAATAAAGAGTGCCCAGCAAGTCTCTACCTGTTTGCAGTATAAAAAAGAGGCTAGAACAGTTCTGTTCTAACCTCTCAGACTAGTAGACACGTCTTCCCAAGTCGAGACTCTAGTCTACTAATCCTTATTTTTTGGTCGTTCCACGTTGGTTGATCGTATGAGACAACAGTACTTCGCGTTCTTCCAACTCTTCTTTGTGCATGATCTTGGTCAACATACGCATACTAATCGCACCAAGGTCATACAAGGGTTGGCCAATCGTTGATAGATTTGGACGCGTGTAACGTGTTACTTGTGAATCATCACTAGTAATGATTTCAAAGTCTTCTGGTACTTTGATACCGTGATCAGACAAGCCATTCAAGAGACCTGCAGCCAATTCATCACCTGTCACAAAAGCAGCTGTTGCTTTTGACGCAATGATGCGTTCTGCCAAGTTGTAACCTTCATCATAACGGTATTTCGATTCAAAGACAAGTCCTTCGCTGTAGCTCAATTTTTTCGTTTTCAAAGCTTCTTTATAGCCAGCCAAACGGATTTTTCCATTGATATCATCCACCAATGGGCCACTTACAAAAGCAATCTTCTTATTGTGTTTTGCCAATTGTGCAACAGCATCAACAGTCGCTTGCTTGTAGTCGATATTGACACTTGGTAATTGGTGTTCTACATCGACTGTCCCAGCAAGGACGACTGGCGTCCGAGAGCGTGAAAACTCTGAGCGAATCTTTTCTGTCAAGTGATAGCCCATGAAAATGATTCCATCCACTTGTTTTGAAAAGAGGTTGTTTACTACTGAAACTTCTTTGTCATCGTCTTCATCGCTATTTGCAAGGACGATGTTGTACTTGTACATTTCCGCAATGTCATCAATCCCTTTAGCCAAGGTAGAGAAATAGCTGTTGGTAATGTTTGGAATCACAACACCGACCGTTGTGGTTTTCTTGCTGGCAAGACCACGCGCAACAGCATTTGGACGGTAATCCAAGCGTTCGATCACTTCCAAAACTTTTTTACGTGTATTTTCTTTAACGTTCTTATTTCCATTCACTACACGACTAACGGTTGCCATTGAAACCCCTGCTTCACGGGCGACATCATAAATCGTTACTGTATCGTCTGTATTCATAAGATTTCCTTTCATTGTTGAAAATTTCGTTTTCATTCTCTAATTAATCCTATTTTATCATGGATTGTAAACACTTTCAAGTATTTTGGTAAAATTTTGTAAACTCTTGCTTTTTTAGGGAAAATTTGACAAAATAGATCCATAGAAAGAAGGTAGCATTATGTCTAAATTAGATCAAATCGTCGATTTTCTTGAAACTGAAAAAACAGATGTCGCTGTTGTATCCGATCCTGTCACCATCAATTACCTGACTGGATTTTACAGTGATCCCCACGAACGTCAGCTCTTCTTGTTCGTTTACACAGACCACGAACCCCTTCTCTTCGTTCCTGCACTTGAAGTGGAACGGGCAACTGCAGTTGTCGATTTCCAAGTGGTTGGCTATGTGGATTCTGAAAACCCTTGGGAAAAGATTAAAGGGGCTATCGCTAAACCAGATGCCAAAACTGTTGCACTTGAATATGATAACTTGATTCTGACCAAGTACAATGGTTTGCGCACTGTCTTTGAAAAAGCGGAATTTACTAACTTAACACCACGGATTAACCGCATGCGCTTGATCAAATCTGCTGATGAGATCCAAAAGATGTTGGTTGCCGGTCAATACGCAGATAAGGCTGTCAATATGGGTTTTGACGCCATCTCACTGGATAAAACAGAAACCGATATCGTGGCAGAAATCGACTTTGGCATCAAACGCTTGGGCTATGAAATGAGCTTTGAAACTATGGTCTTGACGGGGAATAATGCAGCTAACCCACACGGAATTCCTGGAAGCAATAAAGTCGAAAACAATGCTCTCTTGCTCTTTGACCTTGGCTGTATGGTGAATGGTTATGCGTCAGATATGACTCGTACTGTTGCAGTTGGAAAACCTGATGATTTCAAAAAAGAAATCTACCACTTGACTTTAGAAGCTCAACAAGCAGCCATTGACATGATCAAACCAGGTGTAACAGCACATGACGTAGACCGTGCTGCACGGAGCGTCATTGAAAAAGCTGGTTATGGTGAGTACTTCAACCACCGCCTCGGACACGGGATCGGAATGGACGTGCATGAATTCCCTTCTATTATGGAAGGAAATGACATGGTACTTGAAGAAGGCATGTGCTTCTCAGTCGAACCAGGAATCTATATTCCAGGTAAAGTCGGTGTCCGTATCGAAGATTGTGGGTACGTAACAAAAGACGGATTTGGACTCTTCACAGAAACCAGCAAAGACTTACTTTACTTTGACTAATCCTTTAGTCGTTTCAATATATAACAAACATCTTGTTTCGTTAATAACTATAAAAAATGAGGCTGGGACAAAAGTCCTAGCCTCTTAATTATCTTTGGATTGTCGAGCAAGGCGCAGTAGTTGAGTGGGCCCTACTACGCTGATTTCATCAGCTTTTACAGCCCTACTCAACTGTGCGGAGGTGGGACGACGAAATCGAATTCTAACGAATTACCGATTTCTGTCCCACTCTCATTTTTCTTATGAAACCGATTCGAGTTTCATTCTTTTCTGCGTATCTTCTACGACGTCTTTTAAAGTGGTTTGGGACATTTCTTTTTCCATAGCAGTCTGAATGTCCTCAAGCTTTCCATCTAAAACATTATGGATATTGTGACCTATTGGGCAATTTGGATTGGGTTTTTCATGGAAACCAAATAATTGGCCTGTCGAACCTAAGCATTCGACAGCTTGATAGATATCCAGCAGACTGATCTCATCGGCTGCTTTAGCGAGTTCAGCTCCTCCTGTCCCACGCGCTACATGGATCAATCCAGCTTTTTTCAACTGAGACAAGGTCTTTCGAATAATAACAGGATTCACACCAACACTTCCTGCCAAAAAATCACTGGTTACTTTTGTTTTTTCTCCTTGTAGAGCAATCATGATCAAGACATGAGTCCCAATGGTAAAGCGACTCGAAATTTGCATGTTTTTACTCCTTTCTGCCTGTTCTGAAAGTGGCATCCATTGGACGATTGTCAACAGATGACTCTTACTACCCTTATTATACTAGTTTTTGTTGTAATGTCAACAGTTACACTATTGGAAAAAGTCCTCTAACCAAGCATCGATTTCTCGATCATGACCTTCTCTCTGCTCAATCTCATGAAGTAGCTCATGATTGTGGGTATGATGAATGCCATTGACCAAACTTTCATAATACACTTGATAATAAGGAAGATGGAGGTCTTTAGCAAGTTGGAGTTCTTTTTGCACATCATAATCCACCCGTTTAAAATCGATATCTTTTAGCCCCGTTTGATCAAATTCAAGAATAGCATACATGGCCCGAAGATCCTTGCGAAGATTCTTTTCCAAAAAGAAAGGTTGACCGATCGACCCAGGATTGATGATCAGTTCTCCTCCTGTCCCGTAGCGAAAAAACTGCTGGTGAATGTGTCCGTAGACTGCAATATCACAAGACGGGTTTGTCACCAAGCGATCAAAATCCTTCTGCTCACCAATGTGGATCAATTCCCGACCCCAATTCTTATCGGGTAAGTGGTGGGTAATGCCGATCTTTAAACCGGCGATTTCTCTATGGACCTGCATGGGCATTTCCTGCATAGCTTCAATTTCCTGGGGCGTGATTTCTTCAAGAATATATTGACACTGGCGCATGAGGTAGCGATGACTGGGTCTGGTCTCATCCAACATCCCCCTCATAGCCCGCCAAAGACTATCTTCCCAGTTTCCAAGGACTTTGACCGTAATCGGTAGCTCCTCTAACAGCTCCAAGAGGACCCGTCTCCCTGTCCCCGGCATCAAACTATCTCCCAAGAGCCAATATTCATCCACCTTGGCTTTTCGACTATCCTCTAGGACAGCTTCCAATGCTGTCGTATTTCCATGAATATCTGAAAGTAAAGCAATTTTAGTCATGATCTTCTCCTTCTCTCCATTATAACAAAGAGAAGAAAAACTTCCACCCAAAGGTGAAAGTTTTATGAACATTCCATGCTACTAGAAATGAAAACTCAGGCTAGAAGCGGACGCTTCGTCGTTGGATTTATCTTTTTCCAAAGAGTTGCTTAACGGCTTTGTATCTTAGTCTACTGATTTGAGGGCTTCGAGCATGTCTACTTTTCGAAGATAATGGTCAACATAAATTCCTAACAGGATCAAGAGAAGGATCATTCCTCCGACAGGGAAGAGGAAAACGCCAAGTCCCACTTTAGGGTAAAAGAGAATGGCATCTGGTGCAATCATAGCAATGAGGAATTGATGAAGATAATAACCACCAACTAATCCCAAAAGGATCCCTATGATAGACAATAAGATGGTTTCGCGGTAAATATAGAGCGTCACTTCCTTATTATGGAATCCTAAGACCTTAATGGTCGATAATTCCCGGATCCGCTCTGCCACATTGATATTGGTTAAATTATACAAGATCACGATGGCTAGCAAGATCGATACGACTACTAGAATCATCATAGTGGTGTCCAAAGATTTGGCAACTGAGTTAAAGAGGGAAATCATCGAAGCATTCTGACTAACCGCCTTCACAGCTACAAGTGCCATCATATCCCGACTAACAGCCTGCACTTGTCGTGTAGAAGGATTTTTCAACTGCACCAAATAGCTATTTGCTGAAGTCCGCTTTCCGTAGATTTTTTGGTAACTTGCCTGATCCATATAGACAAAATGGCCGACATAATTTTCAGTGATTCCCGCCACCTTAAAAGTGTGACCATCTAAGGTCAGTCGATTGCCAACTGTAACCTGGGCTAGTTGTGCTAGCTTACTACTGATGATGACCCCTTTCTTGAGAGACAAGGACTCTTCCTGCTTGAGAGAACGCAAGCTGACAAAGGGAGAAAAATCTGTACGATCCGTTACCATCATCGTAATGGTCTGCTTGTCGCGTCCACCCTTTAAAGATGCTTCGATGACCTTACTATAGATCGGTCGATAATCTTTGATATCTGATTTTCCCAGACGATTGGTTAGTTCCTTGCTTTCTTGGCTTGATGCATTCGTTTTTTCAGCTACAATCAACTCATATGATAGGATCTCTTGAAATTGGCGTTTGGGAACCCCTCCTACAGAAGATTGAATCCCTAGCCCTGCGAAGAGAAGAGCAACAGAACCTGCCACTCCAAATATGGTCATCAGCATCCGTTGTTTGTAACGAAAGAGATTACGAGCAGTGACCTTGTGGGTGAAACTCAGACGCTTCCAAATAAACTGGAGACGCTCCAGGAAAATCTTCGAACCAGATACCGGTGGTTTGGGCAGTAATAAAAGATTGGCTTCTTCTTTTAATTCCTTACGCGAAACCCAGTAAGCCGGAAGCACACTCGCAACGAAAGACAGTCCGAGCGCAATCAGAGTCATATCTCCATAAAAATACTCTCTGCTCTCTCCTATAACCATCCCTTGCGTAATAATGTTGGAGATGATTCCCGATAGGAAATAATGCCCCAACAAGCTTCCTAGAAGGGTTCCAATCGTACCAGCAAAGAATCCATAGAGGACAAATTTGAGAATGATGTCCTTGGTTCGATAGCCCAACGCCTTAAAAACGCCTGCATTGGTCCGCTCTTCATCGACAAAGCGCGTCATCGTGGTGAAGGTCACCATGGCTGCTACCAGATAAAGAACGACCGGAAAAATATTTCCGACAGCAGAGATACTGCTACTAGCATTGCTATACATCAGGTAACCTTGTCCGCCTGGCATGGTCTTGCGGTCATAGACATGATAAGTTGGAATTTCCAGCTGATCTCGCTCGGTTTGAGCTTTTTTTAGCTCCTCCTCTTTTTTTGCAAGCTCCGTTTCACCTTCGGTCCAGTTCTTCTTTTTCTGATCCAGTTGTTCTTTAGCTTGATGGATTTTTTCTTGACTGGCTACTCGCTCTT
The DNA here is from genome assembly GCF_041432125.1 of Streptococcus sp. 20925_1_77. NCBI lineage: Bacteria > Bacillati > Bacillota > Bacilli > Lactobacillales > Streptococcaceae > Streptococcus > Streptococcus sp. 20925_1_77. The sequence continues at coordinate 125,965 of NZ_JAPVZB010000003.1, forward strand.
TAGCTGGCAGAAATGGAGCTAGTTTACTGAGTTGCGTCTCCTGCAAGTCTAATTGCTTTTGAGCCTGATCGATCTGATTCTTGGCTGACTGGAGTGTTTCCTTGGCACGACTGAGTTCTTTCTGGCCTTTTTGGATCTGCCCATCCGCCTCCTTCTTGAGTCTTTGATAGCGAGCCTTTCCATTGTCTTTCAGAAGTTTTTCTAACTCTTCTTGGTGTTCTTCTAGCCGTTTTTGGTAGGCCTGCGAAAAAGAATCAAAAGATCCCAGATCATCAAACTGGATACGCGCCATCACAGGGAGTTTGCTAGTGAAGACTTCTTTTGAAACCAGAGCATAGGCATCTAGATTCCCACTGCCACTCATGGCAGTGCCTAAATTCTTTTGAGACCATATCTCAGAGGATTGAACAAAGCCAACAATGGTGAATTGCTTTCGCTTTAAACTAGAGCGAGTTCCCACCTTTTCTTCAAGTGTGAGGGTATCCCCTAATCGATAACGATCCTCCCAAAAACTCGCTAGGGCCAGTTCCCCTTCTTTTTGGGGCAGACGCCCCTTGGTCACATGAAAAGAAGAGAGACTCTTTGGGGGAGAAAAAAGTCGAATTGCCTTTCCTGTTCCTTTCACCGTCAGATCCAGCAGTGAACCAAATTCGACACGCGCCCCTTTGAGTCCTAAAAGCTCTTCTTGATCTGCCTGGTCTAATCCCAAGTCCCCCATGACGGCAAGATCCAGCATCTTTTGTTGTTGAATAAACTGATTAGCTGTTCGGTGCATATTTGGGGTGGTCACCTTTAAGCCAACCAAGGCCAAGCTTCCCAACAACATCAAAGTTAAGATGGAGAGAAAACGTCCTTTTGAATGTGTAAAAGAACCAAATAGATCCTTCCAATAGACTTTTCGTTTCATGCTAGCACCTCTTCTAATACTCTAGTGTAGCAATATCTTGAGGAAGCTCATTGATTTCTACCGACTTGACCTTGGCATCATGCATGCGAATCACACGGTCTGCAATCGGGGCTAAAGCAGCATTATGGGTTACGATGATGACCGTCGCTCCTTTTTTTCGAGACATATCCTGTAAAATCCCCAACACTTGCTTACCTGTCTGGTAGTCTAAGGCTCCTGTAGGCTCATCGCAAAGGAGAATTTTAGGGTTTTTCGCCACTGCCCGAGCAATCGCCACCCGTTGTTGCTCTCCACCTGACAATTGGGCAGGAAAATTATCAAGACGATTGCCAAGTCCTACTTCTCTTAAAACGGCTTCCGGATCCAAGGCATCAGAGACGATTTCTGAAGCCAATTCGACATTTTCCTTGGCTGTCAGATTGGCTACTAAATTATAAAATTGAAAGACAAAGCCAACGTCATCTCGTCGATAATCCGTTCGTTGATGGGAATTGAGCTTAGAAATATCCACCCCATCAATCAGGACCTGCCCTTCGTCATTCGTGTCCATCCCTCCTAAGATATTGAGAACCGTTGATTTTCCAGCTCCTGACGCCCCTAAAATAATGACCAATTCGCCTTTTTCAATCTCAAAAGAAACATCCTGATTAGCGAGAATCTCCGTTTCTCCACTAGTGTATCGCTTGTAACAGTGCTGCATTTCGATGTAGGCCATTTTCTCTCTCCTCCCTCCTATTTCCTATCTATATTATAGTCCTTTTCGAATAGATTACAAAGAAATCGAGGCATCACCAATAGTGATTCTTCCTCATTATCATGAACTATCATAAATTTTATGCTATAATGGAGACAAATTGATTTATTCTTAGAAAGAAGGCTCATCGTGAGTTTACAACAGTTTGAAAGGAAATCACTTCAAGAAATCAACCAGTCTATTGACGTGCCAAAAGGCATCCCCTTTTGGAAGACTCTTCTACTCTTTTCAGGACCAGGAAGTCTGGTAGCTGTCGGCTATATGGATCCGGGAAACTGGATTACCAGTGTGGTCGGAGGGGCACAATACCGCTACCTCCTCTTATCAGTGGTTCTTCTCTCGTCTTTGATCGCCATGCAGTTGCAACAAATGGCTGGGAAATTAGGGATTGTCCATCGTAAGGACCTGGCCCAAACAACCGCCCATCACTTGCCAAAATGGCTTCGCTATACCCTTTGGATTGTGATCGAGCTTGCCCTGATGGCGACAGATTTAGCAGAAGTCATCGGATCAGGGATTGCCCTCCACCTTCTTTTTGGCTGGCCCTTGCTCTTTTCCATTCTGATTACTATCTTTGATGTCTTCCTATTACTGGGGCTCATGCATCTAGGATTTCGAAAGATCGAGGCCATTGTTTCAACCTTGATCCTCACGATCCTTGCAATTTTTGGCTATCTGGTATTCCTATCGAAACCAGATATCGGAGGAATCTTTGCTGGCTTCCTGCCTCAAAAAGAGGTGCTAGGAATTGGACTTCCAAAAGGAAATGAGGCCTTGACCTTGGCGCTTGGAATCATCGGGGCAACCGTAATGCCCCACAACCTCTATCTCCACTCTTCCATTTCGCAAACGCGAAAGGTGGACTACAAAGATCCAGCAGATATCAAACGGGCAGTGCGCTTTATGACCTGGGATTCAAATATTGAATTGAGTTTGGCCTTCGTCGTCAACTCCCTCCTCTTGATTCTTGGAGCAGCCCTCTTCTTTGGTCACGGAGATAAGATCGGTGCTTTCTCTAGCATGTATAATGCCCTCAAAGATAATCATATTGCCGGTGCTATCGCTAGTCCCTTCTTGTCCACCCTCTTTGCCATCGCTTTGTTAGCCAGTGGTCAAAATTCAACCATTACTGGGACCCTAACCGGTCAAATCGTTATGGAAGGTTTCTTGAGATTCCGCCTGCCACAATGGGTCGTTCGTCTCATGACTCGGATCATTGCCCTTCTTCCTGTCATCATCGTTGCGATCTTATTTGGAGATCAGGAACATGTCCTCGACGACCTTCTAGTCTACTCTCAAGTCTTCCTATCAGCGGCTCTTCCATTCTCCATCTTCCCTCTGGTTTATTTCACCTCCAACAAGGAAATCATGGGAGAACATGTTAATGCGAAATGGAATACTTTCTTAGGCTATCTCGTTGCGATTGTCTTAACTATCTTAAATTTCAATTTGATCGTGACAACTTTTATCAAATAAAGAGAGAGTGGGACAGAAATCGGTAATTCGTTAGAATTCGATTTCGTCGTCCCACCTCCGCACAGTTGAGTAGGGCTGTAAAAGCTGATGAAATCAGTGTAGTAGAGCCCACTCAACCACTGCGTCTTACTCGACAATCCAAAAATAATTGAGAGGCTAGGACTTGTGTCCCAGCCTCTTTTGGTTTATTACACTCCCTTTTCCATCTTGCTCCTCCATTTCCTAAAAATTTCCTGACCATTTTTTTAGGAGGGAATTATTTTAAATCACTAATTGTTGTGAGATTTTCACAAAATCTTGTCAGTGCCCGTCATTCATAAACTTGTAAAATTTTTGTACACTTTACGTTATCTGTACAAAAATTAGAATTGTTGTCTAATTTATTCTTTTGGAGTATAATGCTCTTTGTTAGTGTCGTAAAATTATTTAACATATAAATTATTTTAACGTCAAATAAATAGAAACAGATTGATACAACTACAGAAAGGAACATATGGTACGCCAAAGACAAACAACAACCAAGTCAGACTTACGAAATGCGCTCTCAAAACTCCTCTTGCAACAACCTTTTGAAAGCATCACTATTCGACAATTAACTGAAACCGCTGGGATTAACCGCGGGACCTTCTACTTGCACTATGTCGATAAATACGACATGTTTGAGCAAATGAAAATGGACATGATGCAAGAATTGGATAGCCTCTTCGTTGAAGGAAGCCCTGTCAAGGTGAACTTTCTCAATGTCTTGACTGCTATTAAAGAGAATTATGATTTTATTTATGCATTGTCCCAATCCTGCTGCTCAGACTTCCGTAAACTAGTAAGAAGTTTTACCCTCCATGCACTAGACGATACTCCCCATGCGAAAGAACACATCATTTCAGACTTTCAAGTTCCATACAAGTATGGTCTAGAAATTTTCATCGCTACCATCGAATCTGTGATTGTGACCTGGTTAGAATCCGGTGCCAAGGAAGAGCCAATCGAAATCGGGACGATCATTCTTAGCGTCTGCGACTTTGCTAGCTGGAACTAAATCCCCCAACCTTTTCCTAGCTTTATGGAGAAGGTTTTTCTTTTTGGCAAATGAACAACATTCAGATCACCTTGTTCAACTTGTTTGTAGAAAGCAAAAAGCAGGATGCTAGGATCCTGCTTTTAGAATGTAGACAAATTACTTTAAAGTAAAATAAGTTAAGCGATTTTGCAAAAAAAATAAAAATGAGTTCCAATTTTTAAATCGATTCAAGAAAATATCGAAACTTTCCGCTGTGAGAAAAGTGCCTGAAACAATAACGTTTCAGGCACTCGGGAGTTTTGAGACCCTAGGCTCAAAACTAAGTCTTGGAACTTCGAAGAAGTTCGCTGACGTCCGTACTCACCTAAGGAAAGTTTTTTATATGACTTTGTCTTCAATATGAAGGCAGGATCTTAACATCCTGCTTTTTCTTTATTTTTTCTTTGCCAACATGGTTGCAAATCGAAGTTGAATCCGATGGCCATTCTCATCTCGACGATGGAGATGGCCTGGATTTTCATTGTACTTGACCAATTCCCAATCCTTGTAATACTCCGCCAATTCTCCTTCTTTAAAGGTAAACGAGAAGGGCATATGGCAAGGATAATCTTCCGTATCCATGGCACAGACAATGAGATTGTAGCCCCCTGGATTGGTATGCTCTTGCATATTGCGGATAATCGCTGGAATCCGATCAGCCTCTAAAAACATGAGGACCACAGTCGATACGATGAAGTCATAGTTTTGGGTAAGAGCTGCAGCATTGATATCATAGAGTCCCACTGGCATCTCTAGATCTTCCTCAGCGACAATACTTTGTAAGATCTCAAGTGCCAGCTCATTTTGATCCACTGCTGTCACGTCAAAGCCATGTTGGGCCAAAAAGAGGGCGTTGCGGCCTTGCCCGCATCCTAAATCCAGTGCCTTTCCAGCTGGGACAATTCCCACTGCTTCTAGCACTTCTGAATGGACAGGATTGGTGTTGTATTTTTTGGGGAAATAATCTTTTGGCTCACAGTAAAATTCCAAGTACCACTCCACATCATCAGTCGCCGCTTCGACACGGTGCCAGGCCTGGGGCTCAGCCATGGGGTTCTCTGCTCCTGCTTCAAATAGGTGGCTCGCGATTTCTTCCCCCTCTTCGGTCAATTCAATAAATCGTAACTGACCTTTTAAAACTGTAATCTTCCCCCAGGTTCCTACCTTGGTATTGTGCTTTCTTTGAAGAGCTTCTGGCATGCTATCCTTAGTCCAGATAGGCATGCGTTTGTAGGCGATCAATTTTTGTGTCATGCTGCTTCTCCTTTTTCTTTCACTACCCTTATCATACAGAAAAAAGCCCCTTTTTACAAGTTGGAAAAAGGAGAGCCCATCTCCAAGAAAAAAGACAGATCTGAAACAAGTTTCAAAACTGTCTTTTTCTTTAACGTGTATTGTATTGTTTCATGACCCGTGCGATGTCCCGGTTTTGTTCCCGACGCTTGATGGATTCACGCTTGTCATAATCATGTTTCCCTTTAGCGAGCCCCAAAAGCAATTTGGCATAGCCGTCCTTGAGATAGACCTTCAAAGGCACCAAGGTCATTCCGGTCCCTTTGGTGTCTTGGTCCAGCTTTTGGATTTGCTTTTTATGAAGAAGGAGCTTGCGACGACGGTCTGGATCTTGGTTCCAGATATTGCCTTCCTCGTAAGGGGCAATGTGGACATTGCTAAGCCAAACTTCGCCATTTTTTACTTGTGCAAAGCCATCTTTCAAGTTAATGCGTGCTGCACGGACACTTTTGATCTCTGTCCCCGTCAGCACCATCCCTGCTTCAATCGTATCCACGATGGTGTAGTCATGTCTCGCCTTTTTATTTTGCGCGACTACCTTTCCTTCGCCCTTTGCCATGTTTGGCTCCTTTCTTTGCTACTTCCTTGTAAAATGGTTTCTTCCCTTTTTTCTTTTTGGATTTAGAAGAATCTTTCCGTTTGTCATCTCTTCTAACGGTTGAACCCTTAGAAACTTTTTTGTCTTTGCGTCTGCGATCCCTGCGATTGCCATCTCGGTCACGTCCTTTGGCCTTGAGGCCTTTTTCGACGATATCCCATTCACTTGGAATATAAGAGAAATCAATCTCTCCGGTCATCTTGTCAGCTCTTTCGACCTTGATCCGGATTTGCTGACCAACACGGAAAGTCACTCCCGATTTCTCCCCACGAAGGGTTAGATCTCGTTCGTTAAAATGGTAGTATTCAGGAAGATTGGTAATATGGATCAACCCTTCGACCGTATTTGGCAACTCCACAAAGAGGCCAAATTTCACTACACTGGAAACCACAGCATCGTACTCTTCCCCAACATAGTCTTCCATATATTCGGCCTTCTTCATGGCTTCTACTTCACGCTCTGCGTCAATAGCCCGGCGCTCTCGACTAGAGGATTGGCTGGCAATGTCTGGAAGGACTTGTTCAAAGTGTTCTGCCAATTCTTGGGATTTACCGTATTCGCGCACCATTCGATGAACCATCAGGTCCGGATACCGGCGGATAGGACTAGTAAAATGGGTATAATACTCCGCAGCAAGCCCATAGTGGCCATGGTTGTGCTCTGAATAGCGGGCCTGTTGCATCGAGCGCAACAACATCATCGAAAGGACATCCGCATAAGGTTCTCCTTCAACCTTGCGCATAATTTCTTGCAGGGCTTCTTGGCTCATGTCACTAGCCGTTCCATAGATCTGGATCCCAAAGCTAGAAGCATAGTCAATAAACTTCTGTACTTTTTCTGCCTTTGGATCTTCGTGGATCCGGTAGATGAACGGCAGTTTCATTCGCGTAAAGTGTTCCGCTACCGTTTCATTGGCAATCAACATAAAGGACTCAATCATCCGTTCCGCAATTCCTCTTTGACGGAGGACAATGTCGACCGGTTTTCCTTCTTTATTGACTAGGATTTTAGCCTCATTGGTATCAAAATTGAGGGCTCCTCGGCGAATCCGCATGCTTTCTAGAATACCATGCAGGGTGGCCATTTGATGAATACTTGGGACAATTTTCTTAAACTCTTGAGCCTTTTCTTCGTCGCCTGCTAAGATATCATTGACGTCACTATAGGTCATTCGGAAAGTCGTATTGATGACGGTTTGGGTAATGGTGTGCTTGACGACCTTTCCATGGGGATCAATCTCCATGATGGCAGACTGGGTCAGGCGGTCCACATTCGGATTTAAAGAACAGATCCCATTGGACAAGCGTTCTGGAAGCATGGGTACTACTCGGTCGGTCACATAGACAGAAGTTGCACGATTTAGAGCTTCCTTATCAAGTGCTGAGCCTTCTGTAACGTAATAAGAGACATCTGCGATGTGAACCCCCAGCTCAAAATTGCCGTTCTTGAGTGGCTTGATATGGACCGCATCGTCCAAGTCTTTGGCATCCGCTCCGTCGATCGTAAAGGTAATCTCCTCTCGCAGATCCAACCGCCCCTCTAAATCCTTTGCAGACGGTGCATCTGGAATCTGCTCAGCCTCTTTCAGCACTTCTTCTGGAAATTCTGAGACGATATCCATGGATTCTAGCACTTCCAAGACATCGATTCCAGGATCTGTCACATGACCGACCACATCCCGCACAGTTGCCACAAAATAATTGTGCTTGCGGCTCGGGTATTGATCAATTTCGACCTTGAGGATTTCGGTACCTTCCAATTGGATGGCTGGCTTCTTCACATAGATCAGCTGGCTGATTTTTTGATTTTTCGAACGAATGTAGCCGGCATATTTGGGCTTTTCCTCATCCAGAACAATTTGTCCAACAACCGTTTTGACGCTATGATCCAAGACATCAATAATCTTAGCTTCTGCTGCCGTTCCTTTGTTTCGGTCTGCTACCTTGGTAATGACGATCTCAACAGTATCCCCATCGATGGCGTGGTTGACATCATTTCGACCAACAAAGAGGTCCTCTTCTTCGCCTTCTAAACTGACAAAGCCAAAGCCATTTTTATGGGCATGAAAGATCCCCTTGAGGGTAATGGCTGGGGCCTTCTTTTGAGCCAAACGAAGAGAGCCATCATCCTCGAATTTCAACTCATGACGGCGTTCCATCAGAGAGATGGTTTTGACCAAGTCACGAAAATCCTTAGATCCTTCTTTTCCTAGAGCTGCTGCCAGATCATTGATCTGGGCTTTGTCATGCTCTTGTAAATATTCTTTAATACTTGTTTTCATGAATGTATTTGCTGGTTATCCAGCCTCCTTTTTTCTATCTAAATGTGTCTTTGTTTTGCAAAATAAAAATAGGCAAAGACATTGTCTGAGCCTATCTTATCTACTAGAAAGTACCATTAAGATCATCGCGATTAATAACCAAAAGAAGATCATAATAGCTGTTAAACGCTGCATCACGGCTTCAAACCCGCGCGCTTTTGAACGTTCAAACAAGTCATTTGAGCTTGCGTCAAAGACGTTGCTCGATTGGTTTTTAGTTGGTTGCATAAAAATTGCGATAATAATCAATACTGATAATACTAGTAAAATAGTTGTTAATGCTCCGCTCATATTCAAAACTCCTTAAAATCCTCACTATTATACCATGAAAATCATTTTGATTCAATATGTAAGGTTACTTTTCTTTCCTTGGGACAATACTTCAAGACCTCGATCTTTTCGGGATGGGTTTTGGTATTTTTACTGGTCAAATAATTCTGACTCCCACAGCTGGTGCAGGTCAATTGAACTTTAATTCGCACGTACGTCTCTCACTTTCAAATACTTTCTAAATAAGAATAAGAGGAAAATCAAATCGGTAAAGGCCAAGAGGGCTGTGCCGTAAAAAACCCAATGATAGCCAAAATGCATGAAAATACTCGATCCCATCATTGGCCCTAACACGCCACCTAAGTAGTAAAAGAGCTGGTTGTAGCTAAAGATCCGAGAGATCCCTTCAGGAGGGGTTAAGCGATTTAACAAAGCAGAAACTCCTGGTAAAAGGGCACCAGTCCCAATCCCAAAAAGGAAGCGTAAGATTCCTAATTGCAGAGGCGTTTGCGCTTGGGCACAGAGAATATAAAGGCAACCACTATAGAGAAGGGCGATTAATAAAAGCCGGTGATTCCCGATTCGGTCTCCGAGTTTTCCCATCCAACCTGAAAAGAGCATACTAGAGACTCCCATAGCCGAAACAATCATCCCCGATACAAAAATCAAGTTATCTCTTTGCCCTAAAGCTCGCACATAAAGAGGCAGGATTGGAGAAATAGATTGGGCGATCATTTGAATGGTCATACTGGTCAAAAAGAGGCCTAAGAGAATATCCTTTTGCTGAATGGACATGAGCAACTGCCAACTGGATTTTTGTTCTTCTTTTGGAATGGGCTCATAGTCTTCCTCGATGCCCCAAAAGGTTAAAAGGGACACTAGAAATAAGAAAAAACCAACCAAAAGAAAGACATTGCGCATTCCCAGATTTTCAGCAATGAGTCCCCCAATCAAAGGCCCCATCAAGGTTCCAGCTACGACACCGGTCGACAAAGTCCCCAGGGCATAGCCTGATTGGTCCTTTGATACTTGACTGGCAATCAAGGCTGTACTATTTGGGACAAAACCTGAAAAGACACCGTTGAGAAAGCGTAAAACCAAGAGCCAAAAGACGGATGGCACAAAGGCGATCCCTCCCATGGTTAGGGTCATAGCAATAGAAGCCCTGAGCATCATGGGTTTTCGACCATAGCGGTCGGCTAGGCTCCCCCAGATAGGAGACATGATCGCAGAGGTAACAGAAGAACTCGCGACGGCAATCCCAGCATAAAAAGGAACAGCCTTGCCCGTAACGCCCAACTCTTCTACAAATAGGGCCATAAACGGCACAACTAACGAAAGGCTAGCTCCGATGAAAAAGCACCCGATCCAGGCAATATATAGATTTTTACGCCAATTGATTTCTCTTGTGATAAAATCATCTTCTTTCTAATTGTTTTAGGGCTGCATCTAATTGGGCATAGAGGGCAGTTAGATCGCCATTATTGTCTAAGACCAGATCCGCATGGGCTCTTTTTTCATCTAGCGGCATTTGAGCAGCGATGCGTTCTTTAGCCTGCCGTTCTGATAAGTGGTTGCGTTCCATCAGGCGCTTGAGCTGGGTTTCTTTTGAGACAGCTACCAACCATACAGCCTCAAACCACCCTTCATAGTGCTGCTCGATCAAGAGGGGAATATCCATAAAAAAGAGACCGGATTGAGCAACTTGCCTGTCTCTTGCATCTGCCAAAGCCTCACGAATGAGCTGGCCTTGGACGCGATTGGACCAGTCTCGTTCACTAGGATTTGAAAAAATCCGCTGACCTAGAGCGACGCGATCCAGTTCTCCATTTTCTGTGAGTATCCCCTTCCCAAAATGATCCACTAAGACACGGTAGAGGGCCCCTCCTGGTACCTGCAAGTCATGGACCACTCGATCAGCATCAATGACAGGATAACCTTTTTCTTTTAAATAGGAGGTGACAGTGGACTTTCCTGAAGCAATCCCTCCTGTTAATCCAATGATTCTCGCCATCTAGTTCTCCTTTTGACAGTGCGGGCAAAAATGGGTTCCGCGTCCCCCCAGCTGGATTTTCTCAATCGGTGTCCCGCAGCGCAAACAAGGCTGACCTGTCTTTCCATAGACTTGGTGCTCTTCCTGCATGGTACCATCCTCTCCAAAAGCATTACTATAGGAACGAATGGTGGAACCTCCTTTTTCAACAGCTTGAGCTAGCACAGCGATTGTTTCCTTTCGGATGGCTTTGGCTTCTCTAACAGACAAGCTTTGACCCAAACGAGCTGGGTGAACCTTGGCTCGATAAAGGACCTCATCTACATAGATATTGCCCAGACCAGCCACTAATTTTTGGTCTAAAAGAGCTGATTTAATGGGTTTCTTTGATTTTTTAAGAGCTGCTTGGAAGGCTGGTTCTTTAAAATCCGCTTCTGTTGGCTCTGGACCAATTTTTTTCGCCAAAAAATAGCTGTCTATAAACTCAGGCACTAAGACTTCCATGGTCCCAAACTTGCGAACATCTTCATAGACCAGGGTGCTGCCATCAGTAAAGTGAAAGAAGACATGGGCGTGCTTGCGAAGAGGGACTTCGTCTGGATAAAAGAAATACTTGCCTTCCATCCGCAAATGCGAGATGAGGACCAAATCCGTCAGATAAAACAAGAGGTATTTCCCGCGGCGCCCCATGGATCGAATTTCTTGACCTGGGAGATCTTGACAAAAAGCATCCAGATCCGTCTGAATCATCTTTGGATACTTTACTTCCACTGATTGGATGGTCTTCCCAAGAATTAATTTCTCAAGACCGCGTCGGACGGTCTCAACTTCTGGTAATTCCGGCATAGAACTCCTTTCAAAAACAAGAAGCAGGCTTCTGCCCACCTCTTCTTAGTATTCTTTTTCGTTGTATCCGAAATCGGCAAGGTCTAATTTCTTATCCCGCCAATTTTTCTTGACCTTGACCCAAGTTTCTAGGAAGACCTTGTCCCCTAGCATCAGCTCGATATCCTTCCGCGCAAGGGTTCCAATCTTCTTGAGCATGGCGCCACCTTTTCCGATGACAATGCCTTTTTGGCTATCGCGTTCCACCATGATGGTTGCACGGATATGAACCTTATCTGTTTCTTCATCCCGCTTCATGGAATCCACTACTACTGCAACAGAGTGGGGAATTTCTTCACGCGTCAAGTGCAAGACCTTTTCACGGATCATTTCAGAAACCAAGAAACGCTCTGGATGGTCAGTAATCTGATCAGCAGGGAAATATTGGAATCCTTCTTCTAAGTTTTCGCTCAAAATATCAATCAAACGCGAAACATTGTTTCCTTGAAGGGCTGAAATCGGCACAATTTCCTTGAAGTCCATCTGACTACGGAAGTCATCGATTTGCGCCAAAAGTTGGTCAGGGTGCACCTTATCGATCTTGTTGACCACGAGGATGACGGGCACTTTAGCTGCTTTAAGGCGTTCGATGATCATATCATCACCCTTGCCCCGCGCTTCATCTGCTGGCACCATGAAGAGTACGGTATCGACTTCCCGAAGGGTACTGTAGGCTGACTCTACCATGAAGTCTCCAAGCGCGGTCTTGGGTTTGTGAATCCCTGGCGTATCGATAAAGACAATCTGTTCCTTATCGGTTGTGTAGATTCCCATAATCTTATTGCGCGTTGTTTGCGCCTTGTCACTCATGATGGCAATCTTTTGCCCCATGACGTGGTTCAAAAATGTTGACTTCCCGACATTGGGACGTCCTAAAATGGCTACAAAGCCTGATTTAAATGTCATAGTTTCCTTTCACGAGGGCATGCTCCCTCTTATCCAAATACCAAGGCCCAGAATTTGGGCACAAAAATGATCAATCCTGTCACCAAGGCAAAACCTGATACAACGAGGACCGCTCCAGCTGCCATGTCTTTGGCATTCTTTGCCAACATGGAGAAATGGTAGTTACTGGCTAGATCCACCACATTTTCAATGGCTGAATTCATAATTTCAAAAGCAATCACCAAAGTGATGCTGAGCAATAAAAAGAGCCATTCCGTCGCAGAAATCCTAAATACCAAACCAGCAAGCATTGCTACAAGGGCTGATAAGGCGTGCTTGCGCATATTGCGCTCTTCTTTGATCGATGTGAAAATTCCTGTTATCGCAAAATCCAGGCTTGAAGTGAAGTCCCGATTTTTCCATTTTCGCTTATTGTCTTGTGAGTCCATAGGCTGTCAAAATCTCTTCCTGTAAGCCAAACATTTCCTTTTCTTCTTCTGGCGTATAGTGATCATAGCCATTGATGTGAAGAAAACCATGTACTGCCAAAAATCCCATTTCGCGCTCAAAGCTATGGCCATATTCTTCCGCTTGCTCCCGCGCCTTGTCAATTGAAATAAAGAGCTCACCAATATAGGTATCGAATTCCGCCATCATCTCTGCCAATTCTGGATTTTCTTCAAGGTCTTCCTCATCAAAAGAAATCTCCATCTCAGGCTTGTATTCTAAACTGATGACATCTGTCGGACGATCCGTATCACGGTATTCAAGATTTAGTTCATGACTGCGTTCATTGGTCACAAAAGTCACAGCCATTTCCTTGTCTTCTTTCCCAATTTTTTGAGCAGCAAATTCTAAAATTTCTTGCGTTTGTTTTAAGATTTCGTCAGAGACTTGGCCCGTCTCATCTACCATTTCAATATACATCTGGATCACCTCACTATTATCACTTTATTATATCACAAAAACCAGCCTATATACTAGATACAGGCTGGTTTTCAAACTTTTTCTTTGGATGATCATCTTACACCACTGTTTGCTGGATGGCATTCATCTGGGCATAGATCCCGCCTTGTACAACCAGTTCCTCATGTCTACCACGCTCTACAATGCGTCCTTCAGATAAGACTAAGATCTGATCCGCATCTTGGATAGTGGACAAGCGATGGGCAATGATAAAGGTGGTCCGGCCCTTTTGCAGGACCGCCATAGCTTGTTGGATGATTTCTTCTGTTTCCGTATCAATGTGAGAGGTTGCCTCATCCAAAATCAGAATTTTCGGATTCATATAGAGCGTCCGCGCAAAGGAAATCAACTGGCGCTCGCCACTTGAAAAGGCAGATCCTTTTTCTACGACTGGATGGTCGATTCCCTTTTCAAGGCGCTCTACAAAGGGCCAAGCCCCGACTTTTTTCAGCGCATCTTTGACCGCCTCCCGGTCAATATGATCCTGACTCATGGCCACATTACTAGCAATGGTTCCTGTAAATAGATAAGGATCCTGCAGGACAATCCCCATATAGCTTCGTAGGCTCTCACGAGAGACTTGGCGAATATCTTGACCATCGATCAAAATCGCTCCTTCTTGAGGATCATAAAAACGATAGAGCAGGTTCATAATCGAAGACTTACCCGATCCAGTATGACCCACAAGAGCGACGGTTTGCCCAGGACTTGCTTGAAAGGCAATATCCCGCAGAACTGGCTTGCCTTCTTCATAGGCAAATTGAACGTCGTCAAACACGACTTCTGCCTTTTCTATCTTCAGTTCCAATGCACCATCAGCCTCTAACGGTTGGTCTAAGAAAGCAAGGACGCGGCTCCCCGTTTCTAAGGATCGCCGAATATTTGGGAATTGACGACTAAGATTGGCCATGAGATCAAATAGATTAATCACATAGTTAATATTGATAAATAAGAAACCAGCCGTCACACCGATATTACCCTGTAGGAAAGAAATCCCAGCGATAGTCAAAATGCCTGCAATCACTAAAAACTTGAGCAATTCTGTCAAGGTCCAAGAAGCAATAGAATCGGCTAAGAGGATTCGATCATTGGCTCCTAACATCTTCTGAGTAGTGGCTTCAAACTCATCCACCACACCAGGCTCTTGATGATAGAGTTGAATCATACTGGCACCATGCAAGAGTTCATTGACCTGGGTATTGACCTCGCTTCGCGCATCAAAGAAATCCTTCATAGGCTGGTCCGTCATGACCTTGTAGAGATACTGGATCCCATAGAAAATCGGAAAGACCAAACACAAGAGAAGGCCCATCATAGGACTCAGGTAAAAGAGAATCCCTAGGATAAAGAGGAAACGCACCAAGTAGATGACTAAAATCATACAAGAGTTATAAAACTGGGTCCGCAAGGTCTCCGTATCATTGACAATTCTTGTCGCGATCTTCCCAGCCGGCTTATCATCAAAATAAGAAATAGGCAGTCCTTGCATGACTTGAAAGGCTTGGTCTCTCAGACTAGCGGTTACTTGATTACTTCCATGCAGTAAGATCCGATTGCCCATGTAGCTAATCAGCTGCCCCAGGCTCAAGACCAAGAGATAGAATCTTCCCATCTGAAGCAAGTCCCCTTGTCCGCCACCGTGGGTCAGTGCGGTCAAAGGCCCATCGATCATCTTTTGGAGAAGAAAGGGTGACAATTCAGAAAAAATGGTGGCTAGTAAGAGGCAAATAAAGCCAGCAAGAAAGACAGTTGGATAAAGCGTGATCCTCGATAATAATCGTTTCAATACTTTCATCTTATTCTCCTTCCTGTTTTTGTTGCCGTTGGTATTGTTCATAATACCAGCCCTCTTGAGCTAATAAATCACTAGCCCTACCTTCTTCTACAATACGACCTTGATCCAAGACGATGATCCAATCCGCCTGATGAACAGCAGACAAGCGATGGGAAACAATGAGGGTCGTCTTGTCTTTTCGTTCCTTTTGAATCGTGTCAATAATGGCCTGTTCAGTCTTAGCATCTACTGCCGAAAGGGAATCATCTAACAGCAAGAGATCCGCATCCCTTAAAAAAGCACGTGCCAACGAGATCCGCTGTTTTTGACCACCTGATACAGAGACCCCTTTCTCACCAATCATGGTGTCCATTCCCTGAGACATCCGCTCAAGATCATCCGCAAAAGCAGCTTGGGCTACAGCTTCCACCAAATCCTCTTCACTAGCACCATTTTTACCCAGAGCAATATTGTCACGAATGGATTTTGAGAATAAAATATGTTCTTGGGAAACATAGCCGATTTTAGCTTCAATGGAGTGTCGGTTGTAGTCCACAATCGGTTGCTTGTTGACCAAGAATTCTCCCTCACCAACTGGGTACTGCCGCAAGAATTGTCGAACCAGACTAGTCTTTCCTGCTCCGGTACGACCAACAATTCCAACTGTCTGTCCTTTCTGAATGGTCCAATCAATGCCTGATAGACTCTTTCGCTCAGCACCAGGATAGCTGAAAGAATAATCCTTAAACTGCACCGAATCAATCTGCTCTAAATAGTTAGGACCATCTGGTTCGAGATCATCCGTTTCATCAATCACTTCTTTTAATTTTTTATAGGACATTTGCCCTGTCTGATAGACCAAGATCAGGTCCGCCATCATCCACATAGGTTCAATTAAAAAGACCAAATACAACTGCAAAGCCAATAACTTGCCAAGGCTCAATTGCCCGCTTGCTAAGGACCGGCCTCCAAATACTAAGAGTAAGACCGTCGAAAAACCAATAAACAACAGGGCTAAGGGGCCAAAAGAATATTGGATAGAAGCAATTTTGTCCCCTGTTTTGGATAGACTGGCTGTTTTCTTCTGAAACTGTTTGACCTGCTGGTCCCGTTTACTATAGGCCCTCATGACCCGAATCCCCTCGATGGACTCCAAGACTTCATCATTCAACTGAGCGACTGCTTCCCGGTTTTGCTCAACATAATCCTCCTGCTTTCTACTCAAAAAATAGGTCGAGACGATAAGGAAGATCATGGGAATAAAGGAAATCAAGGTTAATCGCCAAGAAATGAAAAACATGGTCGGAATAATAAAGGCAAACAAGCCACCGCCAAACAAGAGCACCATCATCCCGTAACCAGCCATGTCGGCCATGCCATCGACATCTGTCGTGAACCGCGTCAAGAGATCTCCTGAACGGAATTTCTCAAAAAAGGGACGCCGCATAGCTACTAGTTTACGAAAAGCTTGTTCCTGAAGGGTCGCCTTGAAATGAACTGACGACTGAAAGAGGCGCAACTGCCAATAAAAAGCCGTCAGGTAATTGAGGATGGCTGATCCTACCAAGAGGACCATATCCCATACAAAGTTGGATTGCGTCAGCGTCTGCTGACTCAGATGATCCACTAGACGCTGAATAACTTGCGTCGGGATCAATAAGGTGTAATCATAAAGAATCAGGACAACAGCAATACTGATATATCGCCACTTGCGTTCCCTGATATACTCCCAAATAGCTCTGATCATATATTCTCCTTTTCAAAATGGCACAGAAAAAACCCAAGTAAGGAGCTGAGTAGGTGCTCAGTCCACACTTGGGCCTTCTGATGCCTATCACCAATTCAGTTAAGGCAGGCAAAAATGCATACAAAAAACCCAAGACAGACTCCTCCATCTTGGGTTCATTCAATTTTTACATAGAACTCAACTGAGATTGGAGAAGCTGTGTATTCAATTGTGTCATCAAAACATCTACTTTGTTCATGATGGTTTTCTCCTTTCTCTTTGTTGCTATAACTTTACCACGGATTTCTGTGCTTGTCAACGTTTTTTTGAAAATTGTTGAAAAAAGCCGGACTTTTAAAGATGGACTCGCAAAAAAGAAGCCTAGATCTTCTCTAAGCTTCTCTCTTCTGCTATGCTAGTTGCCGGGATTGAACCGGCGACCTCATCCTTACCATGGATGCGCTCTACCGACTGAGCTAAACCAGCAGTACCTATCTACTATATCATGGAGATAGGTCTTTTGTCAATATCCTGACTCATTTTTCTGCCAAATATTCTTCCTTAGTGAGGATATAATGAACTCTCGTCACCATTCTCCCTTTTTCATGCAAGTCTAGCATCGCGTAGGGCTCCTCGTGAGAATATTTCATTCCTGATTTTGCCATCACCCGTCCAGAAGCTGGGTTGTCCTTATCATGAACGGCAATGAGCTTGTTCATCCCTAACTGTTCAAAAGCCAGAGCAATGACTGCCTTAGTAGCCTCTGTCGCAAGACCTTGGTTCCAATAGTCTTTATTCAGAACATAGCCGATACTCCCCTTCTTCAGACAAAGATCCAAATCCAGTAAATCAATCGTCCCGATAAATTTTCCATTTTCTTTGAGCTCGATCCCCCATCTTCCAAGTGGGCTCGCTAGGTAAAAGAGGGCAATATTATTACGCGTCTCTTCTAGACTTTGATTGGTTGGAAAAGTGTAGCGCGTAACTGTTTCATCAGAAGCATACTCAAACATAGCCGGTGCATCTTCAAGAGTGACCGGACGCAAGTGCAAGCGCTCAGTCTCTATTTCTCGATAAGCCGCTAACTTCACATATAAATTTTCCATTTGACACTCCTTCTTTAGGGATTAGTTTAGCAAATAACCTAAAGGAAGGCAAGCTCAAATTTTTCTTGCTTTTTAACCCACTTTTCTATACAATAAAATCAATCAAAACAATCAGATAAGGAGTGAAAAGGTCATTGAGTCAAGAGAGCCATCTCACACCAATGGCCTTTTTACACCTAAATCTGAGCAAGGAGGCAAGAATGCTCATTGGAATTCCTAAAGAAATTAAAAACAACGAAAATCGGGTCGGTTTGACACCTGCAGGTGTACAAAGCTTGGTGAAGAAAGGTCATCACGTTTTGGTGGAAACAAATGCCGGACTTGGTTCTGGCTTTGCGGATGAAGATTACACGAAGCAAGGGGCAACCATCGTTGCGACTGCTGCAGAAGCTTGGGCCGCTGAGATGGTGGTCAAAGTCAAAGAACCCCTCGCTGAAGAATATGGCTTCCTTCGCGAAGACCTCTTGCTCTTTACTTACTTGCATATGGCTGCTGCTCCTGAATTAGCAGATGCCATGGTTGCAGCCAAGACAACTGGTGTAGCCTACGAAACCGTTCGAGACTTAGATGGACAATTGCCACTCTTGGTGCCAATGAGTGAGGTGGCTGGACGGATGGCCGTGCAAATCGGTGCTCACTTCCTGACCAAACAAGAAGGTGGATCAGGCGTCCTCCTAGGTGGGGTGCCAGGTGTTCCCAAAGGAAAAGTTACCATTATCGGAGGCGGGGTCGTTGGAACCCACGCGGCTCGTATCGCCCTTGGACTTGGTGCCCAAGTGACCATCTTAGATATCAGTGCTAAACGTTTGGCTGTTCTGGAAGATGTCTTTGGTCATCAAATCCAAACCCTTATGTCCAATCCATTTAACATTGAAGCCAGCGTCCGTGATGCCGATGTTGTCATCGGAGCTGTCTTGATTCCTGGTGCTAAAGCTCCTAAATTAGTGACAGACGATATGGTTAAACAAATGCGCCCCGGTTCAGTCATCGTCGATGTGGCCGTTGACCAAGGTGGTGTTATCGAAACAGCAGACCGTGTGACAACGCATACGGAACCAGTTTACGAAAAACATGGCGTGCTCCACTATGCTGTAGCCAATATTCCAGGGGCCGTCGCTCGCACTTCTACCATCGCCCTTACCAATGTGACCCTTCCTTATGTCGAATCCCTAGCTGACAATGGCTTCCACAAGGCAATTGCCCTCGACGAAGGCCTGCGCCAAGGGGTCACCACTTACCAAGGTCACATCACAAGCCAACCTGTTGCTACCGGTTTAGAGCGTGACTTCACACCAATTGATGAATTGGTTTAAACTAACATAAAAAAGGCAAAGATCCGATGATCTTTGCCTTTTTATTCTGCTTCTTCTTCCACATCCAGTTTTTCTTTGAGGACTGGATTTGGGATGGGCTCGTAGGCCCGGATAATTTCTGCTACTACAGGATGGCGAACAACATCCTTGGCAGAGAAATGCACAAAGTCAATTTGAGAAATGTTCTTCAATTTCTCCTGAGCATCAATCAAGCCGGATTTGACATTTCGAGGAAGGTCAATCTGGCTGGTATCTCCATTGACAATCATCTTAGAGTTAAAACCAAGACGGGTCAAAAACATCTTCATCTGCATGATGGTGGTATTTTGCGCTTCATCGAGGATGACAAAGGCATCGTCCAAGGTCCGCCCCCGCATATAAGCCAAAGGCGCAATCTCGATAATCTCCCGCTCCATCATCCGAGTTGTTTGGTCTTTCCCTAAAATCTGGTAGAGAGCATCATAGACCGGTCGTAGATAAGGGTCTACTTTTTCTTTAAGATCCCCTGGTAGGAAACCAAGGCTCTCGCCAGCTTCTACAGCAGGACGCGTCAAAATGATCCGCTTGACCTGACCACGCTTGAGGGCTGTCACAGCCAAAGTCACTGCTAGGAAGGTTTTCCCAGTCCCCGCTGGTCCAATCCCAAAAGTGACATCATGGTTCTTGACACTATCGACATAGATCTTTTGACCAAGCGTTTTAACCCGAATGGGCTTGCCGTAACTATCCTTGATAATCTCTTCTTCATAGAGAGCGATGAACTTATCCAATTCACCATTTCTCACCATGGTAATGGCGGTCACCACATCCGGCGTTCCAATGGTCATGCCACGGTTAACGAGGACCAAAAGAGCCTGGATGACTTGACGAACCTGCTCGCAGCTTTCTTCTTCCCCAATGATTTGGACGATTTCTGTTCGGGCATGAATAGTCACCCCAAATTCTTGCTCCATCAAACGGAGATGGCGTTCGTTAGATCCAAACAAATGAAAGAGATCGTCTGGATGCGTTAATGTAATTTCAACTGAATGTTCTTGCAAATAAAGAACCTCTCTACCTGTGTTTTTCTATTATTATAACAAAGAGGCCGAGAAAAAACCATCCTCGACCTATCCTTCTCTAGTGGGCTTGGTATTCTTCCCAAATCGCATCAAAATCGCCAAGATTAAAGGAAAAGCTGGCATGCTCTTCTAGATAGCGACTGACCTCATCGAAGTCATCTGTATGCTTGGGAAAAGCAGACTCGTGAAATGCAAGATCTGCTAGAATGGCCTTAGGAGCATTGCTTTTAGGATTGCGCTCCGTCATCAGCCAAGTATAAAATGATTTTCGCATAAGCCTCCTCTTAGATTAACTCTGTTCCAAACTGGTCTTGCTTGATTTTTTTGGCCTTCATCAAACCACCCAAAGCCTTTTTGAACTGGCCTTTTGAAATCCCAAAAGTCGCCTTGACCTCTTCTGGAGAGGACTTATCATTCAAGGTCATAAAGCCTCCATTGGCTTCCAAATAGGTCAAAATCATTTGGGCATCGTTTTCCAACATCTCAAAGGAGCGTGGCTTCAAAGATAGATTCAAGGTCCGGTCCACCTCACGAAAACCAATAACGCGGGCATTTAAGACCTCTCCCAAACGAGGTTCTGCATAGCGCTCACTTGGGTGGATAAAGCCCAGCATATTGTTCTCTGGAAGGTAAACAAAGGTTCCAGACAATTTCAAGCGGTAGACAATGGCTGGCCAGTTTTGGTTTTGCATATTGTTATAGGCTGGACGAGCCAAACGCTGGAAATCTTCCTGGTAGGCTAAGATCCCCCAAATCCGATCTTTCTTATCAACTTCTAAGCGAATATAGAGACGATCGCCCTTTTTAGGCCATAGATCTTTGATCTCCGGTAGGATATCTAGTGAGACAACAATCTGCTTATCTGGAAGCCCTGTATCCACAAAGACTCCCAAATCTTTGCGCACTTCTGTGACTGTCCCCCAGCCAAAGCTTTCTTGAGTTGCTGTAACTTCAAGTGTCGTGAGTCGGAGTTTTTGCTTCATATCTGTATAGGCAAAGCCCTTGACACTTTCTCCGACTTGATGTGGGCCTTCTGCTTTATCAAGCGCGTAGGTCTGGCCATCTTTTTGAACAAAATAGAAGTGATCATTTTCATCGATGACCATTCCCATGATGTAGCTTGCTAGATTCGTATTCATGTTTCCTTCTTTCCTCTTGCCTCTTCACAAGAATAATGGAAATAAAACCCAGCCAGCAGTGCCAACTGAGTCTTTCTTTCCTGTAATGGTTGGGATGGATTAAACTTCCATCAATTCTTTTTCTTTGTGCGCTGTCATTTCATCCACATGTTTGACAGCATCATCCGTAACTTTTTGGATCTCTTTTTCAAGACCTTTCAATTCATCTTCTGTGATTTCTTTTGCTTTTTCTTGTTTCTTCGCTTCATCCATAGCATCGCGACGGATGTTACGGATCGCTACTTTAGCATTTTCACCCACTTTTTTCACTTCTTTTGCCAAGTCACGACGAGTTTCTTCTGTCAAAGCTGGGATAACCAAGCGGATAACAGATCCATCGTTGGCTGGAGTGATACCAAGGTCAGAAGCATTGATGCTGTGCTCGATGTCTTTCAAAGATGATTTATCAAATGGTGTGATCAACAAGACACGCGCTTCTGGAATAGTGATAGATGCCAATTGGTTCAAAGGAGTCTCTACTCCGTAGTATTCTACGAAAATACGATCCAAAAGACTTGCATTTGCACGTCCAGCACGGATGCTACCAAATTCACGTCCCAAACTTTGGTGAGACTGGGTCATTCTTTCTTTTGCTTTTTCTACGATTGGGTTTGCCATAATCTTCCTCTATTTTCTATTATTTTTCTACGTTATTCGATACGGTTGTACCGATATTTTCACCAAAGACAACGCGTTTGATATTGCCTGGTTCATTCATATTAAAGACAACCAAGTCAATGTCGTTGTCCATGGAGAGAGTAGAGGCTGTTGAGTCCATGATGCGAAGACCTTTGTTGATCACATCACGGTGAGTCAATTCCTCAAATTTCACAGCTGAAGCATCTTTTTTCGGATCGGCATTGTAAACACCATCGACCCCATTTTTGGCCATGAGAATGGCATCTGCTTCAATCTCAGCTGCACGAAGGGCTGCGGTCGTATCTGTTGAGAAGTAAGGAGAACCGATCCCTGCACCAAAGATCACGATCCGATCTTTTTCAAGGTGACGAAGGGCACGACCACGGATATATGGTTCTGCAACTTGTTGCATAGCAATCGCAGTTTGAACACGGGTATCCACGCCAACTTGTTGAAGCGAATCAGCCATCACAAGAGCGTTCATGACAGTACCGAGCATACCTGTGTAGTCTGCTTGGACACGATCCATCCCTGCTTCAGCAGCAGGTTCTCCACGCCAAAGGTTTCCCCCTCCAATCACCAAGGCAATTTCAATTCCAAGTTCGTGAACTTCCTTGATTTCTTGGGCCATATTTTGGACAGTTTTGATATCGATTCCGACACCACGTTCGCCGGCAAGAGCCTCACCAGATAGCTTGATTAAGATACGTTTATACTTAGGTTCTACCATTTTCTCTCTCCTTTTTTGATCTGTATTATTTTACCATAAATTACGTTTTTTATATAGTCATATCCATCAAAATTTTCTTTTTTCCATCCGATTGGTTTTACCAACTGTAGCAAATAAAAATGGCGTACAAAAAAAGCTACCCAAAGGCAGCTTTTCATTTCAATTAAAGTGAGTTAACGTCCACTTTGATACCAGGACCTTGAGTTGTAGTCAAAGTCAAGCTAGTTACGTAAGTACCTTTAGCTGTAGCTGGTTTTGCTTTTTGGATTGTGTCGTTGAAAGCTTTAAAGTTTTCAACCAATTTAGTATCATCGAATGAAACTTTACCGATGATCGCTTGAACGATACCTGCTTTATCAGCACGGTAAGTGATTTTACCACCTTTAGACTCTTCAACTGCTTTCGCAACATCCATTGTTACTGTACCAGTTTTAGGGTTTGGCATCAAGTTACGAGGTCCAAGGACACGTCCAAGACGTCCAACAAGAGCCATCATGTCAGGTGTAGCGATAACTACGTCGAAGTCCAACCAACCATCGTTGATTTTCGCAACAAGGTCATCTTCACCTACGAAGTCTGCACCAGCAGCTTTTGCTTCTTCAGCTTTTGCACCACGTGCAAATACAAGAACGCGAGCTGTTTTACCAGTTCCGTTTGGCAATACCATTGCACCACGGATTTGTTGGTCAGCTTTTTTCACGTCGATGTTCAAGTTGTAAGCAACTTCTACAGTTGCATCAAATTTTGCAAAGTTAGTTTCTTTTGCAAGAGCTACAGCTTCTTCTACGCTGTAGACTTTTGTGCTGTCGATTTTTTCAAGAGCAGCACGAAGTTGTTTGCTTTTTTTAGCCATTTTATCTTTCTCCTTGTAATGTGGTCATATCGATTTTCATCTCCCACGTCACTCGTCATTTGATCAAGTGTATTGCGGGCAAATAGGATTGTTACAATTAGTCAGTAACAGTGAATCCCATAGAACGAGCAGTACCTTCGATCATACGCATTGCAGACTCAATGTTTGCAGCGTTCAAATCTGGCATCTTAGTTTCAGCGATTTGTTGTACTTGTGCACGAGTTACAGTTGCAACTTTCGTTTTGTTCGGTGTACCTGAACCTTTTTCAACACCTGCAGCTTTTTTCAAAAGAACAGCAGCTGGTGGTGTTTTTGTAACGAAATCGAATGATTTGTCTTCATAAACAGTGATAACAACTGGGATGATCATACCAGCTTGATCAGCTGTACGAGCGTTAAACTCTTTAGTGAATCCCATGATGTTGATACCTGCTTGACCAAGCGCTGGACCAACCGGTGGAGCTGGAGTAGCTTTACCAGCAGGGATTTGCAATTTTACAAGTTTTTCGACTTTTTTAGCCATTTCTTAAATCCTCCTTTGTGGTTTTGGCGGTAATTACAGATTTTTACCTCCCACAAGTATGCTTTGTGCATACCTTTCTATTATACACGATTTCTCTTTTTTTGCAAGAAAAAATTAAAATATAGTAAACTTTTTTTTCGTTTTATGATAGAATGAAGCTATGTTAATCAAATTTGCTTCTGTATTATTTATTTTTTTAACGCTGATTCTGAGCGGTATCATTGTTCACCTCTTTAAACTCCAAAAAAGAGGATGGCGATCGACCGATATTGCCTTTCCTTTATTTGCCTTGGAGTACTACCTGATCTCAGACAGCGCCTTTTACCACAGCCTCTTACCACTATTAGCCTTGAGCCTTTCGCTTTTAGCCTTGGGGCTAACGATTTATTTCTTAAAAAAGAAAAAGAGTTTTTATTATCCGAAATTTATCAAATACTTCTGGCGCGCTGGATTTCTGGTCACCTTCTTGCTCTATCTGATCTTAACCGCTAGTTTGTTTATCTAATACTGAAAAAGATACCATCTTGCTTCATTTCAAGGTGGTATTTTTTTGACAAACTACGACGATTTGAATGAATTAGGAAGTCTTTACCATTGTTAATGATTCATTTTTATAATTTTATGATCGACAATCTGATAAATAGAATCGTAATCTTCTTTCTGGTATTTATGAGCGATTTCTATTAAGGTACACTTTTGTTGAGCCAATATTTTTCGAATCTCTCTTGCATTTGTTTCATCTAATGCTGCTGTCACCTCATCGGCTAACAAAATGGGTTTTGGTCGGAGAATACACCGTGCAATTTCTAGTTTCATCATTTGTCCTCCAGATAAATTCTGTGGATCTACTTGATACTCTAAATCTCCAGCCAATTCGTCCCAAAGATGAACAGATTCTAAAGCTTTTTGAAGTTGGTCATCTGAGAACTCCTGAAATAGAGTCAAATTTTCTCTTACAGTCCCCTTAAATAGATAAGGTTTTTGATGAATGAGATTGACCCTGTCGTAAGAAGGATAGCAAGATTTTCCTTTTCTATTTATCAATTCAATACTTCCACTATATTCCTTATCTTCTCCACATAATAAGTGAAACAGGGAAGTTTTGCCACTTCCACTGGCACCCGTGAGAAGTACTTTCTGACAAGCATCAATTGTCAGGTTTGTATTTCTAAAGATCAAATGGTCTCCAAATGTCTTTGTTAAATCATCGATCTGAATACTTAGCTTTTCTTTCAAAGGTTCTAAAATAGTTGTCGTCTCATTCACTTCAGGCATTTCCAAAATCGACACAACTTTCTTTTTGACAACCGTTGAGCCTTGCAAATTAGATGTCATTTCTAATAATTGTTGCAAAGGGGAGATTAAATTCATAGAAGCCGTCATCATGGCGATGAGTGTTGTCAAAGACAAGGTCGTAGAAGGAAGAAGCAATAAACCCGTTAACAAGGGGCCAATCAATCCTAATCCTTTTAAGGGACCCGTCCAAAACATGACTAAATTGTGAGTCGTATAGTAGGTATATTGTTGATGCTCCGTTTCACTAATTTCTTTCAGAACATGTTGAGAAAATTCAGTTCCCGCTTGATTGCTTTGGATGGTTTGAATTCCTTTGCTAAAATCGGTGATACTTGATAAACTTTTCTTTCTTGCCTTACTTAGCTCCTCCCCACGTTTTTGTAGGAGTTTGTTAAATACAAACTGAGGAATGATCATCAAGAAACCACCTATTGTAAAGAGACAACCAATAAAAAAGTTCTGCATGATGAGATAGACTATAGATGCTAGAATGGATAAGCCAAATACTGGATAAATGAGCATAGGAGTCAAAAATTCTTGCCAAAACATCGGAATATCCTGTGTTAAAAATGAGTTTAACTCTGCCTCTGTATACTCTAATTTTTTTAGATGAAAGTAGGTTAACGTTCTCTCTGAGATCAATATATTAAATTCTTTGATGATCGATCGAACAAGAAGATTATCGATATACATACAAGCATAGATCAATACAAAAAGAGCTATTCCTCCTATACCAAAGACAAGTAAGGCTCCCTTATCTCGCGGATTAATTTCACCTGCGAACTGAATAATAAGCGATAATAAAAGCCCTTGAAGTGAATACAAGATAGCAAATAGAACATATAACATCAATTTCCATTTAGATAAACTTTTTAAAATGATTTTCATTCTACTCTGACCTCAATTCATAATTAATTCTATTCGATAAAATAGATAATTCAAAATTATTCATTATCTTCTGTTTCATTCGACTACACTTTTCTTCAAAAGAAATTTCATAAAAAATATCTCTTTTTGGACACGTTCCTCCTTTACAAATTAATAATAAATTACATTTTTGACACTCATCACGAAATTTATACGAATTAATCCACAACTTATTATTCAGTTGATTTATTGATGAATTACCTAATTCACCAATTATGTTCTCAGGATTATATAATGCAACAGTACATTTTAACAAATTGCCTTTCGTATCGATAGTATATGAATGAGGTTTCTGAGCGTAGCACGCATTATAATTACTATTGAAAACTATATCATCAAATAGATTATATCCCATTTTTATTGCTAATTTTGAGAGTCCAAAAGATACATCTTTATCATATAATTGAACTTCATAACCTTTAGATCTATCTCCACATCCCCAATCTCCTACATTTCGAAAGAGCATTTTAAACCTCTCATCACCTTTAAAGTCTTGAGCATCTTCCTCTAAAAACTTACATACATCATCATAGTTTTCTTTTGAAACATTTAAACGAATAAAAATATTAAATTCCAAATCAAGCTTGGTAGCATTTTTTAAATTTTTTAGAATTCGCTCATACGTGCCTTGACCATTCTTCAAGACTCTTTGATTATCATGCCCTTTTTTCGATCCATCAACAGTAATTTGATAGTTTGTTACTTTGCACTGAGTTATCAATCTATTCAAAATAGTACGATTTAGTAGGTAACCATTTGTAGTCATATCTGAATGATAATTAACACCAATTAGTTTAGCATATTTTATTAATTCCTCTGAAATTCTTAGTATTTCCTTATAACCCAAAAGCGGTTCTCCTCCAAACCAAGAAACATGTAAATCTTTAAAAGGATGCTCACTTAATTTTTTCTTTATAAAATGTAAAATACTTTCATATTTAGCACTTATATCACAATTCGAAAATTTTTCATAACAAT
Organism: Streptococcus sp. 20925_1_77; assembly: GCF_041432125.1. Classification (NCBI taxonomy): domain Bacteria; kingdom Bacillati; phylum Bacillota; class Bacilli; order Lactobacillales; family Streptococcaceae; genus Streptococcus; species Streptococcus sp. 20925_1_77. The sequence goes on from NZ_JAPVZB010000003.1 coordinate 153,473, forward strand.
ACTTACATCTAAAATTACAATCTCCATGTGCTAAAATTGTAATTCTTAATGTCTTTTCATCCCTCTCTTTAAAAATTTTTATCATATTCGCTAGCTCATCATTCTCTTTCAAAAAATGATGTGATTCTAAAAACGAAATCAATTGATCTTTCGTTTTATTATCTGTTTTTATTTTTTTTAATAACTTATTTTCTATTTTTATAGACAAATTATTTTTTGTATTGAACAAATATTTATATTCTTCTTTTTCAAATGATATTACATATGGTGAATAAAGCATAATTGTCTCCTCAATAATGATTCTATAGTTCAATTTTATTCTCTTAAATCTTATATTTTTAATAAATAAGGGGTTCCAATTTAAAACAATTGTCCCCCCCTTAAAATATGGATAAAACAATTAACATATTTGTATTTCTAACAAGCAGATCCACAAATTAGATTCTTGATTTCAATTGCTTCATCCATATCATGGTTAACTATTGTTTCAATAATCATTATTTTTCTCCTTTCCCTTTTTATAGATATAGTATATAATATAAAAAAATAGTATGTAAAAAATTACGGAAATCCGAACAAATGGACATTAGAGAAAAATTTAAATTGATTCGAAAACAAAGAAAAATCTCCTTAAGAGAACTTGGGAATATCGCTGGTTCTGCTTCGAGTATTTCTGATTTTGAAAATGGGAAAACCAATCTATCCAATGATATATTGCTTCAATTATTGGGGTACATGATTGTGGAGATTAATGAGATCTTTGATTGGAGTGATTTCCATAGTGCTGAGTTTTTAACCTTGAAAAAAAGAATGGATGAGGCAATGGAAAACTCGGATTGGCCATCACTTCTTCAAATAAAAAATGATTTGCAAGAATTAGCGATCTCAAAGCATCAATACATTTACCACATCCTCTCCCTCGTTTTAGAGATTATCATTGCAGAAAAACAGCACAAAACCGTTTCACAGCAGGCAGTAAATGAACTGACGGATTACTTTTTTTCATTAGATTATTGGACCAATCTTGACATTGGGTTAATGGGAAGTGTGGTCTCCTATTTCACAACTGAGGCTATTGTTCTCTTTACAGATACAATTTTGGAAAATACACCGGACAAACTTAATAACAATCTAGATCGAATCAAAATCGATACGATTTTAAATTTAGTATCTGTCTTAATCAGTAGAAAAGAAAAAAGTGCTAGCAAACAACTGCTAACACTTCTATTCGAAAAACATTTCCCTAACTATTTTGCATTTCAAAAATTATACTTACTAGAATTAAAGGCCATCTATCAAAGTATTTGGGAAGATCCAAAGAAAGGGAGATCTCTCCATGATAATGTTATCCATTCGGTTTCATTGTTACTTTCAAAAGCCGAAGCACAAGAATGGGATGCCTATTTTCTAGAACTAACTGAACAGTAAAAATATCGTCATCCAATCGAAACTATTTTATCTGTTTTGCTCTTTTCTTTTATTTTTTCCGATGAAAGAACCAGCCCACTAGTTTCTTGAAGACTTGAATCAAGATGAGAGCAAGAACGGCCATGATGGCGCAGATAACCAGTGTTTGGATCCTCAAGGGGCTCATGTTAAAGAATTTCCCTAGAACACTACTTGAAACTAGGAAGGCTAGGATATTTCCTAGAAGAACCAGTCTCTTGTAGTGATTGAGAGGCTGGGATTCTTGGTAGATGATGGTAAAGCCTACGAAGGCCATCAAGCAGATGGCTGCACTCGAGAGTTCTTCCGACCTCATGCCAAATGCTGAAGACAGCAAGACCAGACTGAAGATCAGTATAAAATCCGTCAAGGCCGCAGGCAGTGCATTTTTAAAGACCGTTTCGATAAAGCGCCCTTTGATGCGCTCGCTATTGGGCTCAAGAGCTAGAAAGAATCCTGGAATCCCAATCGTAAAACCGCTGATCAAGGACATCTGCGACGGCATGATGGGATAAGTGAAGGCTAAAAGCGTCACTGAGATGGCCAACAAAATGGAAAAGATATTCTTGATCAAAAATAGACTGGCTGATCGTTGAATATTATTGACTACCCGCCGCCCTTCTGCCACGATGGACGGCATCTTCCCAAAGTCAGAATCCAGTAAGACCACTTGCGCCATCTTCTTGGTCGCATCGTTTCCAGATTCCATCGCAATACTACAATCCGCTGTTTTGAGGGCCAGAATATCGTTGACGCCATCTCCGGTCATGGCGACTTTATGCCCCTTTGCCTGCAAGCCTTCTACAAGGCTTTTCTTTTGCTCTGGTGTCACCCGACCAAAGACCGTATATTGGCTCGCCGCTTGGTGCAAATCTTCTTCCGTCAGTAAGGTTCTGGCATCGATTATATCTTCTGCTCCTTTAATGCCTGCTTTTTGTGCAATAGCTGAGACTGTAGCAGGGTTGTCCCCTGAGATAACCTTAATGGTCACTCCTTGTTGTTTAAAGTAGGCGAAGGTTTCTTTGGCATTTTTTCTCAAAGGATTGGAGAGAATAATCCAGGCTACCAAGTCTACAGGAGCTTCTAAAGTCTCTCCCAGGTGTTCTCCCTTATATTTCCCAAAGGCCAAGACCCGATTCCCTGCCTGAGTAGCAGGAGCTATCTCTTGTTCAAGCTCAGAGAAGCCCTCTCGTAAAACAAATTCTGGTGCGCCTAATACATAGATCCCCGATTCAAAGGCAATGGCCCCATACTTTTTCTTGGACGTAAAGGGCAGTATTTCAAGAGTCTTCCAAGGCTGGTTGACTGGGGTCTTGTGGAATTTTCGGATCGCATCCATGGTATCGTTTTGATCCATACTAGCTTCTACATACTGAGCTAGAGCTTCCAAGTCTTGAGCGCCTTTAACCGGACGAATCTCTGTCACTTCCATACCAGGCTCTGTAATGGTCCCTGTCTTATCGACACAAAGGACATCCACGCGCGATAAGGTCTCAATCCCCTTCATGCTATTGAGCAAGACCTTCTCCTTGGCCAATCTGACTGCTCCCAGAGCCAGTGCCAAGGTCATCAAGAGGTACAAACCTTCTGGAATCATCCCGATCAAGGCTCCGACTGTTGAAGTCACACTGAGCTTAAGGCTGTCACCTAGGCTGATATAGCTACGAAGAAAAAGGAGGGAACCTAGCGGAATGATAAGGAGACCAATGATCCCTACGATGCGGTTAACCGCATGAACCATATCAGATTCCTCATGGGACTTGACTTGCTTGGCTTCCAAGCTCAATTGGTTGATGTAGGAGTCATTCCCCACTTTTTCCAATCGTGCCAGTCCTTGACCAGCAATCACAAAGCTACCTGACATGAGCGCATCTTGCGCTCCTTTTTTGACCTCATCGGCTTCACCTGTCAATTGCGATTCATCGACTTTTAGCTCGCCCTCCAGCAAGACCCCATCCGCATAGATCTGATCTCCAGCTTGAAAGCGAACGAGATCACCCTCCACCAGCTGATCGATAGGTAGAGCGACTTCTTTGCCTTCGCGAAGAGCGATCGCCTCACTCATGTGTAGAAATTGCATCTGACGCAAGATCCGTCTAGAGCGGACTTCCTGCACAATACCAACTAAGGAGTTGACCACGACAATCGGGACAAACAAGAGATTGTTCCAAGATTTCACTGCTACAAGCAAGGCCGCCAAGACCAGGAATATCAGATTAAAGTAAGTAAAGACATTGTCTCGAATAATCTGTCCTAGGCTTTTTTCTGTCTTGATTGTGACCTTATTTTGCTTGCCCTCTTGGATCTTTTTCGCTACTTCTTCCTGACTGAGTCCTTCTAATCTATCCATCGCTTTCCTCACTCATGTATTTCCAAGGGCAATCCTTCTGGATCGAAGAAAAATGCCATTTTCTTACCATCAAAGTCATCATAGCGAAGGCCTGTATTCTCAATACCTAGCTGATCCAATCTAGCTAGATACGCCTCGACATCTTCCACTTTAAAGGCAAGATGACGCAGTCCCGCATGCTCGGGCAAGGGAAGCTTTGGCCGTTCTGGGGCCGTCGGTTTGATAAAGAGTTCTAAAGTCAGCTGGCCCTGACGGAGATTGATCAAGATATCTCCGCGTTCAGGACGGTCATATTCACTGACAATCGCAAAGCCCAACTGGTCCACATAGAAATGCAACATGGCATCGCGATCCCGTCCAATTATAGCAATATGATGAATCATGTCTAACTTCATCTGGTCCTACTTTCTATTTTCTATAAAAAGAAAAGGGATTGGGACAAGCGCCCTTTTTCCCTATCCTTATGATTGTTGCAATACTTTCCGAGGCTTGGTTCCTTCAGCAGGTCCAATCACACCGGCTGCTTCCAACTCTTCCATGAGGCGAGTCGCTCGGTTAAAGCCAACTGACAAGCGGCGCTGAATCATCGAAGCACTGGCTTTTTGAGTTTCAACCACGAGCGCCTTGGCCTCTTCAAAGAGAGGATCGCCTTCATCAGAGCCACCCATGCCTCCATCAAAGTCTGATTCGGATACTTCGCCTGGATCAAAGGCATCATCATAATCGGCTTCTGCCTGCTCCTTGACAAAGTTGACAATCCGCTCCACATCGTCATCTGAGATAAAGGATCCTTGCAGACGAATCGGGTGGTTTTCATCGATCGGTTTAAAGAGCATGTCTCCGCGACCGAGTAGTTTCTCTGCCCCATTTTCATCCAAGATGGTCCGTGAGTCGGTCCCAGACGATACCGCAAAAGCGACACGAGAAGGCACATTGGCCTTGATCAAACCTGAGATAACGTCAACCGATGGCCGTTGAGTCGCAAGAATCATGTGGATCCCAGCCGCACGCGCCTTTTGTCCAAGGCGAATAATGGCATCTTCCACTTCTTTACTTGCGACCATCATCAAGTCTGCCAACTCATCGACAATGACCACAATCAATGGAAGCGGCACTTGCTTCATCTCAGACTGGGCATTGTACTCCGCAACCTTGGCATTAAAGCCAGCAATATTCCGAGCACCCACTTTCGAGAAGAGCTCATAGCGATTTTCCATCTCATCGACAACCTTTTGTAGGGCCCGACTGGCCTTGCGTGGATTGGTCACCACTGGAATCAAGAGATGAGGAATATCATTGTAGACAGAAAGCTCCACCATCTTAGGATCGACCATCATAAATTTGACTTCGTCCGGACGGGCCTTCATCAAGATACTCGAAATAATCCCATTGACCGCTACTGACTTACCAGATCCGGTAGAACCAGCTACCAAGAGGTGGGGCATCCGGGCCAAATCAAAGGTCCGAGCAGAACCATCTACAGCCTTCCCAAGAGGAATCTCAAGGAGTTTGGCAGGATCAGTTTTGGACTGCTCCCACAATTCACGGAAGGAAACGGTCGCAATCTCTGAGTTGGGCACTTCAATCCCGACCAGAGACTTCCCTGGAATCGGCGCTTCGATCCGCACATCCTTGGCTGCTAGGGCTAGGGCCAAATCATCTGCTAGATTGGAGATGCGGTTGACCCGCACACCGACAGCCGGCTTAACCTCATACTTGGTAACAGAAGGACCGATCTCCGCCCGCTCCACTGTCGCCTTGATGTTAAAGCTTGCAAAGGTTTCTTCCAGAATGCGGATATTCTGGCGAACGATGTTTTTCTCTTTGGATTGATTTTTGGGTTTATCAGGCGCAAAGAGATCAATCGTTGGAAGCTTGTACTGAAGGAGTTCCTTAGGCGTGAAGTCCACCTGAACTTCCTCCCCATCGTCCTCGAATTCTTCGGCTACCGGAAGCTCTTCATATTCTTCAGGCTCTTCCGGCCATTCTTCATCTGGCAGGTAGATCTCTGGTGTTGCTGGTGCGACAATTTCAGCTTCTGGGAAGGGCTCTGTGAACGGCTCTTCCGCCAATACCTCTCCTGTTTCAGGATCTACAGGGTGCCCTTCCATTGAAAGGGGAGTTGGAAGAACAGCTCTTGCTTCTTCTTGCTCTCTTTCAGCTGCAGCAGCTTCCTCGGCAACTCTTGCTTCTTTTTCAAGGAATTTCTGTTCGCGACGCTCTTTACGTTTTTCCATAGAAGCATGGAAGGCTTCGGACCCCTTTTCAAACAAATCATAGATGGAGTAAGGGCTCATCAAGAGGATCCCCAACCCAATAAAGAGCAGACCGATAAAATAAGAGCCAATATTTGAAAACAGGAAGGAAATCGGAGCATAAAGAAGGGCACCGATCATACCACCACCAGCAAAACTCTCCACCCGCAGATGAATCAAGTCTGCCATGATTCTTGAAAAAGTGACCTTGATTCCATTATTGTCTAAATGAAGGGAGGATACAAAGAAGGCCTGAAACATCAAAAGAACCCCAACAAAGAAGCTTAGGAATCCTGAAATCACCCCTTCGTGTTTATCCAGCCACTTAAAGGCATAAAGGTAGAAAAAGGTCGCTAAAATAGCCAAATAGGCTAAACTTCCAACAAAGAGTCGGATCAAATTGTAGGCTAAGACCCCTACTGCCCCCAATTTCAAGGCCGCAAAAATTAAGACCAGACTAATCAGAATGGTCGCAATCATGCGATGAATTGCTTTTTTTCTTTCTAATTCTGCTTTGGACAGTCGTCTTGTCGACCGTGTTTTTTTTGATTGATTATTGTTTGCCATGACCTTTATTATATCACATTTCCAAGCTAGTTCTCTAGTAAAATCTCTTCCACAAATTTGTAGCAGAAAGCAAAAAAACAGCACCGAGTGGGCACTGTTCTAGAGGTTTTTCTTGGGCTAAACCTTTGTTAAAATATCATATTTTTCTTTGTATTGTTCATAGTACAAAAATAGGTAATAGCCCCCTACTATTTCTAAAAAGAATACATAAAGAGCGACAGCCATAATAGCGGGGCAGAATGGTGTTAAGATGGCATCAATGCTTCCTCTTACGTTTGTATTATTGGAACGATCAAACAATACCAAACCCGCTGTAACTCCACTTCCACCCCAGATTAATAATTGATCTGTAATTTTTTCTGTTGCTAGGGCAGCCAAGGAAGCATAGGGTTTTCTTTCTTCAACCGCAGTCTTTATCTTTTTAGGGACCGTCCTAAAGAGATATATCACAACAACTATCGTTAATCCAGCTGATAAAAAAACAAGAAGTTTTCTGCAAAAAATCCCAATTAATACAAACTCTAATTCCATAAATAGTAAAAAAAGGTACATATAACAATAAGTGAGATATTTCAAGATCATTTTTTTCTTTCGATATTTAAACGAATAGAAAATGTAGACCAAATAAAATAAAAGTAGAACAAACAAAAGAGGTAAATTTAACCATTGATAGGCAACATCCCCATCTCCATCTAGTCTTATTCCCTTAAAGACTGCTGGAAGAAAGATACAAAGTAGATAGACTATTGCAGAAAATAAAGGCATTCCAATAAATCTTTTCCAATTCCCCTTTTAGATTCAATCTTTCACTTACTAGTCCTGACTATCACTTGTAGGCACTTCAATATCAGGCAAATTGATTACATTATTGACTTGGATGTTGTCTTGTTGATCCTTCAGATTTGTCTGCTGAACTTGTGGTTTGTATGACGAGGCAAATCCTACTCCAATCACCAAGAGACTCGCTCCAAGGACACAAAGCCTTTTGACATGCCAATCCATTGGCAAAGGAATTTTCGCTCGGAAACCTGATTTCTTGACCCAATCCGGATGGTCTAACATCACGCGATTTGCTGCTATCAGAGGCATAAGGTAGCCAAAGAGCGCAACGACCGTGGTCAACCCAATAACTCGAAAACGATTCTGATTGGAAGGAGAAACATGGTTCACTTCCATCAAGACCATTCCCGTAATCACTAAAATAATGACCAGTAATAAGCCCAAAGATCTCCATAAACCTTCTCTACGGTAGCATTTCAATTCATCAAACGACATCTCTTTAAAATTCTTATTCATTATTTAATAACTCCTTGTGTTTCTTCAAATACTTTTTGCCATACCATTCTTCTACAGACTTGCCTTCCCATTCACGGTATTCTTCAGGATATTTCCATTTGTAGTAGGCTTGGAGGAAGTATGGTAAACCTATAAAAGCACTGATAGCAATCACTACTATATTACAAAAGATCCACATCAATAAAAAGCCAAATGCTTTGATGGAAGTTGAAACGTCTAATGTAAAGATGCCTAAAATATGCTTGATAATGATCCCTATTCCTAAAATAGCCATCCCATAAAGAGAAATCATTTTTGCAATCTTATAAAGGAAAGTATCTTCAGAAAGCTCTGCATACATAAGTTTTCTTAATCCTGCTAGCGCAATTGTGAATAGCATGTAAGTTGCTATCATCATGATTCCATAAATAGCAATGATTTCAAAAGTTGATAGATTTGCCAATAAAATGTCAAAAACAACTAGATCCATTTCCAATAAGAACCAAACCATAAACGTAAAAACGTGAAACTGATAGCGATATGGTAACAGGTAAGCTCGTTTCAACCACTTTCCAATCACAACAAAGGAAAGCCAAATGAGAACCAAGATTAAAAATACATTTACTGTTAAGGATTCATGCTTAGCTATTGGAAGAGTTAACGTCTTACTTTCATGAAATTCCATTGATACAATCAGCAGAAAGAAGTTAAAACCGACAGGGAAAATAAGGGATAAAATCAAACTTCGAATTCGAAACCAAAGAGAAGCATACCCATTCTTAAAAAATTTCGCTGTCTTATCATGTTGCTCTTGCTGTAACTTTACAAACCCATCATCTTCGAGATTGAGACTCTCTTCAAAACTGGCTTTAAAGATTGATTTTTTCAATTTTCTTGAATCCATTTTTTTCCTCAGACTTCCAGCTACACTTTTTAGCTTACGCCATTTAGCACTTTTTAATGTTTTTCAACTCTGACCGTTCCTTTTTCGTAGCCGTCATACATCGGGCTGTACCGACTCACGTAAGTGCGAATATCATGTGAAGAGTCAGACTGCTCGAAAAGCGACAGAGAACCCCATTGTAAAATTCCATCATATTGCTTTCCATCGACGGTCAACTCGATATCTTCTCGATCAAAAGGATACGTCTTCTCCTCGCCATGCTCCTTCACTATCACATGATCTCCATCAATCTTGATCCAGGATTCTTTATTAAGCGAAGCAGTTTTTGTCTCCATATTGTCAACCGACAAATAATAGATCCCATTAATTGGCCGATTGGACTCCACCAAGTTCATGATGATCGCTCCGACAAAAAGAATCGGAAAAATCAACAATAACCATTTCCATTTCTTCCTCCCCTTCTTTTTAGGAAGTTCTACCTCAGGAAGAGGTAGATCAGCTGTCAGAGTTGCAAGTCTATCAGACTCCTGCTTTGGAGCTGGTACAAGAGCAGATAAAAAGTGATCTTCACTCGCTAACCATTGCTTAGCCATCCGGACAAAATACAGACGCTCATCTTCTTGAGAAATTTCTTCAAATAAGGAAGTAGCCTGCACCAACTCTCCCCTTAATTGGGCATTTAATCCTTTGAAATAACGATTTTCCAAGCGTTGAAAAGCCTGTGAACCTCTCACAAGATCAAAATAATCATTCGGTTGTTGGTCCACAAGAATGTCATAGATGGCCAGTTGCTTCTGAAGGGCTTCATCTTTTTCCGCTTCATCCTTGAAGGAAATATAAGAAAACTTCTTCTGAATCTCTTCCTTGCTGATGCCTTTTCCTGAAAGAAGGGAAGATTTTATGAAAATTCCTAAGAGGGATGAACGATCCGTCTTAGCAATATTTTGATTTTGTAAATACTCTATTCGATCGATTGCCGATGAAAAATCTCCTATCATGTAGCAATAGACCACACTAGCAAGACGGGCAGATTGTTTGCTTATACTAAATCTAGCACGATTTCCCGATTGAGACCATTCATACCAAAAATCGATCCCAGTCGAAGCATTTAGAATCTTAAGAGCTTCTTTTCCAAACCATTTATTCATCAAAACATAAAGAAGAAATAGAAGACCAAGAACTACTAGCAAGGTATTCGAATAAAAGTCTTGATGATCCGGATACAGACTAGATAAATAGAAATGGCCTACAAATAAACTGATAATCCCAATCCAAAGTAGTATGACATATTTTTTTCTTAATTTACTAAAACTCATTTGATAATACCTCTTTTAGTGTTATCTCCCATCATACCGGATTTGATCCCTATATGCAAATTTCTTTTTAACTAGTGATATCAAGCATTATCGATCTTGAAACATCTTTAGAGAATAGAGATTTCCGTCTAAATTTGAAAGTATCTCAAAATTAAGGTACAATAGAGCAAGACAACTATGTTGGAAAGGAAGAATATGAAAAAATTAATCGCACTACTATTATTTTCCGGCTTGGCTTTAACAGCTTGTTCGTCCAATAAGACAGACGCTAACTCTTCAAGCTCAAGCAAAGAAAAGACAGAGCAGACAGCAACTTCTAGCTCTAGTGAAAAAGATCAAAAGAAATTAGAACAACTGCGCAAAGATTTTAACGATGCCATGACCAATGAAAATGCCGTCTTCCCACAACTTTCAACTGACGTGGCTGAAGACGAAGCGGAGGTTAAAATCACAACGACTGAAGGCGACATCACTGTGAAGCTCTTCCCTAAATATGCCCCACTTGCAGTTGAAAACTTCTTGACCCATGCAAAAGAAGGCTACTACAATGGCTTACTTTTCCACCGTGTCATTAACAACTTTATGATCCAAACTGGGGATCCTAAGGGAGATGGTACTGGTGGTGAATCCATCTGGAAGGGTAAAGACAAATCCAAAGATTCAGGTACTGGTTTTGAGAATGAGTATTCTCCATACCTTTACAACCTTCGTGGAGCCCTTGCCATGGCCAATTCTGGTCCAAATACCAATGGTAGTCAATTCTATATCAACCAAAATAAGGAAGATATTTCTAGCAAGCTCCCGACTGATCGCTTCCCAGCTAAAATCATCGATGCTTATAAAAATGGTGGAAATCCAACCCTTGATGGGGGCAACTACACTGTCTTTGGACAAGTCATCGATGGCATGGATGTCGTCGATAAAATTGCGTCTGCCGAAACTGACGATAAAGACAAACCAAAAACAGACATCAAGATTGAAAAAATCGAGATCTTAAAAGACTATAATTTCAAGAAATAATGAGAAGAGAACCAAATGGTTCTCTTTTTAAGATATTGATAAGCATTTTACATAAAATTAGCTAATAGATTCATCGGTCAATAAAATGAATTCTAATTATTTAAGTCATTCATCTACTGAAACTTTCCGTCGTGAGAAAAGTGCCTGAAACAGATTTGTTTCAGGCACACGGAATTATTGAGACCTTAGGCTCAATAATTAGTCATGGAACTTCGCAGAAGTTCGCTGACGTCCGTACTCACCTAAGGAAAGTTTCTAAGAAGAATCTGAAAAGAGAACCGCACGGTTCTCTTTTTGTGTTTAAGTCAATTCATTAAAGTTCCAGATTTGGTCCATCCAGCCTTCGTAGAAGTCTGGCTCGTGGCAAACCATGAGAATCGATCCCTTGTATTCTTTCAGGGCCCGTTTCAATTCATCTTTGGCATCCACATCCAAGTGGTTGGTTGGTTCGTCTAGTACCAAGACATTGTTTTCACGATTCATGAGGAGACAGAAGCGTACTTTGGCTTGCTCCCCACCGGATAGTACCTGAATTTGGCTCTCGATATGCTTGGTCGTCAACCCACAGCGGGCAAGGGCAGCACGGACCTCTGCTTGGTTGAGAGCCGGAAAGGCATTCCAGACTGCTTCAAGCGGCGTCTGACGATTGCCTCCTTCGACCTCTTGCTCGAAGTAGCCAAGCTCTAGATAATCTCCACGTTCTACTTCTCCAGCGATCGGTGGAATGATTCCTAGCAAGCTCTTCAAGAGAGTCGTTTTCCCGATCCCGTTGGCACCGATGATGGCTACCTTTTGATTGCGCTCAAACGTTAGGTTCAAAGGCTTGGTCAAAGGACGGTCATACCCAATTTGGAGATCCTTGGCTTGGAAGATAAAGCGTCCCGGAGTACGGGCATTTTTAAAGTCAAAGGATGGCTTTGGTTTCTCACTTTGCAGTTCAATGAGTTCCATCTTGTCCAGCTTCTTCTGACGAGACATAGCCATATTCCGTGTAGCTACACGCGCCTTATTACGGGCTACGAAATCTTTCAAATCAGCAATTTCTTTTTGCTGACGCTCATAAGCCGCTTCCAATTGCGATTTCTTCATTTCATAGACTTCAAGGAATTGGTAATAGTCCCCAGAATAGCGGGTCAACTGCTGATTTTCCACATGGTAGACGATATTGATCACATCGTTCAAGAATGGAATATCATGGGAAATGAGGACAAAGGCATTTTCATAATTTTGCAAATAGCGCTTGAGCCAATCGATGTGCTCTGCATCCAAGTAGTTGGTCGGCTCATCTAGTAGCAAGATATCTGGTTTTTCAAGGAGGAGTTTGGCCAAGAGGACCTTGGTCCGTTGCCCACCTGACAAGGAGGTCACATCCGTCTCCATCCCAAAATCCATGACCCCAAGAGCACACGCCACTTCATCTATCTTGGCATCCAAGGTATAAAAATCACGACTTTCTAGACGCTCTTGGAGTTCTCCAACCTCTTCCATCAAAGCATCGACATCAGCTCCGTCTTCTGCCATGGCCATATAAAGGTCATTGATCCGAGCTTCTGCTTTAAAAAGTTCGTCGAAAGCTGTCCGCAAAACATCACGCACCGTTTGTCCTTCTTTTAGGACAGCGTGTTGGTCCAGGTAACCAGCGGTCACATACTTAGACCACTCGACCTTTCCTTCGTCTGGCTGCATCTTACCGGTCACGATGCTCATGAAGGTCGATTTCCCTTCACCATTGGCCCCGACCAGACCGATATGCTCTCCCTTTAGCAAACGGAAAGACACATCCTCAAAAATCGCACGGTCTCCAAAACCGTGACTCAAATTTTTCACTTCTAAAATACTCATGCTTAACTCTCTTTCGTAGATTTCACTCGTATGATTATATCATCTTCAACTCAAAATGAAAAGGGAGTCCAACTCCCTTTAGAATATATAAAAATAAATTATAAGTAAGATGGGTTACGCGATTTTGTCAAGAAATCAAAATAAGTTCTAACTTATGAATTTCATAAAGAATATACCGAAACTTTCCGCCGTGAGAAAAGTGCTAGAAACATTATTGTTTCTAGCACTCGGGAGTTTTGAGACCTTAGGCTCAAAACTAAGTCATGGAACTTCTTTGAAGTTCGCTGACGTCCGTACTCACCTAAGGAAAGCTTCTGGCATACTTTTATTATAGATCTGAAGAAAATCCAACTCCCTTTTCTTTTACAAATCTAAGTCTGCGTATGGTTTCCGGTAACCCACTTGAACCACTTTACCGTCTTTGACAAGTAGAGGGCGCTTGATCAGCATACCGTCGCTAGCCAAAAGATCCGCTGCTTCTTCTATTGTCAGTTGATCTACCTTATCTTTCAAGCCGAGTTCCCGGTATTTCATCCCGCTGGTATTAAAGAAAGATTTGATCGGTAGGCCAGACGCTGCCATCCAGTCTTGCAATTCTTGACTAGTCGGTGTTTCGGTTACAATATTTTGGCTCTGAAACTCACATTGGAGACCGTCCAATTCTGATTTAGCCTTTCGACAAGTCGAACATTTTGGATATTCAATAAAGGTATACATCGATTTCATTTCTCCTTCCACGTAATTCCTTCGTGTTGTAAGAGCCAGCGTTTACGATCGAGTCCAGACGCATAGCCTGTCAATTCTCCATTTTTTCCCATCACGCGGTGACAGGGAACTAGGATCGACAAGGGATTGCGCCCAACTGCTTGTCCCACGGCCTGAGCAGAACCACAAGAAAGATCTTGGGCCAGCTGCCCATAGGTCTTAGTCTCACCATAGGGGATTTCTCGCAACAACTGCCATACCCGCTCTTGAAAGGCTGTTCCTTTTGGCGCTAATGGAAAACTGATCACAATTGGGGCCCCAGCAAAATAATGGTCCAACCACTCCTTCACCTTCTCATGGTAGGGATGGAACTGCTCCAGCGCCCCAAAAGGATCAGGCGCATCTTCTTTCGGATCATAAAAATCAAGCTCTACAAGGCCTTCCTTACTGACAATGATCGAAAGAAGTCCCATAGGGCTCTCATAGAATTGTTTAAGATAGAGTGTCATTGTAGGCCGCTTCTGCTCTTTGGTCCCAGCGGTCCTCTTCTGAGACCACTTGGAACAAACTGGTTTCTGCTTTTCGTTTGATCTTTTGATAAGCCAGACGGACGCCATCAATTGGGACTTTTCCACAATAATGGTAGCCCAATTTTTCAAGCAAATGTTGCATGACTAGATTATCCGGGTGCGTATCGCAACGGAAATCCGGCCCTTTTTCTCCTTCGATTAAACCTTGAAGGAAGGTCTGAGCCACCCCTTTGCCAGCAGCTTCTTTGGCTACAGCGACACGATGAAAAGTAACATACATATAGTTGTCATGCTCCCACTTGCCATCGTAAATCTCATTATAGGCCGCTTCATTTCCCTTGTGGACGGCAGCATAGGCGACAACTTCCTGATCTTCAACGGCCACATAGCCACGACTTTCTAGTATATCCTCAAAAATGATCTCTTCATCTGGATAACCATCCTGCCACTGGTCAACCTGTCTTTGAGCCAGGCTTTCCTTAGCATCTTGGATGATTTCCATAATTCGCTGGATCTCATTTGGATAAGCCATTCTAATTTCCATCCTGCTTCCAACCTTTCCTACTCTTGATGGTAACGAGCATAAAGCTCACTCTTTTGCAGGCCGTATTGTTTGGCGACCTGTTTGATTGCTTGATTCTTCTTCATCCCCTCTTGGACCAAGGTATCGATCTCTTGGATCAAATCGACCTCTTCTAGGTCTAGCACTTCTTCCTTAGCTCCTTCGACGATCAAGAGGCACTCCCCTTTGAGGGGATTTTCTTCAAGAAATGCGACTAACTCTGAAATGCTGCCGCGAGTATATTCTTCGTAGATCTTGGTCAATTCACGAACCAAGACAACCGGACGATCCCCATAGACAGCCAACATATTCTCTAAGGTTGCTTTCACCCGATGGGGAGACTCATAAAAGATCTGTGTCTCCGGATAGGCCACTTTTCCTTGGAAAAAGGCCTTTTGTTGCCCCTCTTTGCGAGGCAGAAATCCGTAAAAAATATGAGGTTGAGGTGCTAGGCCACTGGCAATCAAGCCAGTAATCCCTGCACTTGGACCAGGAACAGCTACAACAGGAATCTCGCGTTCAATCGCTGCCTTGACCAAATCATGACCAGGATCAGAGATACTTGGGAGTCCTGCATCTGAGACCTGCGCCAAATCTTTTCCAGATTCTAAATGGGCGATCAGATCTGGAATTTTCTCCTGGGCATTATGCTCATGAAAGCTAGTCTGGGGAGTCCTAATCTCAAAATGCTTGAGCAAGAGGCCTGTATTTCTGGTATCCTCAGCTGCGATCAAGTCCACATCCTTTAAGGTCTGGACCATGCGGTAACTCATATCTTCACGATTGCCGATCGGTGTTGGGACTAGGTAAAGGACCCCTGTTTTCTTTTCCCCTTTAAAACTTCGTTGGATCTGCATGCTTACTCCCTAAATAACAACTCGTCACAAAACATACACTCTTCATCGTTCTCACGGCGTTGACCATAGGAATAGGTGCAAATGTGAAAACCATCATTGTAAATGCGTTGCAAATTTTCACGGCCATGGTGTTGTGACTTTGCGGATGCGGTCTTCTCAACTTCCCCCAAACGCTCTCTCAATTTATCATTTTCTAAGCGAAGAGCTGTATTTTCTTCGATGACTTGTTTCAAATTTTTCTTGATGGCTTCAACTTCAGCCAAGGTGACCAACAAATTCTGAGAAAAGCCGTCTAAAGCATCAAATAATTCTTTTTTATTCATTCTGACTCCTTAACTTTCTAAGCTCAAAACCATATATTCTAGAGCATTTTGAAAAGAAACATTGGCCTTCCACATGGTGCGAGCAAGACTCAATTTTTCCAGCAACTGCTGGGATCTGCTCAAGCGTAACTGCTCTTCTAAAGACAACTCCATCAAACGAAAAGCCTGGCTTTGTTTTACCTTATCATCTGCTAAGCTCACCAATCGGGTCACTTCCAAATAGGCGCTATTCAAATTGGAGTGACAACGTTCGATGAACTGATTACAAACTTTCGCCAACTCAAAAAAAGTAGCATTCTTTTTTTGCTGCTCTGCCTCTTCAAGACTAAAACTAAATCGAGCTACTAGACTTGCCTGCGATTTAATCAAACCTTCTTTTTCTAGACGTTCGGTAAGGTAGGCTTGCTTTTTGGGAAAATGGACCTGCTGGGCCCGACTTTTGATGGTCGGTAAAATCAAGTTTTCATCGGATGTCAACAAGAAGAGATAGATCTCACTCTGGGGCTCTTCCATGACTTTTAAGAGAGAATTGGCTGCATTGGTGTGCATCTTGTCCGCATCTTGGACGATAAAGACCTGCCGACTTCCTTCAAATCCGGATTGAGAAAAGTCTTGAACCAACGAGCGAATACGATCAGTCTTTATGATCTGGTTGACTGGACGCACGATCTTCACGTCTGAGAATTCTTCTTCAGCAATCAAGCGACAGGACCGACATTTGCCACAAGGCCAGACTCCTTGCAAATCTTCACAAAACTGACTTTGAGCTAGCAAGAGGGCCATCTCAAAACTGGCAAAAGAGCCGGTAAAAAGATAAGCATGACTGAGCTGTTTGTGTTCTAGGATCTGGGTGAAGCGCTCCACCAATTCTGGCTGGAGCTGTTGGATCTCTTCTAGCTTCATTTCAATGTCCCCAAGCGATTTTCTAAAACAGCCAAGACATCCGCAAAGACTGCTTCAAAGGATTGACTGGCATCGATTTTCACGATGCGCTCTGGTTCCTTTTCATACAAGGCCAAATAACCTTGTCTGACTTTTTGGTGAAGCTCCAATCCTTCCAAATCCAAACGATTGACTTCCCGCTCTTGGTTTTTGGCAATTCGGGCGAGCCCTTCTTCGACATCCAGATCAAAGTAAAGGGTTAGGTCTGGCTTCAGGCCATCTGTCGCGAATTGATTGAGCCACTCGATGTCTTCCACACTCAGACCGCGACCATACCCTTGATAAGCCACCGAGCTGTCAATAAAGCGGTCCATCAAGACAACTTTCCCAGCTGCAAGGGCTGGCAAGACACGTTCCACCAAATGCTGCCGGCGACTAGCAATATAGAGCAACAACTCGGTCTTGGCATCCATACTAGTATGGTCTGGATCCAAAATGACTTGGCGGATCTTTTCGGCAATGTCGACACCACCTGGTTCACGGGTTGTAATAAAAGGGATTCCTTTTTCTTCAAGTAGAGGCAAAATGGCTTCTAGGACCGATGATTTCCCCGCTCCTTCTGGACCTTCAAATGAAATTAATGTACCGTTTACCATAGTATCCTCTTTCTGTTTTTCTTCTTTTTATTTTACCAAAAATAAGGGTAAAAATCTTGTATTTTAGGAGAGAAAATTTTTCAAAGTCATTTTCATTTTTTCACTTTTTTGTTACAATATTCTTATAAAGTTTTAGGAGACAACCTATCATGTTTAAATTTAAAGATATTCTGGCTATCATTTTTGGGGCCGGCATTTTTTCGTTTGGGATCTATTTTTTAGTCATTCCCTTTCACTTCTATGAAGGAGGAGCAACAGGGATTACCTTGATCACCTATTACCTTTTCAAAATCCCTGTATCCATCATGAACTTGCTGATCAATATCCCTCTCTTCGTTTTGGCTTGGAAACTGCTGGGCAAGAAATCTCTTTATCTGAGCTTACTGGGGACCTTTTCGGTTTCGGCTTGGATGGCTATTTTTGAAGCCATGCCCCTCAGCCACCGCTACCATCACTTCATCTTTGACGCCTTTAAAGGAGATATTCTGCTTGCCTGTATTGCCTCAGGGGTTGTGCTTGGTTTGGGGCTAGGGATCATCTTCAATGCTGGAGGAACCACTGGAGGAACAGATATCCTCGCTCGTATCTTTAATAAATACACTTCCCTCAGTATGGGAAAACTCATGTTGATTGTAGATGCCATTGTTCTGACAACTGTTGTCGTAGTCTTCCAAGATGTCCGTACCGCCATGTATACTCTCTTCTTCATCCTGATTGACACCCTGGTGATCGACTTGATTGGAGAAGGTGGTTTCGCTGGAAAAGGCTTCCTCATCGTTACATCTAAACCAGAAGAAATTGCCCAAAAGGTATCTGACGATCTGGGTCGCGGGATTACCTTTATCCGTGGGATGGGCTATTACAGCCGTAAGGACCTGGATATCGTCTACTGTGTCGTTTCGCGGAATGAGATGAAACAAATGAAAGACATCATCAATCGTATTGATCCATTCGCCTTTATCACTATTTCCGAAGCCCATGAAATTCTCGGCGAAGGCTTCACTTTAGATAAAGAAAAACAACCCATTACTCGTTAATAGAAAAATCAGACTGGACGATCATCCAGCCTGATTTTTTATTAAATAGCTTTTGCGCTAGTTCGAGTGATTTCATCGACTTTCAAACCGTTGGCTTCAAATTTACTACGGATTCCTTCTAGATCTGTCACCCCATCAATTTGAACTTCGATGACGACACGATCATCTTTGGTTGGGATATTGACTGTATTGGCGATGTTATACCCTTCTTCTACAATCAAGTGAATGATTTGTTCTAGAACGCCAACCTTATCTTCCGTCACGAAGCGTACACGGACTCCTTCTTCTCCATATCCGGACACTTCAAGGAAGGCACGGAAAATATCACGGTCAGTGATGACACCGGATACCTGGTCATTGTCCACGACTGGAAGAATTCCCACCTTGTTCTTATACATGAGGTAGGTCGCATCTTCTAAGCTTGCAAATTTAGAGACGGTAATGACATCGCGAAGCATGACATCTTTGACCTTTGTCTTGTTCAAGAGATAGTTCATTTCAAAAATAGACAAGCTGGTTGCTTTAGATGGACTTGCTTCTGCAATCGTACCTTCTGTCACCAAGCCAACTAATCGATCATTTTCAATGACTGGCAAACGGTGCAAACCTTGTTCGCGCATCAAATCTGCCGCATGGGCAATTGTCGTATCTGGACTAATGTAAACCACTTTACGTGTCATAAAATCTTTAACAGCCATAACAAGTTCTCCTATGCTTTTATTAGTTTTATTATACTTGATTTTAAGAATGATTTCAAACGCTTTCAGCAGTTTTCTCTTGTTTTCAAAATTTAGAAAAATCAAACACACCTACCTTTTTATTCAACATTTAAATCTTGCAAACTAATCTTAGTCACTAGTAGCCGATTTATTAGAAAATAAGGAAAGTACAAATACCACAATGGATAATAATAAGAATACACCCCAAGCAAACTGAGAGTTCCACATGGATAAACTTGTAAACAAAATAGTTGCTAATGGCATTGATAATACTGATATAACCTTAAAAAAACTACTAGTTTGTGCAAGAATATCCGGTGGAAGTTTTGCCATTAAGAGACTATTTAATTTGGGATTTACCTTACTACTAAGATACATCATGAATGCCAACACACTAAAAGAAATTATTTCCAAACCATTTATCCAACCACATATTCCTATTACTATTAATAATCCACTATCTATTTGAAGTATTTTAATAAGTGAAAGTTTAGAAAAATAATCATTAGGGGTCATTCCACCAATTAGGGCTGAAACAAATAATATTGTTTGAAGTAAAAACACCGACTGAGCAAAAGATAAACCAAAGGGAGTTATTTCTGTAAATTTCAAATTGTACATTATTAAAATAGCACTGCCTAGCGAATTTAATCCTAAAATTGAAAAAATCATTAGACCAAAACGTACTTTCTGTTGATATTTAAATATACTTTTACTATTTTTGTAAAGGTTCTTAAGTTGTGAGATAAACCCATTTTCTGGTGAATAATTAACTTCTGGATGTGTCAATTGTCTTTGGATTTTAAGCAATACAATCGATGATAATAAGAAACTTATAGCATTTATCGTAGCTAAAAAGAAGAAATTATTATGAGAAATCGTTAGTAACCAAACTCCCAAAGTTTGACCAGAAATCAAAGTTATTTGACTAATTACTTGATCAAAAGAGTACGCTTCCATCAGGTCTTCTTCGGGAATGTGTGACTGAAACATAGGTAATACTAGGCCTCTTCTGTACTCTGCAATACAATCTGATAGGATGTTAATGAAACATACAATTGAGAAAACTAGCCATGAATTTTCTTTCGATAAGAACGCAACCATAATAAATAATACTGCTTGTATATATCCTAATAATAGCAACCACAATTTCTTATTCTTTGTTTTATCAGCTTGCATTGCAATAAAAAGAGCAAGAATCGTTGGAATATATTGTATAAAACTCGCTACACCAACCGCCAATTTACTATTCGCCATACTTGCTGCAAAAACTACAAAAACAAGATTATAAATAGTTGATCCTAAATCATCGAAGAAACTAGACAAGACCAGATTCCTAAAAAAAATATTTCTTAAAAAAACTTTCATCTGCTATACCTTTCTAGTAGAAACTTGATAGACATAACTTCATTCAAATAAAAAATATTTTTAAGTTTTTCAGAATTACTTTTTCTTTTATATGAATTAACAAAATATCGAAGTATTTAATTGTTATATCTAAATATAGTTTACTACTAAATTTTAAATATTTAACAGAGTTTCAAATATGAAATATCCTGTCTCATACATCTGATCTTTTGCCTAATTTATATGTATCCCAAACTGGTCCAATTTTACCTCTAAAATATTAATCAGTTGACTATCACCAACAACTCGAAGAGACTCTATAAATTGTTTAATTTCCTTTTTAGAATTTTTTGACTTTAAGTAACCATTTACTAATTTTAAAAATTTTAACAACATGATTTCTAGCATATCATATGGGAAAAGAAGCTTTTCTAGCTCGAGTATAAACAATGGAACTTGAGTATCAATTTTTCTTAAAATTAATTCGCCAATTAAATTTATGTACGTTAATTTTAAAGAACTTAAATTGTGTTTAAGAAAATTATAGTCTTTAGTCCTTTCCGCAAGCTGTTCTCCAAAAAATAATAGGTCTTCATCTGAAATTAAAGTCATTGTATTTCCAAATACATATAATTCAAACCATGTCCAAGATTCAATTGAAAATAGATAATCTACCAATACTTTTCTATCTTCTATATTTATTTCATAGTTTTGATCTAATGAATGAATCGCATTTTCAATAATAAATGACTGAATTCTTTGATATTGATCCGTCTCTTCACTCTGTAATACTTCAGTTAATAGATACTCTAATCCTTTAATATCCTGTTTCAAAAATAAAGTGGATATCTTCTTACCTAAAATAATATCTTTAGGTAATTCATAATTATTTAATTTATGGCCAAACTCTTCAAAAGTCATGTGGATTGATTCTATCGCTATTAATAATTTATCAGCACTTAACATCGTTTGCCCATTTTCAAATTTAGACAATTGTGCTATGCTTAATCCTTTTCTAGCAACATCCTTTTGTTTTAAGCCTCTGGCAATTCTTAGTTCCTTATATAATTCACCCAATTGAATTTTTCGATCTATATGCATAACTTATAATCCATTTCAGTCATTAGTAATTACGTTTATTTTACCAAATTAATAAAGGAAATTATATATTTTAAATTATTTTACTAAGAAAAAATCTTAGCCAGTAAAAATGAAAAAAGAAAGGTCTTCAGGACCTTTCTTTCGAACATATTCAAACTGTTTTTCCTATAAAATGAGATTAATGTTTCTTCATAATAGAAATTATGCTTTTTTTTTGATTCATTTGGGAGTATATTGAAACTTTCCGCCGTGAGAAAAGTGCTAGAAACATTATTGTTTCTAGCACTCGGGAGTTTTGAAACCTTAGTTTCAAAACTAAGTCATGGAACTTCGTAGAAGTTCGCTGACGTCCGCACTCACCTAAGGAAAGTTTCTAAATTATCTTTGTCATCAATCCGAAGAAAGGTTTAGCTAACTTTTCCTTTCAAAAAACTTTAGAAATCTTATCCACCAAGGTAGGCCTTGCGAACTTCTTCTGAGGCTAAGAGTTCTTTTCCTGTTCCGGTAAGAACGACTTTCCCTGTTTCGAGAACATAACCGCGGTCTGCGATGGCAAGGGCCTTGTTGGCATTTTGCTCAATCAAGAGAACGGTTGTTCCTTGTTTTTGAATATCTTGGATGATATCAAAGATTTCTTGGATAAAGATTGGAGCCAATCCCATAGAAGGTTCATCCAGAAGCAAGAGTTTTGGTGTTGACATGAGGGCACGACCCATTGCCAGCATTTGTTGTTCCCCACCAGATAGGGTCGCTGCATCTTGGTTCTTCCGTTCTTCCAAACGTGGAAAACGAGAAAAGACTTTCTTCAAGTTGGCTTGATTTTCTTCTCGATCTTTCTTCAAGAAAGCTCCCATCTCCAAGTTTTCCATAACGGTCAATCCTGGAAAGACGTGGCGGCCTTCTGGAACTTGAGAGAGTCCTGCTGCTACAATCTTTTGAGCCGGAACCTTTTGAATCTCCTGACCCAAAAACTCAATTTTCCCAGCACTTGGACGCACCAAACCTGAAATGGTCCGAAGAATAGAGGTTTTCCCAGCACCGTTAGCACCGATAAGAGAAACAACTTCTCCTTCATTGACTTCAAAGCTGACATCTCGGACAGCCTGGATCATGCCGTAGTGTACGGAGAGGTTTTCAACTTTTAACATAGACATTAGGCTTCACCTCCAAGATAGGCTTCGATTACGCGTTTGTTGGTCTTGATTTCATCTGGCGTACCATGGGCAATCAAGCGACCATATTCCAATACATAAATCCGTTCGGTTACTTCCATGACCAAGCTCATATCATGTTCGATCAGCATGATCGTAATATTGAATTCTTTTTGAATGCGACGGATCAATTGGGTCAATTCTGCTGTTTCTTGAGGGTTCATCCCTGCAGCAGGTTCATCCAAGAAGAGGATTTTTGGCTCTGTAGCAAGGGCACGAACGATCTCCAAGTGACGTTGTTGTCCGTAAGCTAAATTCTTGGCCAAGGTATTTGCTTCTTTTTCCAAACCAAAAATGGCTAACAATTCAAGAGCTTTTTCTTTCAAAGCTTTTTCATTCTTATAATAGCTTGGCAAGCGGAAAAGACTAGCAAAAACATGTGGTTTGTGGTGATTGGCAAAAGCAATCAAGACATTGTCCAAAACGCTCAAGTCTTTAAAGAGACGAATATTTTGGAAAGTCCGTCCCAGACCACCTGCAGCGATTTTATAAGGTGCTTTGCCATTAAGTAGCTGACCATCTAAGGTAATGGTCCCTTCACTTGGTTCATATACCCCTGTTAGGAGGTTGAAGAGGGTTGTTTTACCGGCACCGTTGGGTCCGATCAAACCAACCAATTCCCCTTCATTGAGTTCCATGGTCACATCCCCAACGGCTGTCAAACCACCAAAGTTTTTTGTTAAATTTTTTACTTCAAGAAGTGCCATTAGTTAGCCTCCTTTTTTGAGAGTAGTTTTTTCAAGCTGAATTCCCATGTTCCAAGAAGACCACCTGGACGGAAGATCATCACGAGAATCAAAGCCAATGAGTAAATGATCATACGGACGCTTGAGAAGTCTTGAAGCACCATGTTCAAGATACCCAAGACGATAGCTGCTACAACTGTTCCTGACATTGATCCCAAACCACCGAAAACGACAATGATCAAGACATTAATGGTATTGGTGAAAGAGTAATCTTTAGGAACAACAGAACCGATAAAGCCAGCTTGAAGAGATCCAGCAATCGACGCTGTGATCGCGCCAAATACAAAGGCGATGACTTTGACTTTGGTCGTATTGATCCCAACAGATTCTGCCGCGATTTCATCTTCACGAACAGAAAGGGTAGAGCGTCCAATTGGACTGCGTAAGAAGTTAATAGTAAAGATCGTTGTAATCACAACAAAGAGGTAAACCAATTGCCAAGTTGTAAAGGCTGGCAAACCAAGGATCCCAGCAGCACCATTTGTTAGAGTACCACCATTGACGATCAAGATCCGGATAATTTCAGAAACCCCAAGTGTTGCAATTGCTAGGTAGTCTCCTTTCAACCGAAGGGTTGGAACCCCAACGATCAAGGCAACGAGACCTGCAATCAAGGCCCCTAAAACCATAGCACCAAAGAAAGCACCGTAGGTTGGTGATTTGGAACCGAGAATGGCTGCAGAGTAGGCACCAATGGCCATAAATCCGGCATGTCCCAGTGAGAATTGACCTGAGAAACCAACAATGAGGTTCAGGCCAACCGCAAGGATAATGTTAATCCCGATTTGTTCCAAAATTTGGATATAGAAGAGGTTGAGCACACCCGCTGCAACCAAGACTTGGATCAAGGCAAAACCTGTGACCAAAAGACCAAGCCAGACTAAATTCACTTTTAAATTTTGTTTCATGGCTTACACCTTCTCTTTCACATTTTTACCGAGGATACCTGCAGGACGGATAAGCAAGATCACAATCAAGATGGCATATACAATGGCATCACGGAAGTCTGAAAGACCAATCGCTGTAGCGAAGGTTTCCAACAAACCGATAACAAATCCACCTAGGGCCGCACCTGGAATGATTCCGATTCCTCCAAGAACGGCTGCGACAAAGGCTTTGATCCCTGGTGTCATTCCCATTAAAGGCTCGATCGAGTTGTAATACAAACCGATCAAGACACCACCAGCACCTGCCAAGGCTGATCCCAAAGCAAAGGTAAAGCTGATCGTACGGTTTACGTTAATCCCCATCAATTGAGCGGCATCACTATCGACAGATACAGCACGCATGGCTTTCCCCATCTTTGTTTTTTGGATAATAAATTGAAGAGCGACCATCAAGAAAACAGACACTCCCAAGATCATCAACTGAATGTTGGAGATGGAAATCGGACCGAAGTTGTAACGAACTGTGTGAATAACTTGAGGGAAGGAACGGGTATTGGCACCTACAAAGAAGACCATCCCATATTCAAGCAAGAAGGAGACACCGATGGCTGTGATCAAGGCAGCAATCCGAGTCGAATGACGAAGCGGACGATAAGCCAGGTATTCAATCACAACTCCTAAAATAGCTGTCCCAACCATGGCTAGAAGCAAGGCTACAAAGAAGTTTACTTTCCATGAATTCAATAAGAAATACCCCATAAAGGCACCTACCATGTAGATATCCCCATGGGCAAAGTTGATCAATTTGATAATTCCATACACCATGGTATAACCAAGGGCCAAGAGTGCATAGACACTTCCCAAGATTAGACCGTTCACTAATTGCTGGAGCATTTGAACCATCCTTTCTAACAATAAAGAGCGAGGCCAGGAATTTTTATTCTCCCAGCCTCTTGTACAAACAACAAATGATAATTATGGTTTAACAGACTCAACAGATTTGACTTTACCATCTTTCAAGCCAATCATAAGAGCTGATTTAACCGGGTTGTGGTTCTTGTCGATTGACATTGTACCAGTCACACCTTCCAAGTCTTTCAACTTCGCAAGGTTGTCTTTCAATTCGACAGAGTTCTTAGCACCTTTAGATGCTTCTGCAACCATGTAAACTGAGTCATAAGCCAAAGCTGCGAACATTGAAGGTTCTTCATTGTATTTCGCTTTGTATGCTTCTACGAATTTCTTGGCTTTATCAGTCATTTCACCTTCAGTAGAGAATCCAGCTACGTAGTAGATATCTGTAGCTGCAGCAGGTGTTGCTTGTTCAACGAACTTCGCATCGCTAAATCCATCACCACCAATGATTGGTTGTTTGATTCCCATACCACGCGCTTGGTTTACGATCTTACCAGTTTCAGTGTAGTAACCTGGAAGAACAATCGCATCGAAGTCTTTATCTTTGATTTTTGTAAGGGCAGCTTGGAAGTCTGTATCCTTAGATTGGAATGTTTCTGTTGCTACGATTTCACCTTTATAAGATTTCTTGAAGGCTTCAGCAATCCCTTTAGCATAGTCAGATGAGTTATCGTAGTAAAGAACGACTTTCTTCGCTTTCAAGTTATCAGTTGTATATTTTGAAATGATTTTTCCTTGGAAGCTATCGAT
This sequence comes from Streptococcus sp. 20925_1_77, assembly GCF_041432125.1. NCBI lineage: Bacteria > Bacillati > Bacillota > Bacilli > Lactobacillales > Streptococcaceae > Streptococcus > Streptococcus sp. 20925_1_77. Next base: position 179,676 of record NZ_JAPVZB010000003.1, read on the forward strand.
GAAGGTTGCACGGAAAAGGTAATCTTGACCTTTTGTCAAATCATCTTGAGTTGCAGATGGTGTAACCAATGGCACACCTGCTTTACCAGCATTGGCAACGGCTGCTGCAGTAGCACCTGAAGTTGCAGGTCCTACAAGAGCGTTCACTTTTGATTGGGTTACAAGGTTTGTTGTGACTGTAGCTGCTTCAGCTGTTTCAGATTTGTTATCTTTATCTGTGACAACGATCTTCTTACCGTCAGCTCCACCCTTAGCGTTGATTTCATCAACGGCCAATTGAGCACCTTTTTGTTCAGCGCTACCGTAGGCTGCTACTTCACCAGTTTTTTCAAAGTTAAAACCGACTTTTAGTTCTTTGCCGATTTCGTTACCAGTTGTGTTTGAACCTGAAGTAGAAACTTCACCACAAGCAGCAAGAAGAGCGACACTTGCAATGGTTAAAAATGAAAGAGCAAATTTTTTCTTCATTTGTAATGATCTCCTTAAATGAATCTTAAAATAAATACATTAAGAATATACCGAATTATCTGACAATTGTCAATAAAAAAAACGCAATCCATCAAATGATTGCGTTTTCTAACTTTCTGTGACCACAGATGGGGTCTCCAATCGTTGCAAACTCCCCACAAAATCTGTATCTAAATCTTTGAGATGGCAAGGCAAGACCTTTTTGACATAACGTTCTTTCTTTAAGTCTTCCATGACTTGATCGGCCTTGTCACTGTCCACATACAATTGGACATAACGGCATTTCTTAGAATGGTACAAGACATCTCCGACAGATTGTAATTTTTTCCCGTCTCGATTGTAATACAATTTAACAATTAAGCCTGTTCTTTCTTGTTTCTCAAACATGGTCAATCCCTTTCTCGTTTTGTTACTAGTATATCAAATTTCAAGAAAAAGAACTACTCTTTTATGAGAG
>NZ_JAPVZB010000004.1:0-118864 GCF_041432125.1 Streptococcus sp. 20925_1_77
GAGAATAATAATGAGCCGGCTTAGCTCAGTTGGTAGAGCATCTGATTTGTAATCAGAGGGTCGCGTGTTCAAGTCATGTAGCCGGCATTTTTTTATATAAAGAAAGCAATGCGAACGTAGTTCAGTGGTAGAACACCACCTTGCCAAGGTGGGGGTCGCGGGTTCGAATCCCGTCGTTCGCTTGAGGAGGCCGGGGTGGCGGAACTGGCAGACGCACAGGACTTAAAATCCTGCGATTGGTAACGATCGTACCGGTTCGATTCCGGTCCTCGGCATAGACAAAGGTTGAAAGAAGCACCCTTAGCTCAACTGGATAGAGTACCTGACTACGAATCAGGCGGTTAGAGGTTCGACTCCTCTAGGGTGCATGGTCGCAAGGCTATGTAATAATTGAATAGGAACGAGCACCCTTAGCTCAACTGGATAGAGTACCTGACTACGAATCAGGCGGTTAGAGGTTCGACTCCTCTAGGGTGCATAAAGCGGTAGCTTTAGATCGGGAAGTAGCTCAGCTTGGTAGAGTACTTGGTTTGGGACCAAGGTGTCGCAGGTTCGAATCCTGTCTTCCCGATAGTGTTTCGAAAAAGTCTAATGATTGTCATTAGGCTTTTTTGTAGGTAATTTTTCATTAAGTTAAAAGAAAAAAGAGCTTGCGCTCTTTCCAACTTTATTTATTTCGCAGTTCAACATAACGGTTATACCAAATTTTGATATATTCCTCAGAAAAAGGACCTTTGTTTTGGTTTATCCAATCTACTAGAACCTTAACATTTTCCTTTAAAATAAAGTCGATGTCATCTGAATAGTGCATTTTTTCTTTATGCTGCTCGTATTCTTCAACATCTAACAATTTTTTTTCACCATTGGTAAAGACTTTGACATCGAGATCATAGTCGATATATTTTAAGGCTTCTTGGTCAATGTGAAAAGGACTTGCTAGGTTACAGTAGTAAGACACACCATTGTCACGGATCATGGCGATGATGTTAAACCAATATTTTTTATGGAAATATACGATCGCTGGTTCACGTGTAATCCAACGTCTACCATCACTTTCAGTAACAAGTGTATGATCATTTACTCCAATAATTGCATTTTCGGTTATCTTTAATACCATGGTGTCACGCCATGTACGGTGTAAACTGCCATCATGTTTATAACTTTGAATTGTAATAAAGTCGCCTTCTTTAGGTAGTTTCATAACTTACCAACTTTCTACAATCTAAGTATATCCTCTATATTGTATCATATTTTTTCAAATTTTTTCTTATTTTTCTATTTAATTTTCAATTTGGTTTATGAATCTAAGTATTCTCTAATGGTTGACGTTATATCACTATAATCGTAGCCTTTTCTGGCTAGTGCCTGAGTCAAGCGTTGTTTGAGGTCATAGCCTTCATATTTTTTACTGTATTTACGGTATTGTTTTTCTAACTCTTTTAGAATGAGCTCATTGGTTGTTTCTTCATCTGTTTCGAGATCGAGATTTTGGAATGCTATCTTTGCTTGGTTGTAAGCAAAGCCTTTTGAAATGAGTGCGTGGATGATTTTCGTTTCAATGGCTTTTAACGGGTATTTTCCTTGGTATTTTTTTAGGAGTTTTATTGCGGTACGGTCGATCACTTCTGAAAAATCATAGTCTGCAAGAATTTCTTGAAGGATAGATTTTGGGATCCCTTTTTGTTGAATTTTTTGTTGTAATAAGATAGGACCCTTATCGCCACTGAGAAGGTTGGCTTCTATCAGGTTTCTTGCATATTGACGATCATCTAACCACTTGTCTTCTTTTAGGTGTTGGACCACTTTATCAATAATGCCACTTTCAATCTCATACTTTGTCAGGTAGTCTCTGACTTCTTTTGTTGTCCGAGCTTTAAAAGAAAGATGGTAAAGGGCCAGGTTTTTACCATAGGAGTATTGAGCAAACTCTTGGATTTCTTTTAGTTCCTCTTCACTGATTTCTTTCTCTTTGGAAAGGAAATATTTGACGATGGTGTCTTCTGTAATATAAAGTTTTTGATCACTGTCTAATTCTAGGAGGTAGAGTCTTTTTTTCTTTTCTAGTTTTGTAATTTTCATGTTTTTATTATACCGAAAAATGTGTTAAGATAGGGATATGAACGTTAAAGTAAAACAAAAAATTCCTTTGAAAATTAAACGAATGGGAATTAATGGAGAAGGGATTGGCTTTTATAAAAAAACACTTGTCTTTGTACCAGGTGCTTTGAAGGGAGAAGATATCTTCTGCCAAATTACAAGTGTCAAGAAAAATTTTGCGGAAGCCAAACTCCTATCTGTGAATAAGGCGTCTAAGTTTCGTGTGACGCCCATGTGTGATATCTATGAGACCTGTGGGGGCTGTCAAATCATGCATTTGAAGTATGACAAGCAGCTGGAGTTTAAGACAGATTTATTGCAACAGGCCTTGAAGAAGTTCTCACCTGAAGGCTTTGAACAGTATGATATTCGGCCGACAATTGGAATGCAGGAGCCGCTTTACTATCGGGCAAAATTGCAATTTCAAACAAGGAAATTCAAAGGCCAGGTGAAGGCAGGACTCTATGCTCAAAATTCACATTATTTGGTGGAATTAAAAGATTGTTTGGTTCAAGATCCGGTTATTCAAGCTATCGCCAACGATCTAGCGGATTTATTGACCTATTATCAGATTCCAATTGCTGATGAGCGTAAAGAACTGGGTGTCAGAACCATGATGGTTCGACGGGCTCGGAAGTCTGGGCAGGTTCAGATCATTGTGGTCACCAGTCGTCAGATTAACGTAAATAATTTGGTGGAAGACTTGGTCACAAAACACCCTGAGATTGTCACAGTTGCTGTTAATAAAAATACGTCTCGTTCCAGTGAGATCTATGGGGAACAAACGCAGATTATTTGGGGAGAAGAGGCCATTTTGGAAGGTGTTTTGGATTATGAATTCTCCCTATCTCCTCGAGCCTTTTACCAGTTGAATCCGGAACAAACTGAAGTATTGTATAGTGAGGCTGTCAAGGCTCTAGATGTTTCTCCAGAGGATCACCTGATTGATGCCTATTGTGGGGTTGGAACGATTGGGTTTGCTTTTGCGAATAGAGTAAAAAGTGTGCGGGGGATGGATATCATTCCTGAAGCGATTGAAGATGCTAAATACAATGCCAAACGGATGGGATTTGAGAATACCCACTATGAGGCTGGGACAGCAGAAGAGATCATTCCTCGCTGGTACCAGGAAGGCTATCGGGCTAATGCTGTGATCGTGGATCCACCTCGTACGGGCTTGGGGACAAAATTAATCGAGACCTTGTTGCACTATGCACCTGAAAAGATGGTCTATGTCTCTTGTAATGTCTCTACTTTGGCACGGGATCTAGTAGCTTTGACGAAGGTTTATCAGGTTGAATATATTCAATCAGTGGACATGTTTCCCCATACTGCAAGGACGGAAGCAGTTGTGAAGTTAGTGAAGAAGTGAAAGTAGAAGAATGGATATTTGGGAAAAACTTTATCTTGAGGCGAAAGCTCTCTATGCGCCTCAAGAGGTTTCAGATTTTGTCTATGCTCGACATGTGGTTGCTGCTGTTGAGGCTGCAGATGGTCAGATTTTTACGGGCTTTTGTATGGAAGGAACCTGCGGTGTCTTTCATTTATGTGCCGAACGAGCGGCCCTTTTCAACATGTATCAACAATCAGGACAGACCAAGGTCAAGCGCATTATTGCTTTTCGAGACAAGCCTCCTTATGGAGAAGGTTCTGGGATGCCTTGTGGGGCCTGTCGTGAATTTCTCCTTGAGCTAAATGCAGAGAATCGTCATCTAGAATTTATGGTGGATTATGAGAGTCGCAAGACCATTACTTTAGGTGAATTGATGCCTCTTTGGTGGGGCGAAGAACGGGCTCGTCAGAGAGAGAATAAAGGGAAGAAGTAGAGGAAATAAATGGACAATGTTATTGATGTATCGATTCCAGTTGCTCAAGTTATTGATCAACATCCGGAGGTATTGGATTTGTTGGTGGAGTTGGGCTTTAAACCCTTAGCCAATCCGATCATGCGCAATACAGTTGGGCGCAAGGTTTCCTTAAAACAAGGATCAAAATTAGAAGGTACTCCTATGGAGAAGATTGTGAGAACACTAGAGGCTAATGGCTATGAAGTAGTGGGGCTAGACTAATGAGTGATGAACGAATTCACGTCTTAAGAGATATCTTATTAGAGCTTCATCATGGAGCTTCCCCTGAGTCGGTTCAGGAACGGTTTGATGCGACCTTTGCAGGGGTTTCTGCGATTGAGATCTCTCTTATGGAGCATGAACTGATGAACTCCGATGCAGGTGTTACTTTTGAAGATGTGATGGAGCTTTGTGATGTCCATGCCAATCTCTTTAAAAATGCGGTTCAAGGGGTCGAAGTTGCAGATACCGACCATCCAGGTCATCCGGTTCAAATCTTTAAACAGGAGAACTTAGCCCTTCGTGCGGCTATGATGCGGGTACGTCGCTTGCTAGACAATTATGAGACGACTGAGGATCCTGAGATGATTCAGGAGATTCAGAAGGGCTTGTTACGTCAGCTGGGCTTGGTGGGTCAATTTGATCGGCATTACCGTCGTAAGGAAGAGTTGATGTTTCCGATTATGGAAAAATATGGGCATGATTCCCCACCAAAAGTGATGTGGGGAGTGGATGACCAGATTCGAGAACTCTTTGCGAAAGCTTTGGATGCGGCCAAGATATTACCGGATTCTAGTATTTCTGAAGTCAAGGAACGCTTTGAAGCCTTTGCGCAAGAGTTTGAGGGCATGATCTTCAAGGAAGAATCGATCCTCTTGATGATTTTGTTGGAGGCCTTTACCCAGGATGACTGGCTCTCCATTGCAGAAGAAAGTGATGCTTATGGTTATGCCATTATTCTCCCAAGTGAGAAATGGGTGCCGAAACGCGTGGACTTCAAGGAGGAAGCGTCGAAAGAGTCAGAAGGTTCAACTGAACCACTTCCTTCTTCAAAAGGCGATGAGCAACGCCAGGTCATTGAGACTCCTGAGGGGCAATTGACCATTACCTTCACGCCTAAGAAAAAAGAAGAGAGCTTCGACCGTCAGCAACCACAAGCTTTTGGCCATGGCTTTCTATCGGTGGAGCAAGCGAATTTAATCTTGAATCATTTGCCGATGGAGATCACCTTTGTCAATAAGGATGATATTTTCCAATATTACAATGATGCTGCGCCTTTTGAGGAAATGATTTTTAAGAGGACGCCATCGCAGGTAGGACGCAATGTTGAGCTGTGTCACCCACCGAAATATTTGGAGAAGGTCAAAGCGATCATGCAAGGGCTTCGTGAAGGGAAAAAAGACAAGTATGAAATGTGGTTCAAATCAGAATCGCGTGGGAAATTTGTCCATGTCACCTATGCAGCCGTGCGTGATGAAGCTGGAGATTTTCAAGGTGTCTTGGAATATGTTCAGGACATTCAACCTTATCGGGAGATCGATACGGATTTTTATAGAGGAATGGAGTAAAGATGAGTTACGAAACAGAGTTTATGAAGGAGTTTGAGGAGTGGATCAAGACTCAAGTCATGATCAATGAAATGGCTCTAGAAGAGAGTAAGAAGGTTTTTGATGAAGACCAGGATGAGCGAGCTAAAATCGCGATGATTCGCTATGAAAGCCGTTTGGACGCTTATCAGTTCTTGCAAGGGAAGTTTGAAAATTTCCATGCTGGAAAAGGATTTCATGATTTACCAGATGGCCTCTTTGGTGAAAGAAAATATTAAAATGGCCTTATTGAAGGCGTTTTACTAGCTAGATTTACCTGAAAATTGAGCAATGACTTGATTTTTTAGGGGATTGTGATACAATAAAAAAGTTGAAATGACATCAACGGATTTTTGAATGGAATAATGGTGATGAAACCTTGTTGCCTTAGGAATTGATCACTGAATTTAGGAGGAAAAATGGCAAAGAAGAACGTAAACCGTGCGAAACAATACAAACATCAAAATAGACATCTTTTGAAAAAAGCTGTCGCAACTGTAACTGCAGCTGTAAAAGAAGCACCTAAAAAGGTTGAGAAAGCTACAAAAGCAGTGGCGAAAGAAGTGAAACAAGCAGCTTCTTCAGTGGAAGAATTTGCTGCAAGTTTGGAAGGTGTGGCACTTGATCGTGCGCAAACATTCTATGATGAAGGTATTCGCTCTGTTGCGGACTTCGCAAACTGGACAGAAAAAGAGTTGTTGGCCCTTAAAGGAATCGGCCCAGCTACAATCAAGAAATTGAAAGAACTAGGCGTTAAATTTAAATAATTGCTTTTATGATTTCTTGCTATTTCCAGGAAAACTTGCTAAAATGAACCTATTAGAGGTGTTTTGAATTCCACATTTTACAGAAAGTGGCGGTGCTGAGAAGTCCACAAATGTGTCAAAACTGGTTGCTAATGGATGAAAATGAAATAAATAAAGTTGCGGGCATTGCCCGAAATTGGGTGGTACCGCGGATCAACATATTCGTCCCTGTCAGATTGATGACAGGGGCGATTTTTCTTTTTGCAACCCTGGCTGAAGGAGCTTGTCATGAAACAATCTTTTAACACTAGTAAACTCTACTATGGCTTTCCTATCTTCATCTTGGGGTATCAGGACCAGAACTTTGGGAACAATATCACGACCTGCAGTTCCTCTTATAGCTTGGGAGATTGGCTGGTCATCGGAGTTGGTGCTGAGGAAAATGCGGCTGACCAGATTAAGCATTATCAACAGTTTTCTGTGAATATTCCTGCTGAACATCTCATGCTTGAGATGGAGCAGGCTGGGTTTATCAGCCATCGGGAGAAATTGAAACTCCTAGGGCTAGACTACGAAATTTCTGAACGGACTCAGGCTCCGATTTTGGAGGCCTGTCCAGTCGTATTGGAGTGTCAGGTAGATCGGATTATCGAGGAAGATGGCATCTGCCATATCTTTGCTAAGATTCTTGAGCGACTGACTGATCCAGATCTCTTAGATGACAAGGGGCATTTTATAAATGACCGCTTTGCGCCGACTTACTTTATGGGGGACGGCCATCAGCGCGTTTATCGTTATCTGGATGACCGAGTCGACTTCATGGGAAGCTTTATCAAGAAAGCGAGGAAGAAGGATGACAAGAACTGAATTGCCCGAACGAATCGAAACGAAGCGTCTCGTTTTACGAGTCCGTAAAGTGGCGGATGCTGAGGATATCTATGCCTACGCTAGTCTCCCAGAGGTCTCTTATCCAGCGGGCTTTCCGCCCGTCAAGACCTTGGAAGATGAGATTTATTACCTAGAACATATCCTTCCCGAGCGCAATCAAAAAGAAAATCTTCCAGCTGGTTACGGCATTGTGGTCAAAGGGACAGATAAAGTTATTGGCTCAGTTGATTTCAACCATCGCCACGAAGACGATGTGCTGGAGATTGGCTATACCTTGCACCCAGACTATTGGGGCCGAGCTTATGTTCCCGAAGCTGCGCGTGCTTTGATTGATCTGGCTTTTAAAGAATTGGGACTTCACAAGATAGAATTGTCTTGCTTTGGCTACAATATCCAAAGTCAACGAGTCGCTGAGAAACTTGGTTTTACCCTTGAAGCTCGCATAAGAGACCGCAAAGATGCTCAAGGCAACCGCTGTGATGATTTGAGATATGGCTTGCTGAAGAGTGAGTGGGATGAGAAATAACTAAGTATAGACACTAAAAAAAAATTGTAAAGTTTAAATAACTTATAAAGTATTGAGGTACAAAATGAAAAACGAAAGCTTGGATTTAATTATTAAGGAAGTAGAAAATCAACAGGAAAAAGAGTTAGTTCGTTTTGAATCTAACTTATCTGAAGGAATAAATAAGTACAAAGAAGTAATACCAGCTGATCTAATAACACCCCAACTACAGGAAAAAATTGACAACGAAGTAAAATTACAATTGGTTGAATTTCAAAAAAGTATTGATTTGAAACCGAAAGCATTATACCATGCTTTAAAAGTTGAGGCTGAACTTAATCCTGAAATTGAAAAAGATGATTTGAAACAAAGTGCTTATGATTTCTTGGAAAAAACAACAAAAAACAAATATTTAAAAAAGATTATTCGTGAGCTAAAAAAAGGAGTATAAAATGGCAAATGTTGGGGATTTAGCTGTTAAAGGAGGAAAAGCTGTTATTAAATTTATGCTAGAATTGATAACAGAATTTCTGAAAAGTGAAGAATTTAAAAAACAAATGAAATTCATGGTCGAAACTTTAGTTACTAAGGTAGTTGATAAAGTTATAGAAGAAAAGAAAAGAAATAACTAGAAAGGACACACACATGTCTAAAGAACTTTCACCTAAATACAATCCAGCCGAGGTTGAGGCTGGTCGTTACCAAAAATGGCTTGATGAGGATGTTTTCAAGCCTTCAGGCGATCAAAAGGCTAAGCCATACTCAATCGTGATTCCACCACCAAATGTAACTGGGAAACTTCACCTTGGTCACGCTTGGGATACTACTTTGCAAGATATCATCATCCGTCAAAAACGGATGCAAGGTTTCGATACACTTTGGCTTCCTGGTATGGACCATGCTGGGATTGCCACTCAGGCTAAAGTAGAAGCGCGTTTGGCTGAAGATGGCATCTCTCGTTATGATCTGGGTCGTGAAAAATTCCTTGAGAAAGTCTGGGAATGGAAAGACGAATATGCGACGACTATCAAGCAACAATGGGGTAAGATGGGGCTCTCTGTAGACTACTCTCGTGAGCGTTTCACCCTTGATGAAGGGTTGTCAAAAGCGGTTCGTAAGGTCTTTGTAGAGCTTTACAAGAAGGGCTGGATCTACCGCGGTGAATTTATCATCAACTGGGATCCAAAAGCCCGTACAGCCCTTTCTGATATCGAGGTGATTCACAAGGATGTCGAAGGTGCCTTCTACCACATGAACTACATGTTGGAAGACGGTTCACGTGCTCTTGAAGTAGCAACAACTCGTCCTGAGACTATGTTTGGGGATACTGCTGTAGCGGTTAACCCAAATGATGACCGTTATAAAGATTTGATTGGTCAAAATGTTATCTTGCCAATCTTGAACAAGCCAATCCCAATTGTTGGGGACGAACACGCAGACCCTGAGTTTGGTACCGGTGTGGTGAAGATCACACCTGCCCATGACCCTAATGACTTCTTGGTTGGTCAACGTCATAATTTGCCACAAGTGAACGTTATGAACGATGATGGTACCATGAATGAATTGGCTGGTGAATTCAACGGTATGGACCGCTTTGAAGCTCGTAAGGCTGTTATCAAGAAGTTAGAAGAAATCGGTGCGCTTGTTAAGATTGAGAAGATGACCCACTCAGTTGGTCACTCAGAGCGTACAGGGGTTATGGTTGAGCCACGCTTGTCTACCCAATGGTTCGTCAAGATGGACCAATTGGCTAAGAATGCCATTGCTAACCAAGACACAGACGATAAGGTAGAATTTTACCCACCTCGTTTCAACGATACCTTCCTTCAATGGATGGAAAATGTCCATGACTGGGTAATTTCTCGTCAGCTCTGGTGGGGTCACCAAATCCCTGCTTGGTATAATGCTGAGGGTGAAATGTATGTTGGCGAAGAAGCACCAGAAGGTGACGGATGGAAACAAGACGAAGATGTCTTGGATACTTGGTTTAGTTCAGCCCTATGGCCATTCTCAACTATGGGCTGGCCGGATGTCGACTCAGAAGACTTCAAACGTTACTTCCCAACTTCAACCCTAGTAACAGGTTACGACATCATCTTCTTCTGGGTGTCTCGTATGATCTTCCAATCATTGGAATTCACAGGACGCCAACCATTTAAGAACGTCTTGATCCACGGTTTGATCCGTGACGAGCAAGGACGCAAAATGTCTAAATCTCTCGGAAACGGGATCGACCCAATGGATGTCATCGAGAAATACGGTGCTGATGCCCTCCGTTGGTTCCTTTCAAACGGTTCTGCACCAGGGCAAGACGTGCGTTTCTCTTATGAGAAAATGGATGCGTCTTGGAACTTCATTAACAAGATTTGGAACATCTCTCGCTATATCCTCATGAACAATGAAGGATTGACCTTGGATGTAGCGCGTGAAAATGTGGCTAAAGTCGCTGCTGGTCAAGCAGGTAACGTGACAGACCGTTGGATTCTCCATAACCTCAACGAAACTATTGGAAAAGTCACTGAAAACTTTGATAAGTTTGAATTCGGTGTGGCTGGTCACATCCTCTACAACTTCATCTGGGATGAGTTTGCGGACTGGTATGTTGAGTTGACTAAGGAAGTGCTTTACAGCGATAATGAAGACGAAAAAGTCATCACACGCTCTGTTCTTCTTTACACCTTGGATCAAATCTTGCGTCTCCTTCACCCAATCATGCCATTCGTGACTGAGGAAATCTACGGTCAAATCTCTGAAGGAACAATCGTGACTGCGGAATACCCAGTGGTTCGTCCAGAGTTTGAAAACGAAGAAGCAGCCGCCGGCGTTGAAGCTCTTAAAGATGTGATTCGCTCCGTTCGTAACTCACGTGCAGAAGTGAATGTAGCGCCAAGTAAACCAATCACTATCTTGATCAAGACAAGCGACAGCAAGCTCGATGCTTTCTTCAATGACAATGTCAACTACATCAAACGCTTCACAAACCCAGAACACCTGGAAATTGCAGCAGATGTAGAGGTACCTGATTTGGTTATGTCAAGCATCATCACAGGTGCAGAAATCTACTTGCCACTCGCAGACCTTCTCAATGTCGAAGAAGAATTGGCTCGTCTTGAAAAAGAATTAGCCAAATGGCAAAAAGAACTGGATATGGTCGGTAAGAAGCTCTCTAACGAACGCTTCGTAGCCAATGCCAAACCAGAAGTCGTCCAAAAAGAACGCGACAAACAAGCCGACTACCAAGCGAAGTACGACGCGACCGTAGCACGTATTGATGAGATGAAGAAGTTGGTGAAATAAACATAGAAACACGGCGGTCTGCCGTGTTTTTTTGGTATAATGAAAGTGAATTTATTGGTTTTGGAGCGGGATATTGAGGGATAATCTTAAAAATTTAATAAATAGGGCAATAGTAAAATATACTTTTCCTATTATACTTACTGACGAACAAGAAAAAGTAACTTCAATTAATAAGAGTAATTTAACAACTGCTGGAAAGGATGAATATTGTTTTAAAGGCAATGATAATGACATTTCAAAGATAATTTATAATGGGATTGTTGAATTCGCTGAGAATGAATTTAAGATTGATTATGATAATTTGGATAGAGAACAAACAAAGGTGATTAAAACTAAATTAAAATATAATGAAAAGGATTCCTCTCAAACAAAACTTCAATACGGATTTTATGGGGAAGTACTTTTAGATTTATTTTTAAGAAATTATTTTCATACTGATGTTCTAATTGCTAGAGGTTATTTTTATTCACCTCTTGAAAATTCTGAACCAAAAGGGTTTGATGCTTTTCATATTATTGATAATAAAGGAAATTTAGAGCTCTGGTTTGGAGAAGCAAAATTTCATCAAAGTTTTACATCTGGAATTAACTCTGTACTTTCCAAGATAAATTATTCTATTTCAGATGACTATTTGAATAATCATATGTTTGCAATTATTAATGAGAAAGATAATATTTCTCATTTGCATCCAATTTTAGAAGGAATAATTAAAAAATGGGAGGATAATCCTGATATTATTCTTGCCGATGAATTACAAAATAATAATATTGAATTAGTGTATCCTGTTTTTATTGCATATCAAAAACAGCCAACCTACGGTTACGAAAAATCAATTGCATCCAGTGTGGATAAAATCAATAGGGAGTTAGGAAAATATTCGTTAAATTTAGCTGTTAAAATAAAGGTTAGTATATTTGTAATGCTCTTACCTGTTGATGATTCTAATAAATTAAAGGAAGAAGTGATTGAATGGATAGAAACGAAAGAACCGCTCATCTAATCAAAGAATTGAATTTATATAAACGATACCCTGAAAGAAGAGGCGTCTTTGTCAAGTCAACTTGTGACTATTACGACGCTGTTAAAATAGACGAACTTACAAGTAATGATTTAAATTTCTTGCGTTATATAGCAAATGAAGCTGGAGTTCCACAATATTATCAGTTACTTGAAAATAAATATCAAGCAGGTAAAACTATTAATAAAGAGAGCATGAATTTATTATCTATGAGTTCTTTTATTAATGAAGCGGCTTTAATTGTAAAAGATGAGATGTTACATAAATATCAAAAAGAAGTCACTGACTTGTTTGAAATTAATACTGAAAATAGATATATTCTTTCTGCGCCAACTTCTTTCGGCAAAACTTTTACAGTTTATACTATTATAAAAAAGATGGGTTACTCTAATATATTATTAGTATTTCCTACAATCAGTTTATTATCGGAAAATTTGTTGAAACTACAAAATGATGAGTTCTTTTCTACATATAAAATTCATAGCTTAAGTGAAATAAAAAAAGAAGAGTTTGGAGAAAAGAATATATTCATCTATACTCCTGAGCGATACCTATCATTTTTAGATAATAATAGTTTGAATTTTGATTTTACATTCGTAGATGAAATATATAAAATTGACAATGATTTTATTATCAATAATGAGACTCCAGAAGAAAATGAGCGAGATACTGCATATAGACTTGCTTTAGAATACGCTTGTCGAAATAGTCGGGATTTATTACTTGCCGGACCGTATATTCAATTTCAAAAACCAGAAACTAGAGTAAACTCATTTAATAATTTTACTTCAATAAATAGATTTAATAAATTAGAATACAATGATATTGAAATTGTTTCAAAAAATATAACCCATATTAAAAGAAATAAATTTGAAATTGGGAATACAGTGTATAGATTAAAAGCTGGTACATCAACTATGCAAGATAAAGTTGCACAATCTATTATAAATTTAGATGAAAATACCCTGATTTATTGCGGAAGAAAGTATGATGTAGAACGATTCGCAGGTTTTTTGTTGAGAAATCCTGAATATAATTCACTTTTATTAAAAAAAGATGACAATGAATTGTATTCAATATTTTTAGAACACGTAGAAAAAAATTTTGGTTCAGATTGGATTCTGTTTAAAGCACTTGAAAAAAGAATTGGAATCCATCATTCAGGAATACCAAAATATATACAAAATGAAATGATTAATTTATTTAATAAAGGTGAACTACTATGTCTTTTTTCTACAACAACAATTACTGAAGGTGTTAACACGACTGCAAAAAATTTAATTATTACTTCTGTCAAAAAGGGAATAAAGTCATTGAAACAGTTTGATGCTAAAAATATTGCTGGGAGAGCAGGCAGATTTAATGTACATTATAGTGGTAATGTCATTGATTTAACTGAAGAATTTGAAGCTGTTATTGAATCGCAACAGGACGAAATTGAACATAAGAATTATGATAATAGCCGAAACAAAACGGATGTAGATTTAGAAGTGACACTTGATGACTTTTTGACAGATGATGATAAAAATTTCAAGACTGAAATTAATAAAGCTAAGGTAAAATCAGGATTACCAGATTTTATTTTTCAATCTTACAGAACAATAGGCCCTTTGGAGAAAATCTCAATCTATAATCGTATAAAAGAGATGTCGTTAGTCGAATTTCATAAAATTGATCAGTTGAAGCAGGTATTAAATTTGAGCAACGGCACAGAAATTCATTGGGAAGGTTTTCAAACAGTAGTTGATATTTGTCATAATTTTGTCTCTAATTCAGATTTAAAACATATAATGGAAACTAGGGTAGGAAAGAAACATTTTTCTTTAATTGTGATACAGTTATCAGATTTTTTACAAAAAGGTTTTTTAGGGATAGTTGATTATTATGTCAAAAAACAGAATAAAAACAAAGATATGGCAATTAGAATAACTGCAAAATTAATCTACACAATATTTAAATATCATCTCGTAAAGTATTTAGGAGTGTTTGATTTGCTATATAGATTCCATTATTCAAAGGTCTACAAAAGAAACTTTGATGATGTTACTGGAATTAATATTCTTCTGCAAAGGCTAGAGTATAATGCTCTAACTGATATTGGACGCAAATTGAGTGATTATGGAGTTCCTTTTGAATTAGTAAAATATTATGATGGAAGTGTAACTACTAAAAATTTTGATTTATATGAAAGTTATGTAGATAGAAGAATACAAAAATTACTTGAATAAAAGATAAGACTGGGCAAAAACTCAATTTCAGGAGAAAATGAAGTAAATCTTTCCACAATAAAACGCATAGTATCAAGGTTTTTCAATACCTGATATTATGTGTTTTGGATTTTAAAGACTTTTTTGCCCAGCCCTTACCTTAGTAATTATATTTAGATAATCGTAAACAAAATATCAGTAGGACTAGTCCATTCTACTTTGATTCTTGTCCCAACGGTTACATTCATTTGATTGAACCAGTAGTTAAAGGCTCTCAAGTTACCTCTACCAGAAAGATTTTTAGCATAGTGATCTCCTGCTTGAGAATTCCCTGATGCTTTTACTACTCCATCGAAGAAGTCATCTGTCGATTTAGCATTAAATATATTCTGTCCTAAAATATCTCTTCCTTGAGTATGTATAGAATTATATATTCCATACCGATGTGCATCTAAACTTGGAATCGGGATATAGCATTCTCCTTCAATCTGAGGTCGAGAATTGGTGTATCTGTATGTCCCCCATCCAATATGAGTTTCTTTAAGTTCTACTATGAATTGATCTCCTTGTTTTGGCATTATGCACCTCCTTAAGTTTATATATTCATTATATCATTTATATTTGAAATGTGTTTATATTCCAGTATTTTTTTAAAAATGATATACTAGTTTAGTTAATCATATTTTTAGAAAGCAGGTTACTACATGACAAATTCTGTAAGTTCGAACCGACCTGAGAAGTACAACATTGCAGCCTTCTTCTCAGGTGTTGGGGGAATTGAGTTGGGATTTGAACAGACCAACGAGTTCAGAGTGGTGTATGCCAATGAATTTGATAAGTATGCGCGTCAGACTTATCGTTTAAATTATCCAAATACGCATTTGGATAGTCGTGATATTCATGCGGTGCAGCCGGAAGACATTCCAGCTGAGCGCGTGGATGTGATTATGGGAGGTTTCCCTTGCCAGGCCTTTAGTATTGCGGGTTACCGCAAGGGCTTCGATGATGATCGTGGAGATCTTTTCTTTGAATTACTTCGCATGATTGAAGGGCGTAAACCTCGAGCTATTTTCATCGAAAACGTTAAGAACATGGTCGGTCATGACCATGGCAATACCTTCAAGGTTATTCGTGAAGCTTTGACGGAGAATAACTACTTCATCAAGTGGAAGGTTCTCAACGGAAAAGACTATGGAAATATCCCACAAAACCGTGAGCGGATCTATATCGTTGGTTTTGATACCAAAGAAGCTTATGACTTGTTTGAATTCCCAGAGGAAATCAAGTTGACAACGACTTTGGCTGATGTCATTGATTTTGGTGCCAAGCCAGATGAGGCCTACTATTATCGAGAAGGTAAGCAGAATTTCTACGCTGACCTCAAGGCCAACGTGACCAGTCAAGATACTGTCTACCAGTGGCGTCGTCAATACGTTCGTGAGAATAAAAACGGAGTTGTTCCAACCTTAACGGCTAATATGGGAACAGGCGGGCACAATGTTCCGTTGATACTGACTGACAGTGGGGAGATTCGTAAGTTAACACCGAAGGAAACCTTCAATGTACAGGGTTATCCAAAGACCTTTAAGTTGCCTGAGGGGGTTTCCAATGGTCAACTCTACAAACAAGCTGGAAATAGTGTGGTCGTCCCTGTGATTAAACGCATTGCAGAGCGGATTGCTTTTGCCCTTAATGAGAGCAATGGGCCGTTTCAACTGGATCGTTCAGGAAAATTTGCCATTATCTACACAAAGATGAATGGTCAATTTGAAGGTCAGTCTTATGTGAAAGATTTTGTCTCCACTTATGAGGAAGCAGAGAAGAAGATTGCCTCCTATGAGGATGGGCTTGCAATTTTATCGGATGAAGATTATTTCAGATTGGTAAAAAAACGTGGAAATTTTGAGTTTTACAGCATTATTTAACGAATTATATAAGTAAGGAGACTAGTGAAAATCTAGTCTTCTTTTGATATACTTAAATAAGAAGTGAGGAATTGAATGATGTGGGAACACCTAAAACAAGAACAAAAGGAAAAATACAAGACTCTCATTACCAATTTTGCTAGTCTGAGTGAGGCCTTTTCTCAGAAAGCAGAAGGTGAAGATTCTGATGATCGAGAGAGCTATGTTGCTCCGATTGTCAATTCAAAATTCCAAGAGACTGTTTTCCAAAAGGCTTTTCATGCGGTTGGTGAGGATATTGCCAATACCTCTTATGATGCTTCAGTTGTCGTTGATGAGCAACATAAGTATTTGGTTGGGATTAAATCCTTTGGTTTGGACTCAGGGGATCAAAAAATTGCTCAGTTCAAGAAAGATTCACAGTCTTGGAATGAGTTGTTGAGTGAAATTCGATTTCAGGCTGATATTTCACCGGACAAGGAAACCGCTGATAAAGAAAATCGTGCTCGCTATGAAAAACTGGCTCGTGAGATTGCGTCTTTACGAAATCAGCGGATTGAATCCTCAAAAGCTCTCGTTAAGGGATTTCATTCTGATGCTAGTCACGTAGAAGCCGTCTATCATGTTTTGATGCCGACTTCGAAAGCACACAAGCCTCAGATCCATGTAGGAGAGACGACTTATCTGCCGGTTGACCTAGATAATCTCAAAATTCTAGGCTCAACGACTAAGAACAATCCGACAAATTTCCGTTTTACGGACGGCCAGCATGATTACAAATATACGGCTGCAGATAGTCAGCTCCATATGACCTTTAGGAATAAGGAGATTGTAGTTGACACCTGGGATGTGAATTATGTCGAAGATCCTTTTTATCTCTTTGAACACCTTCACTTATTGACCTCTGAGAAAAGTGATTCGGAGATTCTTGAAACGGTGTCATGGGTGATTACTGATAAGCACGGAAATGTAGAAGAAAATTCTGGCTTTAATGCTTTTAATGGTGGTTCAAAGTTGGCCAAGAAGGAGCGCTTGCCACGGATTTTAAAGATTCAGGACAAATTTAAAGATAGTCTGGCTCCAGAAGAATTAGCTTTTGTAACCTTCTCTTTAGAAGAAATCCTCTTGAAAAAATGGTCTACCAAGGAAGAAAAAGCCCAGATGAAATCTATTCGTGAGGACTTGATTCGCTTTGTACACGAGACGGGAAATGAAAAATTAGTCAAAGAAATTGAACAGCTGGTGTATCGTCCAGTCAGTGAAGTGTATATCCCTCTTCCAGACTCCAAACATTTCCATGATGAGCGTCCGGACTTTTTTGGTAAAGGGATTGGAAGGTTTGAGCCAGGTACTAGTAAACTTGCGCTCCCAAAAGATGAACGGACCTTTAAGCTACGATTTTTATCATCAGGTGATGTGATTACTGCCTATATCAACCAAGAAGCTGGGAAGGCTATTCAATCAACTGATAAGCAAGAAATCCTTGGGAATTGGATCCTTCGAGGGGTCTTTCAATTAAAAGACAGAGAAATCCTAACAGGTAAGAAATTGTCTCAGCTAGAAATCAATGGTATCCGTCTTTCTAAATTCAAAAACGGTGAAATCGGCATTGATTTCATCTGGATTGATATGGACAATCCTCCTGCAGATGCGATTGGTTGGGTTGCGAAATAGAGAGTAAGAAACTATTCATAGGACTACAAAAACACCACCTCCTAGTCTTTAGGAGGTGGTGTCATGCTTTAGACCATTTTCCAGAAATAATCGATGATATAGGTTAGGCCGTAGGTGTAGATGACCAGGGTGATGGGTTTGCAGAGGATGATGATAGTCATGTAGCGTTTGAAGGTCATATTGGTCAGACCTGCCAGCATACAGATGAAGTCGGCAGGACTAACTGGCCAGATCATCATGAAGATAAAGAAGCGATCGAACCGCTTGCCTTCATTGAGCCAGCCAATGTACTTGTCATAAGTCTTCTGGCTGACCATAGACTGGACAAATTTAGGTCCGTACATTCTTGCGAGGTGGAAGATGATGGCACAGCCAATGACGATGCCAATGTAATTGTAGATGGTCCCGATAATATGGCCGTAGATGAAAACACCTGCTACAGATGTCAGGGCGCCGGGAATAATAGGGACCACTGTCTGAAGGATCTGAAGAAAGATAAAGAGAGGGGGTCCAAAGATGCCCGCTTGGAGAATAAAAGCTGACAAAGTTTCCTTGGATTGAAGGATGCCAGCAAAGTAGGCCCAGATACAAAAGGCCAAGGTCCCAAGAGCTCCAATGATGGAGGACCAATTAATGATGCGCTGGAGAAGAGGAGAGACCTCTTTTAAGCTTGTTTGTTTCATAAAAAATTCCAAGTTCTTTTTCTTCTACTATACCATGTTTTTGGAACTTTGTAAGGATTTTGTCTATTTTTTGAGCAGTGAAATTGACCTGATAGGAGTCTGTCGTTGTTTTAGTCGTGAAGCGAGTGCAAAATGGGCCTTTTTATGCTACAATGAAAGGAGTATAAAAAATGGAGAAAAACGTGTCAATCGAAAATTACAAACCAGATTTTGCGGTGGAAGCAGTCTATGATCTCACCGTTGCAGACTTGAAAAAACAGGGTATCAAGGCAGTCCTCGTGGATTTGGATAACACCTTGATTGCATGGAATAATCCGGATGGAACTCCAGAAATGCGCCAGTGGTTGCATGACCTTCGTGATGGTGGGATTCGGGTCATCGTGGTGTCTAATAATAGTCCCAAACGGGTCAAGCGCGCTGTTGAGAAATTTGATATTGATTATGAAGCTTGGTCACTCAAGCCCTTTACCTTTGGGATTGATCGGGCTCTCAAACGTTTCCACTATGAAAAAAATGAAGTGGTCATGGTAGGGGATCAATTGATGACCGACATTCGGGCAGCTCATCGGGCGGGTATTCGTTCGATTCTGGTTAAACCTTTGGTCGAGCATGACTCCATTAAGACCCAGATCAACCGGGCGCGTGAACGCCGTGTCATGAAGCAAATGGCCGAAAAATATGGTCCGATTGTATATAAAAAAGGAATTTAAGAATGGAAGAATTATTCTGTATTGGCTGTGGAGCCCCCATTCAGACAGAAAACAAAGAGGGACTAGGCTATACTCCCCAATCAGCTCTTGAAAAGGGCTTGGAAACAGGCGAAGTCTATTGCCAACGCTGTTTCCGTCTCCGTCACTACAATGAAATCACAGATGTACATCTGACAGATGATGATTTCCTGAAATTGCTACACGAGGTAGGAGATAGTGACGCTCTCGTGGTTAATGTAGTCGATATTTTTGACTTTAATGGCTCCGTCATCCGCGGCTTACCCCGTTTTGTAGCAGGAAATGATGTGCTTTTGGTCGGAAATAAAAAGGATATCTTGCCCAAGTCTGTCAAGGATAGTAAGGTGACCCATTGGTTGATGGAGCGAGCCCACGAAGAAGGCATGCGACCTGTCGATGTGGTCCTCACCTCTGCCCAAAACAAGAGTGCCATCAAGGACTTGATGGAAAAAATTGAGCAGTACCGCAAGGGACGTGATGTCTACGTGGTGGGTGTGACCAACGTTGGGAAGTCGACCCTCATCAATGCGATTATCCAAGAAATCACAGGCGATAAGGATATTATTACAACTTCTCGCTTCCCAGGGACAACACTGGACAAGATTGAAATCCCACTGGACGATGGATCCTACATCTACGATACACCAGGGATTATCCATCGCCACCAGATGGCTCACTACTTGACGGCTAAAAACCTCAAGTATGTCAGTCCTAAAAAGGAAATCAAGCCCAAGACCTACCAGCTCAATCCAGAGCAAACCCTCTTCTTGGGTGGCTTGGGACGCTTTGACTTTATCAAGGGAGAAAAGCAAGGTTTCACCGCCTTCTTTGATAACGAACTCAAGCTTCATCGAACCAAACTCGAAGGAGCGACCGCCTTTTATGATAAGCATGTCGGTAGCTTATTAACTCCCCCTAATAGCAAGGAAAAAGAAGAATTTCCACCCTTGGTTCCTCATGAGTTTACCATCAAGGACAAGACAGACCTCGTCATCTCAGGACTCGGCTGGATCCGCGTTAATGGAGAAGCCAAAGTAGCCGTCTGGGCACCAGAAGGCGTCGCCGTCGTCACCCGCAAAGCTATTATTTAAAAATATGAAATAGAATGAAATTGAAGAGCGAACGAAGTGAGCTCAAATAGGGATCGTTATTGCCGTGGTGTAGTTGCCAATCGATCGATTGGCAAGGGCAAAATGGAGACCAAGGCTCCATTTTGAGGTAAGGAAATCCATTTTTCAAAGATGAGATCTTTGAAAAATTAGTTCCGGCCGTCCCCACCACTTAAAATAACGATCAAAAAATAAGGAAGTAAAAACATGACATTAACATCCAAACAACGGGCTTTCCTCAATAGCCAAGCCCACAGCCTCAAACCGATTATCCAAATTGGGAAAAATGGGCTCAATGACCAAATCAAAACCAGTGTTCGCCAAGCGCTAGATGCTCGCGAACTGATCAAGGTGACCCTTCTTCAAAATACGGATGAAAACATCCATGAAGTATCGGAAATCTTGGAAGAAGAAATCGGTGTGGATACGGTTCAAAAAATTGGACGCATCCTCATCTTGTATAAACAATCAAGCAAAAAAGAAAACCGGAAGATTTCAGTCAAAGTAAAAGAAATCTAAGACATTGAGGAGAGCAAACCTATGGCAATTGAACTATTGACTCCCTTTACCAAGGTAGAGTTAGAGCCAGAGATCAAAGACAAGAAACGCAAACAAGTTGGTATTTTGGGAGGGAATTTCAATCCGGTCCACAATGCCCATTTGGTCGTTGCGGATCAAGTGCGCCAACAATTAGGGTTAGATAAGGTGCTCTTGATGCCTGAGTATGAGCCACCGCATGTCGATGCTAAGGGAACGATTGCAGAGCACCATCGTCTCAAGATGCTGGAATTAGCCATTGAAGGCATTGAAGGTCTGGAAATCGAGACGATCGAGCTCGAACGAAAAGGGATTTCCTATACCTACGACACCATGCTCTTGCTTAATGAACGCGATCCAGATACAGATTATTACTTTATCATTGGTGCAGATATGGTAGATTATTTACCCAAATGGCACCGCATCGATGAATTGGTGGAAATTGTGCAATTTGTCGGGGTACAGCGACCACGCTATAAGGCAGGGACTTCTTATCCGGTGATCTGGGTGGATGTTCCTCTAATGGACATCTCCTCTAGTATGGTGCGTGATTTTGTAGCCAAAGGCCGGACGCCCAACTTTATGTTGCCAAAACCAGTTTTGGACTACATCAAGAAAGAAGGTTTGTATTAATGACCTATGAAAACTATCTCGGCTTTTCTCGAGAGGGCTTGCTCGAAAAAATGGGCCAAATCCTTCCGGAAAAACGCCTAACCCATTGTTTAGGGGTTGAGAAGGCCGCTCGTGACTTAGCTAAGCGCTATGGGGCAGATGAAGAGCAGGCTGGCCTAGCCGGTTTATTACATGACTATGCCAAGAAATTGTCGGATCAGGAATTTTTGGACTTGATTGATCGCTATGAGCTAGATCCATCATTAAAAAACTGGGGCAACAATGTCTGGCATGGGATGGTCGGGATTTATAAGATCCAAGAAGACCTCGGATTGACAGATCCAGCTATTCTTCGCAGTATTGAGATTCACACAGTGGGGAGTGGACAGATGTCAACCTTAGACAAGATTGTCTATGTGGCAGATTATATTGAACACAATCGGGATTTCCCAGGGGTAGATCAAGCGCGTGACATCGCTCAAGTCTCCTTGGATCGTGCCGTAGCCTATGAGACGGCTCGCACAGTCGAACACCTGGCTCACCAAGGATTGCCGATTTATCCCCAAACCCTTGAAACCTACAATGCCTTTGTGAAGTATTTGAAAGAGGAGCAGTGAGTGAAAACAGCTTTAATCATTATTGATGTTCAAAATATTCTCGTGGAAACAGGTTTTGAGACAGAAAAACTCTTAGAGAAGATTGCTTATTTGCAAGATCAGGCAAGAAAACAGCAGATTGAAATCATCTACATACAGCATATTGAAACGCCAGAGGCTTTAACTTCAGAAGATTGGCAGTTATCGCCCATGTTGTATAGACAGGAGAATGAAAAGGTGTTTCAGAAGCGATACAATAGCATGTTTAAAGAGACAGGATTAAAAGAATACTTGGATCAACAAGGGATTGAACAACTGGTCCTGTGTGGCATGCAGACAGAATATTGTGTCGATACATCCGTCAAAGTGGGGTTTGAATACGGCTATAAACTGGTCATTCCAGAAGGAGCTGTCACAACCTTTGATGGAGAGGATATCCCAGCAGAAATGCTCAATGAATTTTATGAAAATATTTGGGCAGAACGTTTTGCGGATGTCTTAGACTACAAAACAATTTTTTAAAGAAAGAGGACTAAATGAAAGAAAAAGAATTACTTGAACTTGTTGTTAAAGCGGCCGATGAAAAACGTGCAGAAGATATTGTAGCTTTGGATGTTCAAAGCTTGACCAGTGTGACGGATTACTTTGTTATCGCAAGCTCTATGAACAGCCGTCAGTTGGAAGCGATCGCAGAAAATATTCGCGAGAAAGTCGTTGAAGCTGGTGGCAATGCCAGCCACGTCGAAGGTGACTCAGCAGGAGGTTGGGTCCTTCTTGACTTAGGTGGTGTGGTGGTCCATGTCTTCTCAGAAGAAATGCGTGCTCACTATAACCTAGAAAAACTATGGCACGAAGCAAATGCTGTCGATCTTTCAGCAACCCTAGCATAAGCAGCTAAACTCAGTTGGTAGCAACTGAGTTTTGTTGGTTAAATTGAAATTCTATGGAAAGAAAGGATAGGGCCTCGTGTTAAGTTAGTTTGGTAACGGAACACGAGCTAAAA
Source organism: Streptococcus sp. 20925_1_77 (assembly GCF_041432125.1). Classification (NCBI taxonomy): domain Bacteria; kingdom Bacillati; phylum Bacillota; class Bacilli; order Lactobacillales; family Streptococcaceae; genus Streptococcus; species Streptococcus sp. 20925_1_77. Next base: position 23,038 of record NZ_JAPVZB010000004.1, read on the forward strand.
GCTGTGAGAAAAAGAGTAACTTCCTTTGTATCTGACGATAGGGCAGAAAGTTTTCTATTTTCTCTTTGCTTTTAAGGCTCTTTGTATCTTAGAAAGGATTTGAACCCGTCCTGTAATCCTCGGAAAATAGATAGGGCTATGTCAAATTGTTAACTATAAAATTTATTGTTTGACGCAGTAGCTGATTGGACTCTTCATTCGCTTTTTAAGCTCGGAAGAGTACCTAATCAGCCTTGCGGGGGTGAGACAACGAACGAATTTTCTAAGAAAACTCGTTCTGTCTCACTCCCCTAATTTTCTATCGGATTACGGGCGGACTTGGTATCATGAATATGGCGACTTATGAAACGTTTGCAGCGGTCTATGATGCGGTCATGGATGACAGTCTGTATGATTTGTGGACGGATTTTTCCCTCCGGCATCTCCCAAAGACAAAAGATAAGAAAAAATTACTGGAATTGGCATGTGGGACAGGGATTCAGTCTGTCCGCTTTTCCCAAGCTGGCTTTGACGTAACAGGATTAGACTTGAGTGCTGATATGCTGAAAATTGCTGAAAAAAGAGCGGCTTCAGCCAAGCAAAAGATTGATTTTATAGAGGGCAATATGCTGGACCTGTCGCAAGCGGGTACCTACGATTTTGTGACCTGCTACTCTGATTCCATCTGCTATATGCAGGACGAGGTGGAAGTGGGAGATGTCTTCAAAGAAGTCTACAATGCCCTTAAGGAAGATGGGGTCTTTATCTTTGATGTCCATTCGACCTACCAGACGGATGAGGTTTTCCCGGGCTATTCTTACCACGAAAATGCGGAAGATTTTGCCATGCTCTGGGATACCTATGAGGATGTGGCCCCTTACTCGATCGTCCATGAGCTGACTTTCTTTGTCCAAGAAGAGGATGGCAGCTTTAGTCGGCACGATGAAGTCCATGAGGAGCGGACCTATGAAGTTTTAACCTATGACATTTTGCTGGAGCAGGCTGGCTTTAAATCTTTCAAATTGTACGCGGACTTTGAAGATAAGGAGCCAACAAAGACCAGCAAACGATGGTTTTTTGTAGCACAGAAGTAGGACAGCATGACAGTTACAGGTATTATTGCAGAATTTAATCCTTTTCACAATGGGCACAAGTACCTGCTGAAACAGGCAGAGGGGCTGAAGATTGTGGCTATGTCTGGGAATTTTGTTCAACGTGGCGAGCCTGCCATTGTAGACAAGTGGACACGGGCGCAGATGGCTTTGGATAATGGAGCAGACCTGGTGGTCGAGCTACCCTTTCTCGTAGCTGTTCAGTCGGCGGATCATTTTGCCAAGGGAGCGGTGGAGATCTTGTCCCATCTGGGAATCGACCAATTGACCTTTGGGACAGAAGAGGTCTTAGACTACCAAGCGATTGCAACGATTTACTCTGAGAAAGAAGTGGAAATGGAAGTTTTCTTGCGAAGCCTTCCTGACGATTTATCCTATCCACAGAAGACCCAAAAAATGTGGGAAACCTTTGCTGGAGTGGAGTTCACAGGGGATACTCCCAATCATATCCTGGGCTTGGCTTATGCCAAGGCTTGTGCTGGGAAGGAGATTGCGCTCAAGCCTATCCAACGTCAAGGTGCGGGCTACCATTCAGAAGAAAAAGAGGTGGCTTATGCTTCTGCGACTAGTCTACGCCTACACAAGGATGATCAAGACTTTGTCGACAAATTTATGCCTAATAGCCAACTCTTTCATTCGGCTCCACAGGTATCTTGGGAGGATTATGACCAACTGCTTCGTTATCAAATCTTAACCCATCCGGATCTGACACAGATATTTCAGGTCAATGAAGAGCTGGCCAATCGGATAAGGGATGCCATTCGAAGTGCTAGCTCTGTGGAAGACCTGGTGGAGAAAGTCGCAACCAAGCGCTATACCAAGGCGCGTGTCCGCCGTATCTTGACCTACATCTTGGTAGGGGCGATGGATCAAGCTCTTCCTAATGCCATTCATGTCTTAGGGTTTTCTGCAAAGGGACAAGCTCACCTCAAAGGCTTGAAAAAATCAGTAGAGGTCGTGACCCGAATCGGTAAAGAACCTTGGGATGCCTTGACCCAGCAAGCAGATCAGGTGTATCAACTAGGCCATCCCCAATTGCCAGAGCAGATCTGGGGGCGGGTGCCAGTGAGACTAAGAGATGAATAATAGATGATTGGAGAGTAGTTCCATCCGGGATGATGCGCAAAAAACTCTTCCAAGTATTATGATTTGTGATATAATATAAAAGATTGAAAATAATTTGAAAAAAATGAAGGAGAATCCTCATGGGACGTAAATGGGCCAATATTGTTGCCAAGAAAACTGCCAAAGATGGTGCCAACTCAAAAGTGTATGCTAAATTTGGTGTGGAGATCTATGTAGCTGCTAAAAAGGGTGAACCAGATCCAGAACTAAATACTGCTTTGAAATTCGTTATTGACCGTGCTAAACAAGCGCAAGTGCCAAAACACGTGATTGATAAAGCGATCGATAAGGCAAAAGGAAACACTGACGAAACCTTTACAGAAGGACGTTACGAAGGATTTGGACCAAATGGTTCGATGTTGATCGTTGATACCTTGACGTCAAACGTCAACCGTACAGCTGCCAATGTCCGTGCTGCTTTTGGTAAAAACGGTGGTAACATGGGAGCTTCCGGTTCTGTATCTTACCTCTTTGACAACAAGGGTGTTATCGTCTTTGCTGGTGATGATGCCGATGCGATTTTTGAGCTTTTGCTTGAAGCAGATGTTGATGTAGATGATGTCGAAGCAGAAGAAGGAACGATCACAGTCTACACTGCTCCAACTGATCTTCACAAAGCGATCGTTGCTTTGCGTGAATCAGGTGTTGAAGAATTCCAAGTAACAGAATTGGAAATGATTCCTCAATCAGAAGTTGAGTTGTCAGGTGAAGATTTGGAAACATTTGAAAAACTTTACAGCGTTCTTGAAGACGATGAGGACGTACAAAAAATCTACACAAATGTAGATGGATTCTAATCACTCGTAAGGACTGTAGTGAATCCCATAAATTCAGAAAAAGGATAGCTTCTCAGATCAAGCTATCCTTTTTCTCTGTCTGATGAGGATCTATCTTTTGTAAGTGATGGCCTGTATAAGTGTAAATACGGGTCAGGGGTGATTGGGAGAGTGTGGAAACCTTAAAATAGAAATAATGGTCTCGATGATCTCGACTTTTGGTGTGGTGAAGACGAAAGTAGTTTCGCTGGCCTGCTGCCATAGAGTGGAGAATATCGTCTTCTAAAAAGACGAGCGGTGTAGAAGTGGCGGCCCACTTGTAAAAGTCTGTCTCAAATTGGTGGTAATTCTCTGAAAAATAATCAAATTGTAATTCGTGTTTAGTCTGAATCGGTTTCATACGGTGTTTCCTCAGCTTCAATAAAAATGATAGAGGTCAGAAGTAGCCGGTGGTAGTGGCCATCGCTTTTGAGAAGAAGCTCAGAAGCAGATAAGGTGTGAATCGAACCTGTGTAGGTTGCAAATTGATTCCCCTCTAGAGTCGTGATCGAGATCGTCGTTTGTTGTTGGAAGGCCTGCTCCAGGAGCTGAATCTGCTCAGAAAGAGGAAGAACGTTGAGTTGATTGCGGTTGATTTCTTTGGTGTGAAGGGCAGTTGTGTGCTCAGATAAAAAGAAGCCGGCCCATTTGGCCATGCCACGGTCTTGAAATTCTCGGGCAGATTGATAAGGGAGATAAGAACGGTCGATCATGTTAATCCATCTAAGCCTCCTGCGGAATGTCCGCCAGTTAGTTTACTGCGTGCAATGGCGCGTGAGTTTTCTAGTAATGAGGAGCCTTTTTGAAGAGAGGTAAAGCCAAATTGGTCCCGAATGCGGTCAATCGTCTGCTGGAGTTTTTCCTCTTTTTCTAGGGCTATTGGATCATCAAAGAGAGAAAAAAGTTGGAGAGATTCCTCGACAAGTTCTCCATAAAAAACACCAATCTGCCGAATGGCGCCTCCTTCGTACTTGGAGAGAAAGAGCCGCAGAACCGTATCGGATAAAACCTTGGTGGATTGGGTGGGCTCAATCTTTTGCTGACAATGAATGGACGGAAGCCCCTCAATTTTGGAGTAGGAGGCATGAATGGAGACTAGCTGGGTCTTCTTTTTTTTCCGTCGCAAGCGGATAGCCACCTGTTCAGCCATCTCACGAAACACCAGTTCAATGTCTGTTTGTAGGTGGTAGTCATAGGGCAAGATTTGAGAATTGCCAATGCCTCGTGACTTCGGACGATAAGGCTTGTGGACATTGCTTTCATCAATGCCATGAGCATGGAACCAAAGTTGAAGCCCCATGACTCCGAATTCTTTCTTTAAGAGATCGGGATGAGCCTGAGCCAGTTCTTTAATCGACGTGATCCCGATCCCTTGCAATCGTTTTTCAGTGCGACGTCCAATGCCCCAAAAATCAGTGAGCTGGGGCAGCTTCCAGACCTTGCTTTCTACGTCTTCGTAAGACCAGTTGGAGCGCATATTTCGGCAATGCTTGGCTTCATTGTCCAAGGCTAGCTTGGCAAGAAGAGGATTGGCGTTGCTGAGGCCAATGGTAGAATAGATTCCAGTTTCCTGCCAGATTCTTTTTTGGATCCTGGCAGAAAGAAGGTCCAGTTTTTCCTTTCGCGAAAGGGAGGAATCTGGAATAAAATAATTTAAGGAAGAAGTCAGATCGATAAAGCCTTCGTCAATCGAGTAAGGGAAAATATCATCCGGTGCCGCAAACTCCTGAAAAACCTTCTGAATTTCCATATTGACCTGAATGTAGGCATTCATGCGTGGTGGCACAATCAGGGTCCTCTTGGCCCAGGATTCAATGGATGCAATAAAGCCTGGATCCGTTGGCAATCCTTGTTTTTTTGCGACGTAGCTATTGAATTTTCTGGTCTTGAGATCAAAAGGCAGGTCGTAGCTCCGGCTCACATTCTTCTTGCCAAAGACTTGTTTGAAAACGGGAGAGCTGGCCAAAATCAGACCAGCAGAATTGTCGCTCCGGCTCATGACGCAAAGAGAAGTGGTCAGGGGATTTAGGCCCAGACGGACACACTCACAGCTGGCATAAAAACTTTTCATATCCACAAAAGCAATATCAGAATGAGGCTCACGTGAATAATCAAATAGCATACTTACACCTCAAGTGGAAGAAAATGCCCGACCACAATGCCGACAATTTTGGGCTCGTCCTCATAAGGAGCGAATAAATCATCGTAGTCAGGGTTGATGGATTCTAGACGCAAGCCCTCAGCCTCCCGATAGACTTTCTTAATGTAGGTTTTTCCATTCCAGATGAGGGCATAGACCGCTCCATCGTAGTCAAATCCAGTCTGCTTCATGAGGGCAACAGAACCATTTGGATAGAGAGGTTCCATCGAATTTCCGGATACCCAAGAGGCAAAGTCGTGTTGGATCTCTTGGTCAAAATAAACGGTCTCGTAGTCGGTCTCGTTGTCATAAAAGGTATGTCCCAAACCAGCTGCCAACTCAATCGAAAGAACCTTATAAGCTGTTAAGGAAACAACTTTTTGCTGCTGTTCGAATAACTGGCTGGCCAACTGGTCGACTTTCTTTTGATGAGGTGGGGTTAATAAAGGGTAGGTGTAGAGTGCGGAGTCTTTGTTAATAAAGTAGTCCTCTTTAACGGAGAGGCGCTTGGCCAACCTCCTGAGATTTTTTTCGTGTGGCTCCGCCAAGCCATTCTCCCAACTGGAGTAAGTCTTGCGAGAAATCTTGAGATCCTCATAGACATCAGCTTGGGTCAAGCCTTTTTCTAGGCGTCTTTCTTTTAGTTTTTTTGCATCAAACATGTCGCTCCTCCTATGTAACGTTTAAAAAGTTACATATAGTTTATCAAAAATGAATCCTTTTTGCAAGAGAAAAATTCAGTTGAAAACGAATGAAAAGACTTGATTTTGATTGAAAAAAGAGTATAATCAATTCTAAAATGTCTATAAATGAGGAACTATATGAAAAAAAGTTTTATCCATCAACAAAAGGAAATTTCGTTTGTTAAAACGACCTTTACGCAGTATTTAAAAGATAAATTGGACATCATTGAAGTCCAAGGGCCAATTTTGAGCAAGGTCGGAGATGGGATGCAGGATAATCTTTCTGGGATTGAACATCCGGTATCTGTAAAGGTCCTTCAAATTCCTGATGAGACTTATGAAGTCGTGCATTCACTCGCAAAATGGAAACGCCATACCTTGGCCCGTTTTGGTTTTGGCGAAGGAGAAGGTCTCTTTGTCCATATGAAGGCTCTTCGTCCAGATGAAGATTCGCTCGATGCTATCCACTCCGTTTATGTAGACCAATGGGACTGGGAAAAAGTCATCCCAAATGGTCAACGCAACATCGCCTACCTCAAAGAAACGGTTGAAAAAATCTACAAGGCGATTCGTTTAACAGAACTAGCAGTAGAAGCGCGTTATGATATTGAGTCAGTTCTTCCAAAACAAATTACCTTCGTTCACACAGAAGAGTTGGTGGAACGCTATCCAGATTTAACTCCAAAAGAGCGTGAAAATGCCATTGCCAAAGAATTCGGAGCCGTTTTCTTGATCGGGATTGGTGGAGAGCTTGCAGATGGCAAACCACATGATGGACGCGCACCTGACTACGATGACTGGACAACAGAATCTGAAAATGGCTACAAGGGATTGAATGGTGATATCCTCGTCTGGAATGATGTCCTAGGTTCAGCCTTTGAGTTGTCTTCAATGGGGATCCGTGTCGATGAGGAAACGCTTCGCCGTCAAATTGCGATTACAGGAGATCAAGATCGTCTCCAATTAGAGTGGCACAAGGCCTTGTTAAATGGTCTCTTCCCACTCACAATTGGTGGAGGGATCGGGCAATCTCGTTTGGCCATGTTCTTACTTCGTAAGAAACATATCGGTGAAGTCCAAACCAGTGTCTGGCCTCAATCTGTCCGCGATGAATATGAAAATATCCTATAATGGATGAAAGAGTCGAGCAGAGAGCTCGGCTCTTTTAATTGTCGCTTGACCATATCAAATCGCAATTTTCTGATTTTTTTTGGTATAATGGTCCCTATGAAAATAGTATCTGGAACCTATGGGGGACGTCCCCTCAAAACACTTGAAGGAAAAACAACCAGGCCGACTTCTGATAAGGTTAGAGGAGCCATGTTCAATATGATTGGTCCTTACTTTGATGGCGGAAGAGTGCTGGATCTCTATGCAGGAAGCGGTGGCCTCTCTATTGAGGCAGTCTCTCGAGGCATGTCAGAGGCGGTTCTAGTGGAAAGAGACCGCAGAGCGCAGGAAATCGTGGCAGCCAATATTGCCATGACCAAGGAAAAGGAACGGTTTCAACTACTAAAAATGGAGGCCAAGCAAGCCTTGGGGCTTCTAACGGGCACCTTTGATCTGGTTTTCTTAGACCCACCTTATGCCAAGGAAGAGATTGTCCGCGATATCGAAACCTTGTGCGAGCGTCAACTCTTGTCAGAAAACATCATGATTGTGTGCGAAACCGATAAACATGTAGAACTTCCTGAGGAAATCGGACAAGTGGGAATCTGGAAAGAAAAAATCTATGGAATTAGTAAGGTAACAGTATATGTCAGATAGAACTGGATTGTTTACAGGATCGTTTGATCCGATTACCATTGGGCATGTGCAATTGATCGAGCGGGCGAGCCGCTTGTTTGACCGTGTCTATGTCGGAATTTTTTATAATCCGGAAAAAGTCGGACTCTTTTCCATTGAGCAGCGCGTGCGCATGGTAGAAGGGGCCTTGGCTCATTTGGAAAATGTTGAAATTGTGCCGTCAACTCAAGAATTGGCTGTGACAGTGGCACGTAATCTTGGTGTAGTGACCTTGATCCGGGGATTGCGCAATGCACAGGATTTGGTTTACGAAGCCAATATGGATTATTTTAATCACCAGTTGGCACCTGAATTGGAGACGATTTATCTCTATGCCCAGCCTCCTTACCAGGCCATTAGTTCGACGCGTATTCGAGAGTTGCTGGCTTTTCAGCAGGATATCTCACCTTATGTCCCAGAGAGTGTAATGGAGGAAATTAACGATGACCCAAGCGAATAAACCAAGCTTGACTACTAAAAAGAAAAAAGGACGGTTGAAAGAATACCGATGGCCGATTGCAGGAGTTCTTTTCTTGCTTCTCTTGCTAGCTGCTTTTGTGATTCGCCTTCCCTATTATATTGAGATGCCGGGAACGGCAGAAGATATTCGATCCGTCATGACAGTGGATGGAAAAATAGATACCAAGTCAGGATCCTATGATTTTGTAACCGTAGCAGTGAAAGAGGCAACTCCGGCTGATTTGATCTATGCTTGGGCAACGCCTTTTACAGACATCTATTCTGCCAAGGATATGACCGGTGGTAGTTCGAGTCAAGAATTCACGCGAATCAACCAATTCTATATGGAAACCTCGCAAAATATGGCCATCTACCAAGGATTGAAGACAGCTGGCAAAGAAACCCAGATGGACTTTCTAGGAGTCTATGTCATGCAGGTAGCAGATGACTCGACCTTTAAAGGAGTCTTGAACATTGCGGATACCGTCACTGGTGTGAATGGCAAGACCTTTAAGAGTTCCAAAGAATTGATTGACTATGTTGGTTCTCAAAAAATTGGCGCCCCTGTTTCGGTGACCTATATAGAGGATGGACAAACCAAGACCGCAGACGGAAAAATCATCAAATTGACCAACGGGAAAAACGGAATCGGGATTAGTCTGATCGACCGAACTGAAGCTAAAGGCGATGTTCCTGTCCAGTTTGCGACAGCTGGCATCGGTGGCCCAAGTGCCGGGATGATGTTTAGCCTAGCCATCTACACTCAAGTGGCGGATCCAGATCTTCGTCAGGGACGTCATATTGCAGGGACAGGAACCATTAACCAAGATGGAACGGTTGGCGATATCGGTGGGATTGACAAGAAAGTCGTTGCAGCCGATAAAGAAGGAGCAGAAATCTTCTTTGCCCCTAATAACCCTGTTTCCAAAGAAGAAAAGAAAGCCAATCCCAAGGCTAAATCAAACTACGAAACCGCTAAAGATGCAGCAAAACAAATCCATTCGAAGATGAAAATTGTGCCCGTCAAAACCCTTCAAGACGCTATTGATTATTTGAAAAAGAAGTAGAAGTATCTTGCTAGATTAGTCTCATACTTGAAAGTACGAGGTAGAGTTGGCAGATAGAAAGATTCACCTTCTAATCAAATTCAAGTTTTTGCTTATCAATCTCTCTATTTTTAGAGGGATTTTTTCTTTATACTAGTGTCAGAAAGAAAGGGAGGTAGTGAAATGATTCAAACCAGTTTGTTTTCCATTTCAGTATTCTTAGCGGGAGTTCTATCCTTTTTCTCCCCGTGTATTTTGCCACTGATGCCAGTCTATGTAGGGATCTTATTAGATTCTGAGCATGAAAAAACGGTGCGTATTTTTGGAAGAGATATTTCTTGGTATGGTTTGGTCAAGACGCTCTGTTTTATTGCTGGTCTATCAACCGTATTTCTCATCCTAGGTTACGGTGCAGGTGCTCTTGGTCAGGTACTCTATGCTCCCTGGTTCCGTTACCTACTAGGAGGGATTGTCATCTTATTGGGAATCCATCAGATGGGCCTCATCAATCTTCAGCAACTCCAAAAACAAAAGAGTATCCAACTGAAGAAGGACGAAAAACGCAATGAATTCTTCAATGCTTTTCTGATAGGGGTCACCTTCAGTTTTGGTTGGACCCCTTGTGTCGGACCAGTTTTAAGTTCTGTTCTAGCCATTGCCGCTTCTGGAGGAGATGGTGCTTTACAAGGTGCTCTCCTGATGCTGGTCTATACATTAGGCTTGGCTCTGCCTTTCTTGCTTTTGGCCTTGGCTTCTAGCTGGGTTCTACAACATTTTGCTAAACTCAAGCCCCATATGGGAACCTTGAAAAAAATTGGTGGTGCCCTCATCATCTTGATGGGCATCTTGCTGATGCTAGGAAATCTTAATAGCCTCGCATCCCTGTTTCACTAATCTTGAATGATTAAAGGAGAAAAAACATGAAAAAAATTCTTGCACTTTCTATTGCTACACTTAGCATCTTCACTTTAGCAGCTTGTTCTGGACAAAAATCAGATTCAGACATGAAAAAAACGGACGATAGTAGTATGATGAAGAAGGATGACATGAAGAAGGATGACATGAAGGATTCATCCATGTCCGATGATAAAATGAAAAAAGAAGACATGAAAGATTCATCTATGATGTCTGACAGCAGTTCTGAAATGAAGGACGATATGAAAAAAGATGAGATGAAATCCAGCGATTCAGAAATGAAAGATGAAAAGAGTGGATCATCGGAAATGAAATCAGACAACTAATGAAAGAAGGGAGAAGTCATCTGAGGATGACTTTCCCTTTGTTTAAAGAGGTGATAATGATGAAAAAATTAGCTTTAGTAGCTACTGGGTTCGTATGCGCTGGACTCCTGGGCGCTTGTTCAAGCCAAGGAATGGCCACTTCCACCAAAGACATGAGTCAACAAACAGCTAAGGCTGGAGATAGGCAACCATCTGGCAAGAAAGTGAAGGATGTTAGCCTGCAAGGAGTGGATGGCAAGACCTACCGATTATCCGATTACAAAGGGAAGAAAGTTTACCTCAAATTTTGGGCTTCCTGGTGCTCTATTTGCCTGTCGACATTAGGCGACACAAATGATTTAGCAAAGGCAGAGGAGGGTAAGGATTATGTGGTCTTATCCGTTGTAGCTCCAACCTTTAATGGTGAAAAATCGGAAGCAGATTTCAAAAACTGGTACCAGTCTTTGGATTACAAGGATTTCCCAGTCTTGATGGACAGTAAGGGCGACTTGCTCAAAGAGTATGGGATTCGCTCTTATCCATCTGCTCTCTTTATTGCGAGCGATGGAACTCTCGCTAAGACCCATATCGGTTATATGAGCAAGGAAGACATCGTCCAGACTCTAAAAGAAATGAAGTAAGGAGGACATAAAATGGAAACAAAATGGAAACTCATTTCCATTCTTTTAGTGGGGCTATTTTGTTTTGGAATCTTTTTCCTTATCAAAGGATCCATGGCTTTGGATACATCAGGTGCGACGACTGAGCAGATCAAAAAAGCGTCCATGAGTCAGACACCAGTAGTAAACAAAAAGAAGGAAGAAAAAGTCAATCCAGAAGACCAACGAGAAATCTATCTAGCTGGTGGTTGCTTCTGGGGCGTAGAGGAATATTTCTCCCGTGTTCCGGGTGTCATTGATGCTGTATCAGGCTACGCCAATGGGAAGGGAGAAACGACCAAGTATGAATTGGTTCCTCAAACAGGCCATGCTGAAACAGTTCACATCACCTACAATGTCAAGCAGGTATCTCTGAAAGAATTGCTCCTGCACTATTTCCGGATTATCGACCCAACGTCGAAGAATCGTCAAGGAAACGATCAAGGGACTCAATACCGAACAGGTGTCTATTATGTCTCTCAAGAAGACCTTCCAACCATTAACCAAGTCTTTGATGAAGTAGCAAAAAAATACGACAAACCGTTAGCAGTGGAAAAAGAGCCACTGACCAATTTCATCCAGGCAGAAGATTACCACCAGGATTATCTAAAGAAACATCCGAATGGGTACTGCCATATTGATGTCAATCAAGCTTCTTATCCAGTGATTGATGCTAGTCGCTACTCTAAACCGAGTGATGAGGAGATCAAAAAGAAATTGAGCCCAGAAGAGTATGCGGTGACACAAAAAAATGATACCGAACGGGCCTTCTCCAATCGTTACTGGGATCAGTTTGATGCCGGTATTTATGTAGATGTCGTGACCGGTGAGCCACTCTTTTCCTCTAAGGATAAATTTGATTCTGGATGTGGTTGGCCAAGTTTCAGTCGGCCTATTAGTCCTGATGTGGCGATCTATAAGGAGGATAAGAGTTTCAATATGACTCGGACAGAAGTTCGGAGCCGTGTGGGAAATTCCCATCTGGGCCATGTTTTTACAGATGGACCCAAGGAAAAGGGAGGCCTTCGCTATTGCATCAATAGTTTGTCTATTACCTTCATACCCAAAGCAGAAATGAAAGAAAAGGGCTACGGTTATTTATTAGACTATGTCTGAGACAATTCGATCTATAATTTGCTATAATAAGTATAGAAAAAACAAGTAGGTGAAAGACATGTACGCGATTATGATTGTGGAAGATGAAGAGTTGATTCGGCAGGGTCTGACTTCCTTAGTAGACTATGAACAGTTTGGAATGACTGTCATCAATCAGGCAGAAAATGGGCGTGAGGCTTGGGAGAAGTTTCAAGAGCAACCAGCTGATATTCTCCTAACCGATATCAATATGCCACAAATGAATGGCTTGGATCTGGCCCATCTCGTTAAAGAGCAATCTCCATCTTGCCATATCATTTTTTTGACAGGTTATGATGACTTTGAGTTTGCGAGGAAAGCCATCAAGTTAGGTGCAGATGATTATTTGCTGAAGCCTTTCTCAAAAGATGATATTGAAGAGATGTTAGCCAAGGTGAAAGGAAAGCTAGACAAAGAGCGAAAAAAGGCGCAAGTCGAAGATTTGGTCAGCCATAGTTATTCGACAGACTTAGAAGAAGCTATTCATGCGCGTTTAGCAGACTCTCAGTTAACCCTGAAGGATTTGGCCTATCAACTTGGTTTCAGTTCCTCTTATCTAAGTGTATTGATCAAGAAAAAATTGGGACTTCCTTTCCAAGAATACCTCATCCAAGAGCGAATGAAAAAGGCTCAACTCTTGCTTCTCACGACAGATCTAAAGATTTATGAGATTGCCGATCAGGTTGGTTTTGAAGATATGAACTATTTTTCTCAACGCTTTAAGCAGGTTGTTGGAGTGACGCCAAGGCAGTACAAAAAAGGAGAGCATGAATGAAACGATATCCCTTGCTGATTCAGTTGGTTCTCTACTTTTTTCTCTTCATTCTCTTACTTTTTGGTTTCATCGGTAGCCTTTACTATCAAACGAGTTCAGGGACGATCCGCCAGCTAACGGAGCGGACGACAAGAAATAGTATCGACCAAAGTAGTCAGTTTATTACGTCTTATCTAAAAAAATTAAAGCAGACCACAACGGTGCTTAGCAAGGAACAGGCTGTTCAACAATTTGCCCAAGATAAGAGTGCGGATCAAGAAACGGTTCAGCACTTGATGCGAACGATGATTGAAACGGATCCGGACTTGGTCTCTGCGGTCTTGGTGACCAAGGATGGACGTCTGGTAGCGACAGATTCCAAAATCAGCATGCAGACTTCATCAGACATGATGAATGAAAGCTGGTATCAAGAGGCGATTAAGGAAAGAGCCATGCCAGTTTTGACGCCAGCTCGAAAGGAATCCTTGACCTCGGAAAAAGAAAAATGGGTGGTTTCTATTACCCAAGAAGTAGTCGACCAGACTGGTCAAAATCTCGGAGTAGTACGTTTGGATATTGGCTACGATAGCTTACAGGCTTATTTGGATCACCTTCAGCTAGGGAAACAAGGCTTTAGTTTTATCATTAATCAAAAGCATGAGTTTGTCTACCATCCTAAAAAAGCGGTCTATTCCTCCAGCCAAGAGATGCAGGCCATGCAGCCCTATATTGCTGTGACAGATGGCTATGCTAAAGGAGGACAGAATTTTATCTATCAGGTTCCGATTCCAGATAGTGATTGGACCTTGATTGGAGTAGCTTCACTTGAAGGACTTCAGATGCTTCAGTCGCAACTCCTATACTCTTTCATTGGTCTAGGATTACTGGCCTTGATCATGTGTTTAATAGGGCTTGGCTTTGTTCTGCGTTTGTGGATCAAACCCTTACGAGACCTTCAGACCATCATTTTGAGGATTGGATCAGGAGATGCTCACGTGAGGGCTGTAGCCAAAGGATCTCCAGAATTGGTCGACCTCGCTCAAGCTTTTAATGCCATGTTGGATCAAATCGATCATCTCATGCAACAGGTAAAGGAGGAGGAGCAGAACGCACGGCGTTACGAGCTGCGGGCACTTTCGGCTCAGATCAATCCGCATTTTCTCTACAATACCTTGGATACGATTGTCTGGATGGCGGAGTTTAATGATAGTCGGCGCGTGGTTGACATCACCAAATCTTTGGCTCAATATTTTCGACTGGCTCTCAACCAAGGCCAGGAACAAATCCTACTGAGAGACGAAATTGACCATGTCCGCCAGTATCTTTTTATTCAAAAACAACGTTATGGTGAAAAGCTCAATTATGAAATTCTAGAAGATGAACGGTTGGGCGATTATCAGCTCCCCAAGTTAGTGCTTCAACCCTTAGTGGAAAATGCGATTTACCATGGCATTAAAGAGATCGATCGGCCAGGTCTCATTCGAGTGACAACTGAAGTCAGTGGAGACTCCGCCTGCGTATCGATTTTTGACAATGGACAAGGGTTTGATTTATCAGGATCAACAGACCAAACCCTTCTTCGTTTAGGAGGTGTTGGCTTGAAAAATGTGGACCAACGATTGCATCTTCAATTTGGCGAAGCCTATCATATGGAGATTGATTCTAAAGCTAATAGCTATACGAAAATCACACTTTATTTGCCCCTTTCATCTGGCGATGAATCTTCATAGAGGCTGGGACAAAAGTCCTAGCCTCTCAATTATTTTTGGATTGTCGAGCAAGACGCAGTGGTTGAGTGGGCTCTACTACGCTGATTTCATCAGCTTTTACAGCCCTACTCAACTGTGCGGAGGTGGGACGACGAAATCGAATTCTAACGAATGACCGATTTCTGTCCCACTCTCTTTTTGCTCTCAAAGGAATTTCAACTCTTTTCTAGTCAAATCTGACGCAAGTCATCAAATTTATGATAGAATAAAGTGTTACAGTAAATAGATTTTGATGAAGGAACACTATGCGAAAAGAGATTGACCCTGAATTATATAATTACAATAAATTTCCTGGACCTGTGTTTCGTCAGGTAGGAGACCAGATCCTTTCAGAAAACCTCTCCTTTGAGTTGTTGAAAAATGAGAAGGAAGCATTTGATGCGACCGTTTTTGGTCAACGATTTTCTGAGATTTTAACCAAATTTGATTACATTGTTGGTGATTGGAGCAATGAGCAGTTGCGCTTGCGTGGCTTCTATAAGGAAGAACGCGATGTTGCAACGATGGATAAACTAAGTCGCTTAGACGATTATTTGTTAGAATATTGTAGCTATGGTTGTGCTTATTTTGTCCTTGAAAATAAGGAGCCTCATCGTGCTTCCTTTGATAAGAAATCACCGGTCAAAAAAGCTCAATCAGAAGAAAGAGAGCCTAAGAAGCGTTCGCGCAATCGCAAACAAAAAGATCGTTTCCAAAAACGAGAACGCGACAAGGGACAGTCAACGAATAACTCGAAAAAAACAAGACCGTCTGCTGAAACTAAAAAAACAACGAAGACGAACAACAAACGTCATTTTGTGATTCGTCAAAAAGAGGAGTAAGAAAGAATGAAACCATCCATTTATAGTTTAACACGCCAAGAGATGATTGATTGGGCGGAAGAAAACGGCGAAAAGAAATTCCGTGCAGCACAAATCTGGGAATGGCTCTATCGTAAACGTGTCCAATCTTTCGAAGAAATGACCAACCTTTCTAAGGACTTAATTGCGAAGTTAAATGATCAATTCGTTGTCAACCCACTCAAGCAACGGATCGTGCAAGAGTCAGCAGATGGAACGGTCAAGTATCTTTTTGAATTGCCAGATGGCATGTTGATTGAGACGGTTTTGATGCGTCAGCACTATGGTTTATCTGTCTGTGTAACGACTCAGGTCGGATGCAATATCGGTTGTACCTTCTGTGCTTCTGGTTTGATCAAGAAACAACGCGATTTGAATAATGGTGAAATTGTGTCTCAAATCATGTTGGTTCAAAAATACTTTGATGAACGAGGCCAAGATGAGCGGGTTAGCCATATCGTTGTCATGGGGATCGGAGAGCCATTTGACAACTATAACAATGTCTTGAAATTTATCCGGACGGTTAACGATGATAAGGGGCTAGCGATTGGTGCTCGTCATATTACCGTATCAACTTCTGGTTTGGCCCATAAAATTCGCGACTTTGCAAATGAAGGGGTGCAGGTCAATTTGGCAGTGTCTCTACATGCTCCAAACAACGACTTGCGCTCTAGCATCATGAAGATCAACCGGGCTTTCCCAATTGAAAAATTGTTTGCAGCGATTGAATACTATATCGAGACCACGAACCGTCGGGTGACCTTTGAGTACATCATGTTGAATGAAGTCAATGATGGGGTTGAGCAAGCCTTAGAGTTGGCAGAATTGCTCAAGAATATCAAGAAATTGTCTTATGTTAACTTGATTCCTTACAATCCTGTCAGTGAGCATGACCAATATAGCCGGAGTCCAAAAGAACGGGTCATGGCCTTCTATGATACCCTGAAAAAACATGGTGTCAACTGTGTGGTGCGTCAAGAGCACGGTACAGATATTGATGCTGCCTGTGGCCAATTGCGTTCAAATACGATGAAACGGGATCGGGAGAAAGCGATTGTTCAACAAGCACAACCTTAAACGAGGGCTGATCGATCATACGGAACTAACAAAGAGAGGAAGAAGGCTGTTACAGAGTGGCAGCTTCTTCTATTTTATCCTCTTGTGCCTGATGTGTTTTTTGCCCCAACAGCCAGAACCAGGTATGGAAACTCCGGGAATTCAACATTTCGGCCGTATCGTTGTCCTACTGGTTCCACTTAATTCGTTGATGAATTTTGGCCAGATCACCAGTGTCATCCAACTGATCAAGGTGATTCTCCAAAACGTAGCCAATGTCTTTTTGTTAAGCCCGCTTGTCTTTCAACTTCTCTGGCTATGGCCCTGGTTGAGGAGTCGCAAACGGGTCTTGTTCTTCGGCTTTGCCATGAGCTTGTGGATTGAATCTAGCCAAGTTCTCTTAGATCTTTTGTTTGATGCCAATCGTGTCTTTGAGTTAGATGATTTGTGGACCAATACCTTAGGGGCTTACTTGGCTTATCTAGTATTTCAGTATCTCCGAGCACGATTGCTAGCAGAAGATGGAAAAATATAAAATCCGAACATTTTAGCGCCTTTTTAAAATTTTTGTTGACAAAATCAGAAGTGGGAGCTATAATAGCTTCAAGACATCAGATAAGTAGAGATTTTTCTCACTTCCAGGGAGCTTGTGGTGATTGTGAACAAGCAGTGGTGAATCTTGAAATGGGCTGATGCGTTTATGATGATGAATTTGAAACAATAAAAATTCGGTGAGCACACCTTATCGTGCACCCTGTTGTTAGACAGGTCAGAGATGTAGGAGAAAGAATATCTTCCTACAATAGAGGTGGCACCGCGGTATCGAATCGTCCTCACACAGATTTTTCTGTGTGAGGTTTTTTGTATCTCAAAGGAATCCAGTGAGACTGCAGCTCAAAGGACCAGCGAGAGAGAAAAAGATCATAAACAGAATTGAAGAGATAGAAAAGAGGACACAATCATGACAGAAACTAAAGGATATTTCGGACAATTTGGTGGATCTTTTGTACCAGAACCCATTCAAAACTTGCTTGATCAATTAGAGGCAACTTTTGAACAGTACAAAAATGACCCAGAATTTATCGCAGAATACAAACATTATTTGAAAGATTACTCAGGTCGGGAAACACCGCTCTACTTTGCGGAAAGCTTGACAGAGCATTTAGGTGGGGCAAAAATTTATTTGAAGCGCGAAGACTTGAATCACCTAGGTTCGCACAAATTGAATAACGTCTTGGGGCAAATCCTCTTGGCCAAACGTATGGGTAAAACGCGCGTGATTGCTGAAACAGGAGCCGGTCAACACGGTGTGGCTACAGCAGCTGCCGCAGCTAAATTTGGTATGGCCTGTGATGTTTACATGGGAGCAGAAGATGTGGAACGCCAACGTCTCAATGTCTTCCGTATGGAAATGATGGGGGCAACCGTCCATGCGGTTGAAACAGGTACTAGGACCTTGAAAGACGCTGTTGATGCTGCTTTTGGAGCATGGATGGCAGACCTCGATGCCTTTTACGTTTTGGGTTCTGCTGTTGGGCCTCACCCTTACCCAACCATTGTGCATGAATTCCAAAAAGTGATCAGTGAAGAATCTAAACGTCAAATTTTGGAAAAAGAAGGTCGTTTGCCAGACTATGTGATTGCCTGTGTCGGTGGTGGCTCCAATGCTATCGGTGCCTTTTCTGAATATGTTGCAGAAGAGGAAGTCAGTTTGATTGGGGTAGAAGCAGCTGGTCATGGCTTGGATACCGATCAGCACGCCGCTACCATGACCAAAGGGACTGTAGGAGTTGTCGATGGCATGAAGACTTATGCTGTCTTTGGCGAAGATGGAAAAGTAGCTCCAGTTTACTCGATTTCTGCTGGTTTGGACTACCCAGGGGTTGGTCCAGAGCATGCTTTCTTTAAAGATTCTGGTCGTGTAGAATATGTAGCAGCGACAGATGATGAAGCAGTAGAAGCTCTTCTTCTTCTCAGTAAGACAGAAGGGATCCTTCCAGCCATTGAAAGTTCACACGCGATTGCAGAAGCGGTCAAACGTGCT
The DNA here is from genome assembly GCF_041432125.1 of Streptococcus sp. 20925_1_77. NCBI lineage: Bacteria > Bacillati > Bacillota > Bacilli > Lactobacillales > Streptococcaceae > Streptococcus > Streptococcus sp. 20925_1_77. Next base: position 41,657 of record NZ_JAPVZB010000004.1, read on the forward strand.
CCACAATTGAATAAAGACAAGATTATCATCATCAACGTTTCTGGACGTGGGGATAAGGATGTGGCTGCTATTGCCGATTATTTGGAAGCGAAAGCTACAAAATAAAAAGAATTTATCTGCAAAATATCGTATAAAGCAGTAAAGCGTGATAACTGAGAAAGAGACAGGGAACAAAAGGAATCCGGTCTCTTTCTTTTTTGAGGGCAAAGAAGAGAATGCCTAAGATGGATGCGATCTGGATGAGAATGAGGATCTTGGTAGAAGAAAAGCTGAGTGAGAAGGTGGCGAGTAAGAGAAAATCTCCCGCCCCCATCCCAAAAAAGAAAAAGTGGGCACCGATCGCAAGGAGTAAAAAGACCAGCATGAGGAGATTACTACCGGATAAAAAGAGGACTAAGGTATGGAGACAACACCAGATGACCAAGGGGTATTCCATAAAGCGTAGGTCATAGATGGCTAAAACAGCAGATCCGAGTAACGTCAGAAGTTGAGGCAGAGAAAGAAAACCATTGGCACAGGCTAAGAAGATCAGGCCACTCCAGATCTCAAAAAGGCAGTACCAAAATGGGTAGGTCTGATGACAATAGCGACAGCGAAAACGATGCAGTAGTTGCGAGAGAATGGGGATGAGATCCCAAACTCCAAGGACGTGCTGGCAGTGATCGCAATGACTGCGAGGAGTGAGAATGGATTGGTTTGGGAAGCGATCGACCACTAGTCCTAAAAAAGAGGCGAAACAAGTACCGATGGTAAAAAAATAAAAGTTGATCATACTTATTTATTCGTAAAGCAATCGAAAAATGTCATCATTTACTTGAAAATCTTGTAAAGCCTTTCTAAATTTGATACAATAATGAACATGAAAAACCTGTATGATGTTCAACAATTTTTAAAACGTTTTGGAATCATCATTTATGTGGGGAAGCGCCTCTATGACATCGAATTGATGAAAATTGAGCTTCAACGTCTTTATGATGCAGGCTTGATGGAGCGGCTCGATTATTTAGAAGCCGATACCGTTTTAAGAAGAGAGCACAAGCAAGAATTAGAATTTTTGAAAAAGAGTGAGGTAGAGTGATGGGAAATATCATTTTTTGGTTGGTTGTTTTAGGAGTAGTTGGATGGATGGCCTTTAATTATTTCCGCATCCGTAAAGCTGCTAAATTTGTGGACAATGCTACGTTTGAAGAGTTGATTCGTAAAGGGCAGTTGATTGACTTGCGAGAGCCAGTTGAGTTTCATGCAAAGCATATTTTAGGAGCGCGCAACATTCCTTCTACTCAGTTGAAGTTGAGCCTTGCGGCCTTGCGCAAAGACAAACCGATTTTGCTCTATGAAAATAGCCGTAGTTCGCGTGTAACCAATGCGGCTCTCTATCTCAAGAAACAGGGCTATACAAACATTTATGTCTTGTCTTATGGTCTTGATTCTTGGAATGGGAAAGTGAAAAAAGACGCCTAATAAAAGAGAGTGGGACAGAAATCGGTCATTCGTTAGAATTCGATTTCGTCGTCCCACCTCCGCACAGTTGAGTAGGGCTATAAAAGCTGATGAAATCAGCGTAGTAGAGCCCACTCAACCACTGCGTCTTACTCGACAATCCAAAAACAATTAAGAGGCTAGGACTTTTGTCCTAGCCTCTTTTATATCGTTTTTTCAAGGGAATCTTTGACCCAAGTGAGCTCCACTTCATTCAAAGGCCGGCTTTCGCCAGGGGCTAATTGAGGATCCAAGGTGAAGGGACCAAAAGACAAGCGTTTTAAGGTCATGACTTTGACGCCAATGGCTAAGAACATCTTTTTCACTTGGTGGTATTTTCCTTCTGAGATTCGGACCTGGGCCTTGCTGTAGCTAGGGCTACTTTCTAGGATGGTTAAGGAAGCAGGCTTACAGATGGGGCCGTCTGTGAATGAAATCCCATTCTGAAATTGTTCGATGTGGGGGCCATAGAGCGGACCGTTGACTTCTACCTCATAGACTTTCTCCACATGGTATTGAGGATGGAGCAGTTGAAAACCTAGGGGACCATTATCTGTGATGAGGAGTAAGCCGCTGGTATCGCGATCGAGGCGACCAAGCGGATAAAGATCTGGGTACTCTTGCTGGGGATCTACTAGCTCGATCACCGTTGAATGGTGGGCATCTCTTTTGGCAGTCACTACCCCGATTGGTTTATGGAGCATGTAGTAGTGGTGACGCGGTTCCTGAATGAGCCGTTCCCCTATTTGAATCTCTTGGAGTCCAGGGTCGATGTTTTGTGACAGTTTTTTAGCTGGTAGGTGATCGACCAAGATTTGCCTTCGGGCCAGAAGTTGTTTGATGTCTTTGCGAGCGTACTGATGGTCTGCCATCAATTGATCTAATCTCATGGGAGCCTCTTTTTCTGAAATTCTTATCATCAGTGTATCATGAAAAGAAAAGGAAATCGAGTCGGAGAAAAGAAATGAGGATGAAAACATTTACAACTAGCTGAACTGTGTTTTTTAAACGGGACTGTGGTATAATTGTTCAGTTAGAAATATTATTTAAAATTATATAGAGGAAATCATGACAAAATTAAGAGAAGATATTCGTAACGTTGCGATCATTGCCCACGTTGACCACGGAAAAACAACCTTGGTAGACGAATTGTTGAAACAATCGCATACCTTGGATGAACGCAAAGAATTGCAAGAACGTGCAATGGACTCAAACGATCTTGAAAAAGAACGTGGGATTACCATTCTTGCTAAAAATACAGCCGTTGCTTATAACGGAACTCGGATCAATATCATGGACACACCAGGACACGCGGACTTCGGTGGAGAAGTGGAACGGATCATGAAAATGGTTGACGGGGTTGTATTGGTCGTAGATGCCTACGAAGGAACTATGCCTCAGACTCGTTTCGTATTGAAAAAAGCCTTGGAACAAGACCTTGTGCCGATCGTTGTAGTTAATAAAATCGATAAGCCATCTGCTCGTCCAGCAGAAGTAGTAGACGAAGTCTTGGAACTCTTCATCGAGCTAGGTGCGGATGATGACCAGCTTGACTTCCCAGTTGTTTATGCATCAGCGATCAACGGAACATCATCCTTGTCAGATGATCCAGCAGATCAAGAAAAGACTATGGCGCCAATCTTTGACACCATTATCGACCACATCCCAGCTCCAGTTGATAACTCAGATGAGCCCCTTCAATTCCAAGTATCCCTGCTTGATTACAACGACTTCGTTGGACGGATCGGTATCGGACGTGTCTTCCGTGGTACTGTAAAAGTTGGGGACCAAGTTACCCTCTCTAAATTGGATGGAACGACTAAGAACTTCCGTGTAACGAAACTCTTTGGTTTCTTTGGTTTGGAACGTCGTGAGATTCAAGAAGCTAAAGCTGGTGACTTGATCGCTATCTCTGGTATGGAAGATATCTTCGTTGGAGAAACCATCACACCGACAGATGCAGTTGAAGCTCTTCCAATCCTTCACATCGATGAACCAACACTTCAAATGACCTTCTTGGTGAATAACTCACCATTTGCTGGTCGTGAAGGGAAATGGGTAACCTCTCGTAAAGTCGAAGAACGCTTGCAAGCGGAATTGCAAACAGACGTCTCTCTTCGTGTTGACCCGACTGACTCACCAGATAAATGGACAGTTTCAGGACGTGGGGAATTGCACTTGTCTATCTTGATCGAAACCATGCGTCGTGAAGGATACGAATTGCAAGTATCTCGTCCAGAAGTGATCATCAAGGAAATTGATGGTGTCAAATGTGAACCATTTGAGCGCGTACAAATCGACACACCAGAAGAATACCAAGGATCTGTTATCCAAAGCCTTTCTGAACGTAAAGGTGAAATGTTGGATATGATCGCAACTGGTAACGGTCAAACTCGTTTGGTCTTCCTTGTTCCAGCGCGTGGGTTGATTGGATACTCAACAGAGTTCTTGTCAATGACACGTGGTTACGGAATCATGAACCACACCTTTGACCAATACTTGCCAGTGATTCCAGGAGAAATTGGTGGACGTCACCGTGGTGCTCTTGTTTCCATCGATAACGGAAAAGCAACGACATACTCGATCATGTCTATTGAAGAACGTGGTACGATCTTTGTCAATCCAGGTACAGAAGTTTACGAAGGAATGATCATTGGGGAAAACTCTCGTGAGAACGACTTGACTGTCAACATTACGAAAGCAAAACAAATGACCAACGTTCGTTCAGCTACCAAGGACCAAACAGCGGTTATCAAGACTCCTCGTATCTTGACTTTGGAAGAATCTCTTGAGTTCTTGAACGACGATGAGTACATGGAAGTAACACCCGAATCTATCCGTTTGCGTAAACAGATCTTGAACAAAGCAGAACGCGAAAAAGCAAATAAAAAGAAAAAATCAGCAGCAGCTGAATAATACGGAAAGAAAGGAGAAACAAAATGGTCTATTTTATCTTAGGGATTTTGATTCTCCTTTTTTACCTTTTTATGACCCCCAAAAGCATTCGTGGTACCTTAAACAGTGTCACAATGGTGGTCTTGATCGTCTCTTTTATCGTCCTTGCTTGTCTCGCCATTTTTCAGATATTCCAACTACCGTCCGAGTTTTTTGTCGGTGCCTTTCTCGCCTTTGTTGGCTACCTGGCTTTGGTGGATATTTCCAAAATGACGATCAAACAGAAAAAATAAACGCTGACGTGATTTTTAAAGCCCTTTGGGCTTTTTAATTTTGTTAAAAAAAGGTAAAATAGAGAGTGATAAAAATGGAGCGAATAAATCATGAAATTTGTGAAACAATTTGAAAATAAAAAGGTTCTTGTATTAGGTTTGGCTAAGTCAGGTGAGTCAGCTGCCCGTTTGTTGGATCGCTTAGGAGCGATTGTGACCGTCAATGATGGCAAACCTTTTGAAGAAAATCCAGCAGCACAAAGTTTACTGGAAGAAGGGATTAAAGTTGTGACAGGAGGTCACCCTCTGGAGTTGTTGGATGAAGACTTTGCAGTCATGGTCAAAAATCCAGGAATCCCTTATACGAATCCGATGGTCGAAAAAGCGCTTGAAAAGGGCATTCCAGTCCTCACTGAAGTGGAATTGGCCTATCTGATTTCGGATGCGCCAATTATTGGGATTACAGGATCAAACGGAAAAACGACGACGACAACCATGATCGGGGAAGTCTTGACGGCTGCTGGTCAAGGTGGTCTATTGTCTGGGAATATTGGTTTTCCAGCCAGCCAAGTTGCACAAACAGCAACAGAAAAAGAAGTTCTGGTCATGGAATTGTCTTCTTTCCAATTGATGGGCATTGAAGCCTTCCATCCAGAGATTGCAGTGATTACCAATCTCATGCCAACCCATATCGACTATCATGGTTCTTTTGAAAATTATGTAGCTGCTAAATGGAATCTTCAAAAGAATATGACAGAAAAAGATGTCATTGTATTAAACTTCAACCAAGACCTGGCTAAGGAACTGGCTACAAAAACCAAGGCAAGGGTCCTTCCATTTTCAACGGTCGAAAAAGTGGATGGGGCTTATTTGGAAGATGGACTTCTCAAGTTTAAGGGAGAAGCTGTCATGCGTGCGGATGAACTGGGTGTTCCAGGAAGCCACAATGTAGAAAATGCCTTGGCAACGATTGCTGTTGCAAAAGTTCGGGGAGTAGAGAATGAGGTCATTAGAGAAACCTTGTCAGCCTTTGGGGGCGTTAAACACCGTCTACAATATGTGGATGAGATTCAAGGTGTCAAATTCTACAATGACAGTAAATCGACCAATATTTTAGCGACACAAAAAGCTCTTTCTGGTTTTGATAACAGCAAGGTTATCTTGATTGCAGGTGGTCTCGATCGTGGCAATGAATTTGATGAATTGGTACCCCACATTGCTGGTCTAAAGGAAATGGTGATTCTCGGGGAATCAGCTCCACGAGTGAAACGCGCAGCCGATAAAGCGGGTGTTTCATATGTCGATGCGGCAGATGTAGCAGATGCTACAAAGAAAGCCTTCGACTTGGCTAGCCCTGGAGATGTTGTGCTCTTAAGTCCTGCCAATGCCAGCTGGGATATGTATCCGAATTTTGAAGTGCGTGGGGATGAATTTCTTGCTACAGTAAAAGGGTTGAAATAAGATGAAAAAAATAATGTTTACTGGTGGAGGAACCGTGGGACATGTGACCCTTAATCTTCTCTTGATTCCAAAATTTATCGAAGATGGATGGGAAGTTCATTATATTGGGGACAAAAAAGGAATCGAATACCAAGAGATCAAAAAGTCTGGATTAGAGGTACGATTCCATTCGATTGCAACAGGGAAATTGCGTCGCTATTTCTCTTTCCAAAATATGATGGATGTTTTCAAGGTGGCTTGGGGAACGCTCCAATCCATAGCGATCCTGCTCCGTGTGCGTCCACAAGTTCTCTTCTCAAAAGGGGGATTTGTCTCGGTGCCACCAGTGATCGCGGCTCGTCTCACTCGTGTTCCTGTCTATATCCATGAGTCGGATCTCTCGATGGGGTTGGCCAATAAAATTGCTTATAAATTTGCTACCAAGATGTACACGACATTTGAGCAGGCCAATGGTTTGACAAAGAGTGAGCATATCGGTGCGGTAACCAAGGTCACAGATCACATTCCGCCGACTTCAGAAGTTTTAGAAGAAAAAACAAAAGGTTTCCGAAAAGAGTTGCCAACCCTTCTCTTTGTCGGAGGATCAGCCGGTGCACGTGTCTTTAATGAATTTGTGACAGAGCATCAAGCAGAGCTCTTGCAGCACTACAATATCATCAATTTGACGGGCGATTCAACATTGAATCAGGCTGAGGGTGGCTTGTATCGAGTGGATTATGTAACCGATCAGTATTTGCCCATGCTCCAGAAGGCTGATTTAGTGGTGACTAGGGGTGGAGCCAATACCTTATTTGAACTCTTGGCTATGAACAAACTCCATTTGATTGTACCACTTGGAAAAGAAGCCAGCCGTGGCGATCAGATTGAAAATGCCCAATATTTTGTGGATAAAGGTTATGCAGAGCAATTGCAGGAAGATCAATTGACCCTCGAAACCTTTAATGAAACCATTCAAGAAATGTTGAAGCAAAGCCAAGTTTACCACCAAGCAATGGAAAAATCGACAGAACTCCTTTCACTAGACGATTTTTATGGCCTGCTTCAAAAAGATATCAGTAAGGGAAAAGATGACGGACGACAATAAAAAAACACCAACGGATGACAAAATTACAGAATTGTCAGCCTGGCAAAAAAGAAACAAAGAATATTTAGAAAAAAAGGCGCTTGAAAAAGCGGAAGAAGCTGAAACAGAGGAAACTGAAAGCAAAGAAGCACAAGAAGACGAAGATCTTTCAGAAAATGAATCGGCTTCTATCTCAGAGGAAGAATCTGAAGAAGAAATAGAAGAATCTGAAGAGGAAAATGAATCTGAGGTCGAAGAGGATCCAGATACGGATGGAGAAAGTTCAGAAAGAGAAGAGAACGGTCCGGCTGTAGAGGAGCTAGATCCTTCAGAGAAGCAAGAGAAAAAGCCTTCGTTTTTTGAACGCTTAAAGACGAAAAAAACAAAGAAGGAACCGACAGTGGCAAAACGCCATATTTATCGTGCCCTTCCGGTTATCGGAATCAGCTCGATTGTCGCCCTTTTCTCGATCTATTTTTTAAGTCCCTTGTCTACACAGAAAGTGATTGAATTTTCAGGGAATAAAGCGGTTGACCAGCAAAAATTGTATGAAAAAAGCCGTATTAAAGAAGAAGATTATACTCTGACGACCTTCCTTCATAAGTCGGTCTATGAACAAAACATAAAAACAGCTAGTCCATGGATCAAAGAAGTGCACATGCATTATCAATTTCCAGTGACCTTTAAAGTTAATGTAGTGGAACACAAAGTGGTTGCTTATTATGTGACGGGAGAAGACCACTATCCAGTTTTGGAAAACGGAGAAGTAGTTGAGACAGTAACGCCTGCTTCGGACTTACCATCCTCCTATATTAGCTTGAAATTTTCAGATAGGGAATTAGTTAGACAATTTGTCCAAGAAATGAAATCTATTTCGTCTTCCATTACGGATAAAATTGTTTCGGTTGATCTGACACCAAGCAAGGTTACGAAGGATCTAGTGACCATTACCATGAAAAATGATAATAAAATCTTGGTCCCTGTTTCCCAAATTACCCGTAAGCTTCCTTATTATAAGGCCATTAGTAAGCAATTAGACGATGATTCCACCATTGATATGGAAGCTGGAGTCTTCAGCTATAGTGAACAATCCATCGCAGATGCCAAAGAGCAAGCTGAAAAAGAAAAGGCTGAAAGTACAGAAAAGCAAGAAGAACATTCTGAGGAAGCAAGCCAAGAACAGAATCCAGAAGGAGAAAATTCTTCTGGGAATGAGCAAAGCCCATAAATTATCTCAAATAATTGAAGAAAAAATGTCCATTTTAGGCTTCTTTGTGATATAATGAAGTTTGGATAGTTCCAACTAAAAGGGCTATAAATAGATGTAAAGTGAAAACAAATAAAGAGAGAGGACTGGTGTAATGGCTAGAGACGGCTTTTTTACAGGTTTAGATATCGGTACTAGTTCAATAAAAGTATTGGTGGCAGAACATGTCAATGGAGAAATGAATGTAATTGGAGTCAGCAATGCAAAAAGTGCTGGCGTCAAAGATGGAATTATAGTAGATATCGAAGCTGCTTCAAATGCAATTAAAACTGCAATCAGCCAAGCTGAAGAAAAAGCAGGGATTTCAATCAATCTAGTCAATGTTGGGTTGCCTGCAAACTTACTACAAATCGAAGCAACTCAAGGAATGATTCCAGTCACAAGTGATTCAAAAGAAATCACAGATGCAGATGTTGAAAATGTTGTCAAATCTGCACTCACAAAAAGCATGACACCGGATCGTGAAGTGATCACCTTCATTCCTGAAGAATTCACAGTAGATGGTTTTCAAGGAATCCGTGATCCACGCGGAATGATGGGGATCCGACTTGAAATGCGTGGTCTTCTTTATACAGGACCTCGTACAATCTTGCACAATTTGCGTAAAACAGTTGAACGTGCAGGCTTACAAGTAGAAAACATCATCATTTCCCCACTTGCGATGATCAAAACAGTCTTGAACGAAGGCGAACGTGAATTCGGAGCAACAGTGATTGATATGGGTGGTGGCCAAACCACAGTGGCTTCTGTTCGTAGCCAAGAACTTCAATTTACAAATATCTACCAAGAAGGTGGCGATTACGTTACCAAAGATATTTCTAAAGTTTTGAAGACTTCTCAAAAATTGGCAGAAGGTTTGAAGTTCAACTACGGTGAAGCCTATGTGCCATCTGCTGGAAACGAAGTCTTCCATGTAGAAGTTATTGGTGAAGTTGAGCCAGTTGAAGTGACTGAGAAGTACTTGGCTGAAATCATTTCGGCACGTATCAAACACATCTTTGAGCAAATCAAGCAAGACCTTGAGAGAAGACATTTGTTGGATCTTCCTGGTGGTATTGTGATTATCGGTGGAGGCGCAATCCTTCCTGGTGTTGAAGAATTGGCTCAAGAAGTCTTTGGTGTAAATGTGAAATTGTTTGTTCCAAATCAAATTGGAATTCGCAATCCAGCTTTTGCCCATGTGATTAGCTTGTCTGAATATGCAGGCAATTTGACAGATGTGGATATTATTGCTCAAGCTGCGGTTCATGGAGACGAAGTCTTGCGTCAACAACCGATTCAATTTGATCGACCTGTGCAACCACAAGTACAACCACAACCTGCTGCTCCAGCACAACCGGTAGTACCTGCGTACAATGCTGAGAAGATTGAATCTCCAGTAGATGCTCAAGAAATTCCAGTAGCAAGCAATGATAGCAAACAAGAACCAAAAACTACATTCACAGACCGAATGAAAAATTTGATCGGTAATATGTTTGATTAAGGAGTGTAAGTATTTATGACATTTTCATTTGACACAGCAGCGGCACAAGGTGCAGTAATTAAAGTAATCGGTGTCGGTGGCGGTGGCGGTAACGCCATCAATCGTATGATTGACGAAGGCGTTGCCGGTGTAGAATTCATCGCAGCTAATACAGATGTTCAAGCACTTTCAAGTGCAAAAGCTGAAACAGTTATCCAATTGGGTCCAAAATTGACTCGTGGATTGGGTGCTGGAGGTCAACCTGAAGTTGGTCGTAAGGCAGCTGAAGAAAGCGAAGAAGTGTTAACAGAAGCTTTGCAAGGTGCAGACATGGTCTTCATCACTGCAGGGATGGGTGGAGGATCTGGTACAGGTGCTGCACCAGTCATCGCTCGTATTGCTAAAGCAGTTGGTGCTTTGACAGTAGCAGTTGTTACTCGTCCATTCGGGTTTGAAGGTTCAAAACGTGGGAACTTCGCTATTGAAGGGATCAATGAACTTCGCGAACATGTAGATACATTGTTGATTATTTCTAATAACAACTTGCTTGAAATTGTAGACAAGAAGACACCGCTTCTTGAAGCTTTGAGTGAAGCAGATAACGTTCTTCGTCAAGGTGTTCAAGGGATCACTGACTTGATCACAAGTCCTGGATTGATCAACCTTGACTTTGCAGACGTGAAGACTGTTATGGAAAACAAAGGGAATGCCCTCATGGGTATTGGTGTTGGTAGCGGTGAAGAACGCGTTATCGAAGCAGCTCGTAAAGCAATTTACTCTCCACTTCTTGAAACTACAATTGATGGTGCAGAAGACGTGATCGTCAACGTAACAGGTGGTTTGGATATGACTTTGATCGAAGCTGAAGAAGCTTCAGAAATTGTGAACCAAGCTGCAGGTCACGGAGTGAACATCTGGTTGGGTACATCTATTGATGAATCTCTTAAAGATGAAATCCGCGTGACGGTCGTTGCAACCGGTGTCCGTCAAGACAAGGTAGAACGCGTTAGCGGAATTGCTTCCTCGCAACGTCCTTATAAAACAGGACCACGTGAACAACGCCCACAAGCTGCACCATTTGACCGTGAATTTGATTTGAAACAAGATGTTGAATTGCCAACAACTCCAAGTCGTCCAGCGGTAGAACCAAACCGTGGCTCAGCCTTTGGTGATTGGGATATTCGTCGTGAGAATATCGTTCGCCAAACTGAACCAACATCAACACATCAAGTTGATCGTTACGTAGATTCATCTTCAGATGATGATGAATTGGAAACACCACCATTCTTCCGGAATCGTTAATCATGAATCTGGTAGAGAATGCTGATCTTGTACGGCAACAAGTAGAAACAGCAAGAAACAAAGCTAACCGCCAAGATCAAGTTAATGTGATAGCTGTCACCAAGTATGTAGATGTTGCAACAACAGAAGCACTGGTAAAAACAGGTATCCAACATATCGGTGAAAATCGTGTCGATAAATTTCTAGAAAAGTATCAAGCTCTAAACGGGTATGACCTCACTTGGCACTTGATTGGGAGCCTCCAACGGCGGAAAGTAAAAGACGTGATCAATCTCGTCGATTACTTTCATGCCTTGGATTCGGTGAAGCTGGCTCAAGAAATTCAAAAGCGAGCAGAACACCCAATCAAGTGTTTCCTCCAAGTGAACATTTCTGGTGAAGAAAGTAAGCATGGATTTGCACCCGATGAACTGGATGATGTTTTAGCGGAAATCGCACAGCTGGACAAAATTGAAATTGTTGGTTTAATGACGATGGCTCCTTTTGAGGCTAGTCAAGAAGAGTTGCAGGATATTTTTTCAAAAACTCACCAACTTCAGAAACAACTAGAAAAGAAACAATTAAAAAATATGCCTTTTTCAGAACTAAGTATGGGTATGAGTCGTGACTTTGAAGTAGCCATTGCGAACGGAGCGACTTATGTAAGAATTGGGACATCATTTTTTAAATAGGAAAGAACTATGTCATTAAAAGATAAATTTAACAACTTTATTGACTACTTCACAGAAGACGGTGAAGAAGTAGAAGTTCGCGAGGCAAAAGCAGCTGGGGCGGAAACACAACCAGTTCCACAGCCACAGCCGACTCCTCAAGTGACTTCTCCACGTCCACAGATTAGTCAAAGAGAACCAGTAAAACCAAAACCGACTCCTGTCGCACCTGTTACGACTCCAGTGTCTACAGCGGCAGTGAAGGAACCTGTTTCAACAACGAAAAATACATCTGAAAATATTACTCGCTTGCATGAACGTCAACGTGAATTGGCTGCTAATCGTGCGAATACAGATGAAAAGATTACCATTGATGTACGCTATCCCCGCAAATACGAGGAAGCGACTGAAATTGTTGATCTATTACTATCTAATGAGAGTATCTTGATTGACTTCCAATATATGACTGAAGTACAAGCACGTCGTTGTTTAGATTATTTGGATGGGGCTCGTTATGTTTTAGCAGGAAATCTTCGTCGTGTTGCAAGTACCATGTACTTGTTGACTCCGATTAATGTAGTTGTTAACGTTGAAGATATTCGCCTTCCAAATGATGTGGAAGTAACAGAATTTGACTACGATATGAAACGTAATCGTTAAGATGGTTATTTTTCAATATCTATCAAATATCATTCAAATCTATTCCATCATTCTAGTCATCTATGCCTTGCTTGCTTGGTTCCCTGGGGCGCCTCAGAGTACTCTCGGACAAATGGTTCACCGCCTAGTTGAACCATTTTTGAGCCTTTTTAGAAAGTTACCCTTGCAGTTTGGGGGCTTGGATTTTACAGTTCTAGTAGCACTTTTGGTCTTGAACTTGATGAATCAGTTATTAGCCCGCTTGTTCCTATTTTTGATTGGATAGAATACGATGGGACAGACAGAGATTTACCAACATTTCAATCGCGAAGATCACGAATTCATTGATCGTTGTATTGAATTGTCTGAAAGAGTGGTGGAACGCTATTCTGTTGAGGTGACAGGTTTTTTAAACCCTCATCAGGTCGCTATTTTACGAAATGTTGCGGCAAGCTATCAATTACAGGTCTTTGCTTCCAGTGATGAGCAGAAAATGGAGTATGCCAAGGTCATTGTGGCTCCGGATTATTATCAATTAGACCCAAGTGACTTTGATCTGTCCTTAATAGAGATGGTCTATGCTTCCAAATTTCATCACTTGACCCATTCCCAGGTTCTGGGGACCATTGTTCACCAATTAGGAGTGGAGCGCAAGTCTTTTGGAGATATTCTAACGAGTGAAGGAAAGATCCAAGTATTTGTTGAACAGCGTTTTGTTCCCTATTTCATGGATCACATCCAGAAAATTTCTCGTGTGCCTGTTAAGCTTAGGGAAGTTCCTCTTTCTGAACAGATTGTTGTAGAGGAAGAAAGCCAGCAACGAGATATTCTCGTGTCAAGTTTTCGGTTAGACAAGGTGATTGCTGGGACCTTTAGGCTTTCGCGCTCACAAGCCAGTCAGTTGATTAGTTCTGGCTTGGTGAAAGTTAATTATGCGACAACTTCCAATGTTAGCTATACTGTAGGTTTGAATGATTTAGTCAGTGTCCGACGCTTTGGGCGTCTTAAAATTGTTTCTGAAAATGGTATTTCAAAGAGTGGAAAATATAAAGTAACTGTTGAAGTACTCTTAAGTAAAAAATGAGGAGGAGTTATGGCTCTTACTGCTTTAGAAATTAAAGATAAAACTTTTGGCGTTAAATTTAGAGGATATGATGCGAACGAAGTAGAAGAATTTCTAGATATCGTTGTTCGCGATTATGAAGATCTTGTTCGTTTAAATCATGATCAAGAAGCAAAAATTCAAGCTCTTGAAGAACGCTTAAACTATTTTGATGAAATGAAAGACTCATTGAGTCAATCTGTTTTGATTGCACAAGATACTGCTGAACGTGTCAAACAAGCAGCTAACGAACGTTCTGAAAATATTGTTCGTCAAGCTGAACAAGATGCACAGCATTTAGTAGATGAAGCAAAACAAAAAGCAAATGAAATCCTTCGTCATGCAACGGATAACGCCAAGAAGGTTGCCGTTGAAACAGAGGAGTTGAAGAACAAGACACGCGTCTTCCATCAACGTTTGAAATCAACAATCGAAAGCCAATTGAGCATTATCGATACGCCTGAATGGGATGAAATTCTTCGCCCAACAGCTATGTATATTCAAACAAGTGATGAAGCTTTCCGTGAAATTGTTGAGAAAGCTTTGGGTGAATCTGTTCACCATCATCATGCAGAAGATGAGAACATTGATTTGACTCGTCAATTTTCTCCAGCTGAAATCGAAGAATTGCAAAAACGTATTGAAGCAGCTAACTTAGAATTGGGTGCGACACAAGCGTTTGAAGGTTTGAATGAAAAAGTTCAATCCGCTTTAGAAGAAGCAGAGCACGCTCGTCATGAAAATGAGGAAGTTGTTTCGGTTGAAGAAACTGTTCAACCTGAAGATGATGCAAATCGTGAATCTGTCAATATTTTATAATTTTGTAAAAACAGGTCCATTAATGATAGGTCTAGCGAGCAGATGATGGTGGAAGATCTGCACTCCCTCTTAATGGATGATCCTTTTACAGTATTCGTTCTGAATCATTGAGTAAGAACGGACGTTTCCCTCGTTACGGGATGAGAGGAGAAGGTCGCTTGCGACTTCTCGAACAAAGGTGGTACCACGAGCAATCGTCCTTTTTAGGATGCTCGTGTTTTTTTTATAGCTTTTAAATCAATAAGGAGACACAATGAAACTCAAAGAAACATTGAATCTTGGAAAAACAGCTTTTCCAATGCGGGCTGGGCTTCCAACGAAAGAACCAGTTTGGCAAAAAGAATGGGAAGATGCAAAATTGTATCAACGCCGTCAAGAGTTGAATGAAGGAAAACCGCATTTTACGCTTCATGATGGCCCTCCCTATGCTAACGGAAATATTCACGTAGGACATGCCATGAACAAGATCTCAAAAGATATCATTGTTCGTTCTAAGTCTATGTCAGGATTTTACGCCCCTTATATTCCAGGTTGGGATACCCATGGTTTGCCAATTGAGCAAGTCTTGGCTAAACAAGGCGTGAAACGCAAAGAAATGGACTTGGTTGAGTACTTGAAACTCTGTCGAGAATATGCGCTTTCTCAAGTAGATAAACAACGCGAAGACTTCAAACGCTTGGGTGTTTCAGGTGATTGGGATCATCCTTATGTCACCTTGACGCCTGACTATGAAGCAGCGCAAATCCGAGTCTTTGGTGAAATGGCCAATAAAGGCTATATCTATCGTGGAGCGAAGCCAGTTTACTGGTCTTGGTCTTCTGAATCAGCCCTTGCTGAAGCAGAGATTGAATACCATGATTTGGTATCAACTTCTCTTTACTATGCTAACAAAGTTAAAGATGGTAAGGGTGTCCTAGATACAGATACCTACATCGTTGTTTGGACAACAACTCCATTTACGGTTACAGCTTCTCGTGGATTGACAGTAGGTGCAGACTTTGATTATGTCGTAGTGAAACCTGCTGGATCTGATCGTAAGTATGTCGTAGCGTCTGAGCTTTTGCCAAGCCTTTCTGAAAAATTCGGTTGGGAGAATGTTGAAGTCCTTGCTACTTACCAAGGGAAAGAATTGAACCATATCGTTACAGAACACCCATGGGATACGGAAGTTGATGAATTGGTGATCCTTGGTGAGCATGTAACCCTTGATTCAGGTACTGGTATTGTCCATACGGCTCCTGGTTTTGGTGAGGATGACTACAATGTAGGGATTGCAAATGGCCTCGAAGTAGCCGTTACGGTTAACGAACGCGGTATTATGATGGAGAATGCTGGTCCTGA
The DNA here is from genome assembly GCF_041432125.1 of Streptococcus sp. 20925_1_77. Classification (NCBI taxonomy): domain Bacteria; kingdom Bacillati; phylum Bacillota; class Bacilli; order Lactobacillales; family Streptococcaceae; genus Streptococcus; species Streptococcus sp. 20925_1_77. The sequence continues at coordinate 57,409 of NZ_JAPVZB010000004.1, forward strand.
TTTTGCAGGTCAGTTCTACGACAAGGTTGTACCAACGGTTATTGAGAAACTTGGCGATTTACTTCTTGCTCAAGAAGAAATCTCTCACTCCTACCCATTTGACTGGCGGACGAAAAAACCAATCATCTGGCGTGCCGTGCCACAATGGTTTGCTTCTGTATCTAAATTCCGCCAAGAAATCTTAGACGAAATTGAAAAAGTCAAGTTCCACTCAGAATGGGGTAAAGTCCGTCTTTACAACATGATTCGTGACCGTGGTGATTGGGTGATTTCTCGTCAACGTGCTTGGGGTGTGCCACTTCCAATCTTCTATGCAGAAGATGGCACATCAATCATGACAGCTGAAACCATCGAGCATGTAGCTCAACTCTTTGAAGAACATGGTTCCATCATCTGGTGGGAACGTGATGCTAAAGACCTCTTGCCAGAAGGATTTACCCATCCAGGTTCGCCAAACGGTGAGTTCAAGAAAGAAACAGACATCATGGATGTATGGTTCGACTCTGGTTCATCATGGAATGGTGTCGTAGTTAACCGTCCAGAACTTAAATATCCAGCAGATCTTTATCTTGAAGGTTCAGACCAATACCGTGGTTGGTTCAACTCATCTCTCATCACCTCTGTGGCTAATCATGGTGTTGCACCATACAAACAAATCTTGTCGCAAGGTTTTGCCTTGGACGGTAAAGGTGAGAAGATGTCTAAATCTCTTGGGAATACCATTGCTCCAAGTGATGTTGAAAAGCAATTTGGTGCTGAAATCTTGCGTCTCTGGGTGACTAGTGTAGACTCAAGCAACGATGTGCGTATCTCAATGGATATCTTGAGCCAAGTCTCTGAAACTTATCGTAAGATCCGTAACACGCTTCGTTTCTTGATTGCTAACACATCTGACTTTAACCCAGCTGAGGATGCAGTCGCTTACGAAGAACTTCGTTCTGTTGATAAGTACATGACCATCCGCTTTAACCAACTTGTTAAGACTATTCGTGACGCTTATGAAAACTTCGAATTCTTGACGATTTATAAGACTTTGGTTAACTTTATCAATGTTGATCTGTCAGCCTTCTACCTTGATTTTGCTAAAGATGTTGTTTACATCGAAGGTGCTAAATCACTTGAACGCCGTCAAATGCAAACAGTTTTCTATGATATCCTTGTGAAAATCACGAAACTCTTGACGCCAATTCTTCCTCACACTGCTGAAGAAATCTGGTCTTATCTTGAGTTTGAAGCGGAAGACTTCGTTCAATTGTCAGAATTGCCAGAAGCAGAAACGTTTGCCAACCAAGAAGAAATCTTGGATACCTGGTCAGCTTTCATGGACTTCCGTGGTCAAGCTCAAAAAGCCTTGGAAGAAGCGCGGAATGAGAAAGTGATTGGTAAATCACTTGAAGCTCATTTGACTGTTTATCCAAATGAAGTTGTGAAAACACTTCTTGGAGCTGTTGATAGCAATGTTGCTCAACTCTTGATTGTTTCCGAGTTGACCATCGAAGAAGGACCAGCTCCAGAAGGTGCAGTGACTTTTGAAGATGTAGCCTTCACGGTTGAACGTGCAGCTGGTGAAGTTTGTGACCGTTGCCGTCGCATCGATCCAACAACTACTGAACGTCACTACCACGCAACCATCTGTGATCACTGTGCAAGCATCGTCGAAGAGAACTTTGCGGACGCAGTCGCAGAAGGATTTGAAGCTAAATAAAAGACATTAAGAGAGTGGGACAGAAATCGGTAATTCGTTAGAATTCGATTTCGTCGTCCCACCTCCGCACAGTTGAGTAGGGCTGTAAAAGCTGATGAAATCAGCGTAGTAGAGCCCACTCAACCACTGCGTCTTGCTCGACAATCCAAAAATAATTGAGAGGCTAGGACTTTTGTCCCAGCCTCTTTTTAATGGCTAGAATGGTGTATAGATTCATGTATTAAGGAAATAAAAAAAGTAAGGCAAATTGGCCTTACTTTGTAATTGGAAAGGAAATTTCAATTAGTTTATCGGAGTAGAGGGTTTTAATAGCGGATTGGTCAATAATTTGAAGATCAATCTTACGTTTTAAAAAGAACTCACGAATTTTTTCTACTTCAGTTTCACGAATAGCTCGGTGTTTGTTGCTGATCAACAATTCATAGTGTGTTGGGGCTTGTGTAAAAACAACGTCTGTATTGCCCGCGGAATAAACCTCAACAAGCAAGGCGTCAGTGCTAGCAAGTTGACTTTTGACCAGTGCAGCATGACTATTGGTGGTATTAATGAGCTTCATATGAGTTCCTCCTAACCTCTATCTTCATTTATTATAGCACTTTTTTATTTTTTGTGAAAGAGTTCCTTTATCTTTTGTGGGTATTTTTCCACTGTTCAATGCCCCATTTATGACTGCCACGTTTGAGTTTTTCAATAGCTTCTTCTACAGGAAACCAAGCAAGATTGTTAAAATCTTCCAGTGGTTTTTGAGCCTCTGTATAGTCTACCACTTCATAAATATAGGCAGGATTGTAGTAGTAGGTGTCGCGATGACTGGAATAGAAATACTCATCTGCTTGGCCATAGTATTGCCCTAAAATAGCAGTAAAGCCTAATTCTTCGATCAGTTCCCGTTTCAGAGCTTGCAAGTGATCTTCACCTGCCTCGATTTCCCCACCTGGTAAGAACCAGGCTCCATTAGGAGCTTGAACGAGGATGATCTGATCCTTGTCCTTATTGGGAATAACAGCGTAGACACCATAGCGATTGACGTAGGTCACATCTTGTTTTTTTTCTCCAAATGTAGGATTTGTCATTGAATTTTCCTCATTATCTAGTATCTTTATTATTATCATAATGGACGAGGTGAAAGCTGTCAAGAATAAACTGCCGAACTTGTGTAAAAGTAGCTACTTTGTCTGAAGTATAAATTTGTTTAGTTAAACACTCCTATCAAATTAGTTTAATTGATATAATAAAAGGGAGGTGATTTTATGGCTGAATCAAGACTATTTCGTATTTTATACATACTTTTAGAAAATGGGAGAATAACCGCTCCTGAACTTGCTCGATTATTTGAAGTCTCAGTACGTACAATTTATCGTGATATTGAGAGATTAAGCATAGCAGGTATTCCTCTTTATTCTGTTCCTGGAAAGGCTGGAGGGACCTTTTTAATGGAAGACTTCGTTCTTGATCGCACCCTTGTATCAGAGGAGGAAAAAATAAAACTTTTATCTGCTTTACAAGGTCTCCAGACTTTGACAGAAGATAAACAAGATTTTTTACTGACAAAATTGGAATCTATTTTTAAAGTTTCAGCTAAATCTTGGTTAGAAGTCGACTTAACAGATTGGAGGAAACGAAAAGGGCAAAAAGATCTCTTTGATACAATTAAACAAGCTATCTTAGATAAAAGACGACTTTCGATTACTTATCTGAGTGGAAATGGTCAGAAAATGATTCGTACAGTTGAGCCTTTTAAACTAGTATTTAAAAAAAGAGACTGGTATCTTCATGCTTATTGTTGTTCAAAAGAAGATTGGCGTTTTTTTAAATTATCTAGGATTAATGACTATCAACTACTGGAAGAAACAATTAACCAAAAAAATGTGATTGAACCTATTGATACTTCAATTAAGATGGAAAATCTAATGGAAGTATCATTGAAGTTTAGTCAAAAGCTCGCTTTTAGAGTTTATGAAGACTTTTTAGAAGAAGAGATTTTTCAGTGTGAGGATGGATGTTTATATGTTAAAACCCAATTGCCAGAGCACGAGAGTATTTATACTTACTTATTGTCTTATTTAGATGGGGTAGAGATTATTGAACCGGATCATCTGAGAAGATCAATGATTTCAAGATTAGAAAAAATACAAAAGATTTATAAACCTTGACAAAAGATGTCAGGGTTTTAATGCTAGAATTGAGATAGAAAGGAGATAGGTCAAATGAAATATGAATGGAGAAAAATAGAGAAAGTTCTCTATCAAATCAAGGATAAGCCCACTATCCTGCAAGTACCTTCTAAATCCTATATCATAATTGACGGCAAAGGGGATCCAAATGAAGAAGATTTTTCTCAACGAGTGAGCGCCTTATATGCGTTAGCATATGCTATAAAGATGAAGTATAAAAAGTCTCCTCTGGATCAAGACTACATGGATTTTACCGTTTTTCCATTAGAAGGCTTATGGAAACAGGAGAATGAAGGGAAACTTGTTAAAAGTGAACTGTCTTATAGTATTATGATTGGTCAACCCAATTTTATTACGACTGACCTGTTTGATAAAGCTTTGGAAGAGGTTAAAATTAAGAAACCCAATCAGCTCTATGATGCTATTCGTTTTGAAGAACTAGAAGAAGGCTACAGTCTTGCCATGCTTCATGTAGGACCTTTTGATACAGAAAATCAGACTTTTGATGAAATGGAGCGTTTTTGCAAACTCCATAAACTTAAAAGAATTTCGAAAGTTCATCGTGAGATTTATCTAAACAATCTCCATCGAACAGATCCATATAAATTAAAAACAATTCTTCGTTATCAGATTCAAGAAGAGAATTAAAAAGAACAGGAAATAAGACTTCCTGTTCTTTTTATAAAACTAGAAAATTTAGTCTTCCTTTTCAGAAGTGTTCTTTTCTGCTTTTTTAGTAGCTTTGATGCTAATATTCCCATTGCTGGTCATGACTGCTTTGAGTTGTTTTTCACTTGGATGTTCTAGGTAATAATCGGTAATAGCATCTTCGATATGGTCTTGGATGGTACGACGGAGTGGGCGGGCCCCCATTTTTGGATCGTATCCCAGATCGACCAATTTTTCTTTGACCTTCTCTGTCACATCCAGATGAATCTCATTTTGTGCGAGACGTTGATTGACTTCATCGAGCATGAGGGTAACGATTTGAAGAAGGTTTTCTTTTGATAGAGGTTGGAATTCAATGATGCCATCAAAACGGTTCATGAATTCAGGGCTAAAGAAGTTCCCGAGTTCTCCAAGTACGGAGTTGGTCCGACCTTCGCGAGCAGCTCCAAAACCAACATTGGCCTCAGCTTTGCCGGTTCCAGCGTTAGAGGTCATGATGATAATGGTATCTTTAAAGCTGACGGTACGGCCTTGACCATCTGTCAAACGGCCATCATCCAAGACTTGCAAGAACATGTGCATGACATCTGGATGGGCTTTTTCCACTTCATCCAACAACACGAGGGAGTATGGATTGCGACGGACTTTTTCAGTTAGTTGTCCAGCTTCATCGTAGCCAACATAGCCCGGAGGAGCTCCGACTAGTTTCGCTACGCTATGTTTTTCCATGTATTCGCTCATATCAAAGCGTATCATATTGTCTGCAGAGCCAAAGAGCTCGATCGCTAATTGTTTAGACAACTCGGTCTTTCCGACACCAGTTGGTCCGACAAAGAGGAAGCTTCCGATCGGACGGTTAGGCGATCCTAGGCCGACACGATTGCGTCGAATGGCTTTTGCAATTTTATCTACTGCATCATCTTGACCGATTACATGAGCTTTCAAATCAGAAGCCAGATTGATCAATTGAGACTGTTCTTTTTCTTTCAAATCGCCAACAGGAATATTAGTCTTTTGTTCAACGATGTGTTCAATCGTTTTTTCACTGATGACAGGGGTCTCCTGATCAGTGACATGTTGACCTTGCATTTCCTTGTATTTCGCGATTTGGTCACGGAAGTAGGCTGCTTTTTCAAAGTCTTCTTCGCGGGTTGCTTGAGCTTTGAGGTTTTCAGCTTCAATCAAGCGCTGATCAATCACTTTTGGATCCACAAAGTTCAGAGTCAGGTTCATTTTAGAACCGGCTTCATCCAACAAATCAATGGCCTTGTCTGGCAGGAAGCGATCTTGGATGTAGCGGTTTGAAAGAATAGCTGCTGCTTCGATAGCTCCGTCTGTATAGTGGACGTGGTGGTAGTCTTCGTATTTTTTCTGGATACCCTTGAGGATGGTGATGGTTTCTTCAACCGTTGGTTCATCGACCTTAACGGGCTGCATCCGACGTTCCAAGGCCGCATCTTTTTCAATGATACGGTATTCATTGAGGGTAGTAGCACCGACTAATTGGAGTTCACCGCGCGCTAAGGCTGGTTTGAGGATATTTCCAGCGTCCATATTGCCTTCGCCAGCTGATCCTGCACCAACAATTTCATGGATTTCGTCGATGAACAGAATAACATCTTCGCGTTGACGAATTTCATCCATTAATTTTTGCATGCGTTCTTCGAATTGACCACGAATGCCTGTGCCCTGAACGAGGCTCACGACATCTAGGCGGATGACTTCTTTTCCTTGCAATTTATGTGGAACGTCGCCATCGACGATTTTTTGAGCCAGGCCTTCCACAACGGCAGTTTTTCCGACCCCAGGTTCTCCGATCAGAACCGGATTGTTCTTGGTTCGACGGTTGAGAATTTCGATGACACGGATAATTTCTTCATCACGGCCGATGACAGGGTCAATATCCCCTTTGCGGGCAATTTCTGTGACATTGATACCGAATTCTTCTAATAGTCCTTTAGGCTTTTGAGAGCGAGCTTGACGTGGGTCTTGACCGCCACTACGGTTATTGTTTTGGCCGTAGCCACCACCTCCATAACTGCCTCCGGATTGAGTTGGAGGGGTTTGAGGTTCTTGTGGACTTTGGAAGTTTCCAAGGTTATTGAAGAAATCTTCGAAGGGATCTCCAGTCAGTTGGCTCCGTTGGGTCATGCCTTTCAAGAAGCTGTTATTTGGGTCTGTTTTCATAATTTTATAGCAATTTTGACAGAGGTCTACTTGCTGCTGACGTCCATTTACATTTGTATATAAATGGATGGTTGATTCATTTATTTTACAATTTTGACAAAGCATATACATACCTCACAGTAGGTTTTTGATGGTCTTCCATCAAGAGACGAGCCTATTTTTAAAAGGTCAAAAATAGTCAAAGATTTATAGTTTCATTATATCAGTATTCTAGAAGTTTGCAAGAATTTACTACGGAATGTCGCTAAGGATTGAAGAAGAGAGCAAATCAATGGAAAAATGTGAATTTTTATTGGAAGAGCTTTCTCTTTTATGATAAAATAGGAGAGTAGAAAGTAAAGAGGAGAAATAAAATGGAATCACATTTAGTACGGATTATCAACCGTTTGGAGACGATGACAAAAGACGGTGGAAACTTGAAACGTAATTTTGAACGTGACGGTGTTGTTGTCGCTGAAGTAGCCTACAACCACAATGAAGAAGAAGGTTCAACCTTTACACTTCGTGATGTTGAAGCGCGTGAAACCTATACATTTGATAGCATTGATTTAATTGCAATGGAAATTTATGAATTGCTTTACTAAGCAGCTGTGTGGATGAGTTTGGGGTGGTCTCAAGCTCATTTTTTGTCCATCTGGCTATAGTTTTCGTCTATAAGAAATTCTAATTAGGAACAGTTAGGTTTGAGAGTGGAAATCTGCTATAATAGAGAGGACTATTTTCATTACTTGACTAGAAAGAGAATTGATATGACGACACTCATTGATGGGAAGGCGCTCGCTACAAAATTACAGGGTGAGATTGAGAAGAAAACAGCACGATTAAAAGAAGAGACAGGGGTTGTGCCTGGTCTCGTTGTCATCGTGGTAGGAGATAATCCAGCCAGCAAAATCTATGTAAGAAATAAAGAGCGTTCTGCTATTGCGGCAGGCTTTCGGAGTGAAGTGAGACGACTTCCTGAAAGCATCAGCCAAGCTGAATTATTAGAAGTGATCGAACACTACAATCAAGATCCCCTTTGGCATGGGATTTTAGTGCAGTTGCCACTGCCTAAGCATATCGATGCGGATGCAGTCCTTTTAGCCATTGATCCGACAAAAGATGTGGATGGCTTTCATCCATTGAATATGGGACGCTTGTGGGCTGGAAATCCGATTATGGTGCCATCGACTCCCGCTGGTATCATGGAGATGTTCAAAGAGTACGGGATTGATCTAGAAGGGAAGCGAGCAGTCGTGATTGGTCGTTCCAATATCGTTGGAAAACCAATGGCGCAGTTGCTCCTCGCCAAAAATGCGACGGTAACCTTGACCCATTCCCGGACCCATCATCTGCCTAAAATTGCTAGAAGAGCAGATATCTTGGTTGTTGCGATCGGTCGTGCGAAATTTGTAACAGCAGACTTCGTGAAAGAAGGCGCCGTTGTTATTGACGTCGGAATGAATCGCGATGAGAATGGCAAATTGTGTGGGGATGTCGATTTTGACTCTGTTGCACCTTTGGCCAGTCATATTACCCCGGTACCAGGAGGGGTTGGGCCTATGACCGTCACCATGCTGATGGAGCAGACCTACGAAGCAGCTGTTCGTGCGTTAAAAAAATGAAAGTGTGAACAAGATGAAGTTTGTATTTGATTTAGATGGAACCCTGTCATTCGATGGTGTCACAATCGATGATGAAATCAAACAGGTCTTATTGAGAGCAGAAGAATTTGGCCATGAAGTTGCCTTTGCTTCTGCACGTTCTTACCGGGACTGCTTGGGTCTTTTAGGGGATCCATTGAGTCAGCAACTCGTGATAGGCTTAAATGGTGGGCTAGCTTATCGTCAGGGTCAACTGGTTTATGAGGATCAATTGGACAAGGATGTGTATCGAGAAGTCCTTGGTTTTTGTCGCCATTACAATCTACCATTTTTTGTGGATGATACCTTTGATTATAGTGGTCAGATTTTGGAAAAGATTCCTTTTATTGCGAATGTAGATCCCCTCAAAAAAGCCCAGTATCGTTCGTTAGAGGACCTGACGGACCCGATTAAGGTTGTGATCTATATGGGGGGGCATGAGGAGCTGGTAGATGAGATCATCGAGCGAATTGAAAAGACCGATAAGGCCCATATCCGCTATCATGCGCATGAAAAATGCATCTATCTCAATCCAGTAAACACTCATAAAGCGACAACCGTAGAAGAACTCTGTGGAGAAAATTTCGTGGCTTTTGGTAATGATCAAAACGATATTGAGCTCTTTGAAAAAGCTATTTATGCAGTTCAAATTGGCGATTTTCCATCCCTTCAGCCTTACGCTGATGATCAATTGGTAGCCAAACAAAATCAACCACAAGCTGTGGCTGCTAAGATCTTGCAAGTCTTCGCAGAATTTAGAGGAAAATAAAAGAAGGAGTGGGAGTCGTGGCTTCTCCTTTTTCGCTAGAAATGAGGATGGTATGAAAACAGTTCAGAAAGAAGAGATCCAGCGTGTCATTGTGAAGCGAGAGGCGAATTCTTATAAGGGAGATTTTGGTCGCCTGCTCTTGATTGGGGGGACTTACCCCTATGGGGGAGCCATCATTATGGCGGCGCTTGCTGCGGTTCATAGTGGTGCGGGGCTGGTCACTGTCGCAACAGATCCAGATAATCTGACGGCCCTTCATAGCCATCTTCCTGAGGCCATGGGCTTTGATTTGGCAGATCACGAACTCCTTTGTGAGCAACTCCAAAAAGCCAGCGTGATTCTTGTAGGACCGGGCTTAAAGGAAGCAACAGAAATCCAAGCAATCTTGCACATGATTTTTGAGCAAGTCTCTAGCCAGCAGGTCTTGATATTAGATGGAGGAGCTATTAGTCTTTTAGTAGCTTCTCAGTTTGAATTGCCAAATGCTCAGTTGGTCTTTACGCCTCATCAAAAAGAATGGGAAAAACTGTCAGGACTTGATCTAGCAAGCCAGACTGAAGACAAGAGTCGAAGAGCAGTACAGAACTTTCCTCAAGGGACTGTCATTGTAGAAAAAGGGCCTCACACCCGCATTTGGACAAGTGGGCAAGAAGAGGGCTATCAGCTAGATGTTGGTGGTCCCTATCAAGCTACAGGTGGAATGGGGGATACCTTGGCAGGGATGATCGCAGGGTTTGCGGGTCAATTTCCACAAGTTAGTCTCTATGAGCGCGTGGTGGTTGCGACCTATCTTCATTCAGCCATTGCTGAAGACTTGAGCAAGGCGGCTTATGTGGTTCTACCGACGACCATCAGCCAAGAAATCCCCAAATGGATGAAGAAGTGGAGTGACAAAGATCAGGTTACCAGCACTGAAAATAGAAAATAGGTAAAAAAGATGAAGGAAAGCATTCGGAAAGCAAATCAGTATATCGATGAAAACAGGAAGAAGGTTAACCAGCAATATAGAGGAGCATTTCATTTGTTACCTCCAATCGGCTGGATGAACGATCCAAATGGCTTTGTTTATTTCCGTGGGGAATACCATTTGTTTTACCAATTCTATCCCTATGATAGTGTTTGGGGTCTCATGCATTGGGGGCATGCCAAATCAAAAGATCTTCTCCATTGGGAAGAACTGCCAGTAGCTTTAGCACCAAGTGAAAGCTATGATAAGGATGGTTGTTTCTCGGGGAGTGCTATTGTGAAAGATGACAAGCTCTATTTGCTGTATACTGGTCATGTAGACGATGAGGAAAAGCGAGAAGAGACTCAGTGTCTTGCGGTTTCGACAGATGGCATTACCTTTGAAAAGTTGTCTACTAATCCAGTGATCCATGCTCAACATATTGATGGGATCGCAGATATTGCAGATTTTCGTGATCCTAAGGTATTTGAATATCAAGGAAACTATTACGCTGTCGTTGCTTCTAAGACACCGGATGACAGAGGTCAAATTCTCCTATTTGCATCAAGTAATCTAGTAGATTGGACCTTTACATCGGTTCTATTAGAAGGTGAAAAAGGGCAAGGGATTATGTGGGAGTGTCCCGATTTCTTCCCTTTAGATGGCAAATGGGTCTTGATCCTGTCTCCCATTGAAATGGAAAGGCAGCAAGAAAAATACTGGAACTTAAATTCGACGGTTGCCTTTATCGGTGACATGAATTGGGAAACGGGACACTTTCGTGTTGATTCCTATGATGAAATGGATGGCGGTTTGGATTTCTATGCTCCTCAAACTTGTCAAGGACCAAAGGGCGAACGATACATGGTTGCTTGGATGCAAATGTGGCACCGGTCTATCCCCAGTCATGATTTAGCTCATGGGTGGGCAGGTAGTATGACTCTTCCAAGAAAATTGTCTCTGAAAGAGGGACGATTGGTTCAGGAGTTACCTGAGTCAGTGAACGAACACTTTCTTGTAGAGCATGCGTCAGAAACCATTGTTAAGGGCAGTCAGATCGCGATCCCAGCGAGAGGGAAACAAACCTTGTTTGAACTAAATGCCAAACCGGGTCGCTCCTTTATCCTTGGATATGGTGATGAAACTGATCCTGATAGTGTCTTGCAATTGATTTACGACGCCTCTCAAAAACGCTTTAGCTTAAGTCGAGACCAATTTGGGCACCCTATTTCTGGAAAAGAAGATCCAGCATTTCAATCGAGATGGATTCAGTTGGATGCTGAAAAGGATCATCATTTTTCGATCATTCGCGATACCAACTCCATCGAAGTATTCGTGGATGGTAAAACTCTCTCGATGACCTTTTATGAAACGACTGAGAATCCCGTCTATACTCTCACGGCAGATGAAGGGGTCGATTGGGTCGTAAAAACCTATCAAAAATAGGAAATCAATAGCCTCCTAAAGAATAAAAGACAAGTCTTGTGACTTGTCTTTTATTCTTTAAGAGAGGACAGAAGCGAGGAGCCCTCCGAGAATGAGGATGATAGCCCCGCTGAGTCGGTTGGCCATTTGGGCGAAGGCGATCATTTCCATACGATCAGATGCGGAGAGAACAGCGATATTTCCGGTTCCTCCCATGGAGTTATTGATCATACCAGATCCGATAGCAGTCTCGACTGGATACAATCCAACCAGTTTTCCGATCAAAGCAGAAGCAAGCCCCATAGCTAGAACAGATGTCAAGCTTAGGAGAATGAATTGCCAGGTCATCGCCTTAGCGAGAGTTGAAAGGTCAATCAAGGAAAGACCGATCCCAGCTAGGACTGCATGGGTGAGGTTAGTCATAATGACTTGGTTGAACATGACCACACAGTTTTCCAAAGGTTTTGGGACAGCATTGAAAGCTTTCAGGATAAAGACGATGATAATCATGAAGGCATAACTGTGGATTTTTGGAACAAAGGCATTGCAGATGACCCCGAGAAGAAAAATACTAAAGGCAAACATCATCCCAACTCCGATTTGGGTCGGATCAAGGGTGAGTTTTTCTTTCTTCAATTCATCTTTATTGACGGGAATCAAGACACCGTGACCATTGTAAGGACTGTCTGCAAAGACTTTGACGATCAAAACAGCTCCAATGATGGCAAGAATATTACCAAGTGTAGTAGCGGGTGCCAATTGAGAGAAGATGGCTGCTTGGCTTCCGTGGAGATTGGCAGCGTAGATCTTTGAAAGAGGCAGGATTCCAGCTCCCATTCCTCCGACCATTTGTGGAAAGGAAACATAGAGAATCGAATGTCCAAATCCTTGTCCCAAAAGGCTTCCAACGATCCCAACAGAGAGAGCACCAATGACCATGGTGACCAAGGAAACAGGAATAAAGCGAGCGGAAGCTTTTACCAAAAGATTGCGATTCATCCCTAGAATAGCCCCACAAATCAAGGCTGCGATATAAAAATCAAGAAAGCCAAATGAATCTCCCAAGAAGCCCTTGGTGGCTGTGATAATGTTTGCTGGAATAACATGAAAGGTCGCTAGAAGAGTAGCCCCTAGTAAGGTGAAGACAGATCCCCCACCTAGGTAAGAATTCATGATTGGAAGTTTCTCACCGATAAAGTAGAGAAGATGCCCCATGACGACCAAAAGGAGGGTTAGTCCAAGCATATTGAGTGGGAGTTTCCCCATAGCAATCGTCACCGCGAGAACGATGACGATGAATGCATATAGAGGAAGACTGACACCGGAAATGTTGATTTCATTCAATTTTTTCATGGTTGTTCAGTCAGCTCCTTATTAGTATTTAGGATACCATTTAAGATCACGTACAGCTTTTGCCATATCTGTTTCTTTGGCTTGTGCAAGACCTTGTTCTTGGGCTTTCTTAGCAACAGCTTCTGCCACCTTGATAGACACATCAGCCACATATTGGAATGGTGGAAGGACTGGCGCACCTGGTTGGCCTGGATTGACAATACCTGACAATGAATGAGCAGCTGCCCCAATCATTTCATCTGTCAACAATTTGGCTTCAGATGCCAACATACCAAGACCAAGACCTGGGTAGATCAAAGCGTTATTGGCTTGACCGATTTCGTAGTCCACACCTTTGTAGCTGATGGTTCCTGAAGGGACACCGGTAGCGACAAAGGCTTTACCGTCTGACCATTCGATGACTTGTTGGGCTGTTGCTTCCAATTTTTTGGTTGGGTTAGAAATTGGGAAGATAACTGGGCGTTCAGTGTTTTCACACATGGCTTCAACGACTTCTTTAGTGAAGGCACCTGGGTTTGTAGAAGTTCCGACCAAGATCGTTGGTTTTACGGTTTTGATCACTTCAAGAAGGTTGGTCATATCGCCTTTACCTTCGAAGTCAGAACGTTTCTTAGCAAATGGTTTTTGAGCTGGCGTCAAATCTTCCATATCATCAAACAAAAGACCTTGTTTATCGATCATGAAGAAACGTTTGTAAGCTTCTTCTGGAGAAAGACCTTCTGCAACCATTTCAGCGTGAACACGGTCTGCGATACCAGCACCAGCAGAACCACCACCATAGCAAAGGTAAACTTGGTCTGTCAATTTTTCGCCAGTGATATCCATCGCTCCAAAGATACCGCCCAAGACAACAATACCAGTACCTTGAATATCATCGTTGAAAGTTGGAATTTCTGTCTTGTAACGGTTCAAGATATCAGCTGCATTTGAACGACCGAAGTCTTCCCAGTGAAGGTATAATTTAGGGAAAAGTTTTCCAGCTGTTTGAACAAATTGATCGATAAAGGCATCGTACTTTTCACCACGAACACGTTCATGACGGTTTCCAAGATACATTGGATTGTTCAACAATTCTTCACGGTTGGTACCAGCATCGATGACAAGAGGCATAACGCAAGCTGGATCAATTCCGGCTGCAGCCGTGTAGACCATGAGTTTTCCTACAGAAATGTCAACCCCTTGGACACCCCAGTCACCAATACCAAGGATTCCTTCTGCATCAGTTGCAACGATCAAGCGGATATCGCGATCGCCAGCCGCATTTTTCAATGTTTCTTCGATATTTTCTGGGTGGTTAATATCAAGGTAAGCTGCATATTGTGGGTCTACAAAGAGTTCAGAATATTGTTCAATGGTGTCTGCGATCACTGGATCATAGACGATTGGGTTGAACTCAACGATGTGTTGGTTAAAGAGGTAGTAGAAAAGAGTACGGTTTGTATTGAAAATTTCCATCAAGAAAAGACGTTTTTCAAGGTCTGATGGTTTGCGCAAGAAATGTTGGTAAGCTTGTTCAGCTTGTTCTTCGATGCTTTGAACATATGGAGGAAGAAGACCAATTAGTCCAAGTTCTTTACGTTCTTCCATTGTGAAAGCAGTTCCTTTATTAAGGAATGGATTATTTAAAATTTCATGTGATTTCATTGCGAAATACTCCTCATAAATAATTTATCTGTAAGATTTTTCTCACGCAAGCCATTATAGTCTTCTGTGTTTCTTATAGTCAACTTCCCTTATCCTTATAAAAAAATTTTATAAGTAAGACTTTTGTGTTAGAATGAAGGAAACAGAAATTGTAGAAATAGAGGGATGCAGATGAATATCCGGGACTTGGAATATTTTTATCAACTGTCGAAGCTAAAGTCTTATACGGACGTAGCCCATTATTTTCAAGTAAGTCAACCAACTGTGACCTATGCTATCAAGCGATTAGAGGACCACTATGGGGGCCAGTTGGTAGAAAAATCGTCTTCTAATCGTGTTTTGCACCTGACTCAGACGGGGAAGGTTCTAGCCAATCACGCGCGCGAGATTTTAATCGAAATCGAAAAGACGGAAAAAGCCGTTGAACGAAGCAAAAAGAATCTGTTGCGCATTGGGCTACCGCCATTGATCACCAGTGATATCATGAAAAAATTTGGGACGCATGATGAGGAGCTTGAGATTTTTCGTCAATCGCAATTGGTGCAGTTAGGCTCGAGAGACTTGATACGATTGTTGATGCGTGGAGATTTGGACTTTAGTCTACTGGGAAGCTTAGAACCTATTTCACACGCGCATTTGACCAGTCAGCTCTTGTATAAGAAAGAATTTTTTGTGATTGTTTCGAAAGATCATCCACTAGCAGATCGCAAAGAAATTTCTTTTAAGGAGGTCTTAGAGGAGACCTTCATTTTGTTGGATGAACACCATGTGCACATGACTGCTTTTAAACGTTTGAATGCTCGCTTTGACGACTTGGCACAGTCTACTGTTGTCTTGACCGATTTCAACTTGGTTTTGAGTTTCATCGAAGAAAATTTAGGAATTGGCCTCATGACCGATCTGACTCTCTTTCCAGAATATCCAAATCTTGTCAAAATTCCTCTGGTTGAAGAGGAAAAAACAGTCTTCTATATTAGTTATGCCTATCCAAATGAAGGGGAACCCCAAGCACTTCTTAGCTCCTTTATTGAGCGATTAGAGAAGTGTGAAAAATAGGGAAGCTGGTTTAAAATAGACCAGTAGAAAGTGACTTGAATAAAATGAGGTTTGGAGAGAAAGGAAATTCATGATTTCGCTTTGTCTGCCAGCCTTTTTTGGTGTTTTTTGGTATAATTAAACTTGATCATATTCTGTAGAAAGGAGTTCCTATGTCCAACTATTTATCCGTATCCAGTCTGACCAAATACCTCAAGTTAAAATTTGATAAGGACCCCTATTTGGAGCGGGTCTATTTGACAGGTCAGGTCTCAAATTTTCGGAAGCGTCCCAATCACCAGTATTTCTCTCTAAAGGATGAAAAGGCTGTGATTCAGGCGACTGTTTGGGCTGGGATCTATAAGAGTTTTGGCTTTGAGCTAGAAGAAGGCATGAAGATCAACGTCATTGGTCGGATTCAGCTTTATGAACCAAGTGGGAGTTATTCCATTGTCATCGAAAAGGCGGAGCCAGATGGGGTAGGGGCCTTAGCCATCCAATTTGAGCAACTTAAGAAAAAGCTGACCGAAGAAGGGCTTTTTCAGGATCGGTGGAAGCAAGCTCTACCACAATTCCCAAGAAAGATCGGGGTGGTCACTAGTCAAAGTGGGGCCGTGATTCGCGATATTATCACAACGGTGAGCCGTCGTTTTCCTGGTGTGGACATCGTGCTCTACCCGACCAAGGTCCAGGGAGAAGGCGCTGCAAGTGAGGTGGTTGCTAATATCCAGAAGGCCAATGCTCGGACGGACCTAGATGTCTTGATCATCGGTCGTGGGGGTGGTTCGATTGAAGACCTCTGGGCCTTTAATGAAGAGCCGGTTGTGCGGGCTATTTTTGAGTCTAGGATTCCCATTATTTCCAGTGTGGGACATGAGACAGACACGACTCTAGCAGATTTTGTAGCGGACCGACGAGCCGCTACTCCGACAGCAGCCGCTGAATTAGCCACTCCGGTGACGAAATTAGATCTCTTGTCGCATTTACAAAAGCAGGAGAATCGCATGGCAACAGCCATGTCCAATCGTTTAGCCTATAATCGTGAACGTTTGGCCAAATTAAGTCAATCGGTTATTTTTAGACAGCCCGAGAGACTCTATGATGGCTACCTGCAAAAGATTGACCAGTTGCAATTGCGATTGAAACAAGGGATGCGCGAAGTTTATGGACAAGGGGACATTCAGCTGCAAGGTCTGCGCCATCGTCTAGAGGCTATGTCTCCTTTGCATCGTATCGAACGTTATCAAGACCGTATCTTCCAAGATAAGAGACTCTTAACCAGCCGCATGGAACAAGTCCTAAAAGAGCAAAAGATCAAGGTTCAAGGCTTATCAGAAGCCCTCTTGATGCTGGATACTAGTCGGATTATTGCGCGTGGCTATGCCATGGTCAAGCAAGACGATCAGATCTTGGATTCGGTTGCGAAAGTAAAAGAAGGAGACCCGCTGTCCCTCATCATGAGAGATGGCCAGTTAGAAGTAGAGGTAAAACATGTCGAAAGAAAAGAAATTTGAAGAAAATTTAGCAGATTTGGAAGCCATCGTCCAAAAATTGGAGAGTGGTGATGTGGCTCTTGAAGAAGCCATTACAGAATTCCAAAAAGGAATGAAGTTGTCAAAAGAATTGCAAGATACCTTGGATCAAGCAGAGAAAACCTTGGTCAAGGTCATGCAAGCAGATGGTACTGAAGCGGATCTAGCATGAGACAAGAAGAAAAACGAAATAGAGTAGAGCAAGCAGTTCGCTCTTTTTATGAGGAGAAAGCCGTCGCCCCCCATTTAGTGGAGTCGGTCCTGTATTCGATCCAGGCAGGTGGAAAACGCCTGCGCCCCTTGCTCCTTCTAGAATTGTTAGAGGCCTTTGGACTGGAATTGACGGAGGCTCACTTTCAAGTGGCAGGAGCTTTAGAGATGATCCATACAGGAAGCCTTATTCACGATGATCTGCCTGCCATGGACAATGATGATTACCGTCGGGGGCAATTGACCAATCATAAGAAATTCGGAGAAGACCTGGCGATTTTAGCAGGGGATGCGCTTTTTCTCGATCCCTTTGGGATGATTGCTGCGAGTGCCCTTCCCGATGCGGTCAAGGTCTCTTTGATTCTTGAATTGTCAGATGCTTCCGGTAGTCGTGGAATGGTAGCTGGCCAAGTCCTTGATATGGAAGGAGAGCACAAACAGCTCACGCTAGCAGAATTGCAAACCATCCATGCCAATAAGACAGGACGCCTCCTTGCCTATCCTTTCATCGCAGCTGGTTTGATTTTAGAGTTGCAAGCAGACATTGCTCAGCTCTTAGAAAAAATCGGGAAAAAATTAGGCCTGGCTTTTCAAGTACGGGATGATATTTTGGATTTGGTCGCTGATTTTGAAGCTCTAGGTAAGACTCCTCAAAAGGACTTAGTAGCAGAAAAATCGACCTATCCAGCCCTCTTGGGATTGGAAGAATCAAAAGCTTTGCTTACAAGCAAATTAGACGTTTGCGAGGATTTGTTGGATCAGATTACAGCTTCTTGCGACTTTGATCCGCAAGCAATCAAGAAATTAATAGAAGGATTACGAATAGATGGCTAAGGAAAGAGTGGATGTATTAGCCTATAAACAAGGCCTATTTGATACCCGTGAACAAGCCAAAAGAGGGGTGATGGCAGGCCTTGTCGTTGCCGTTATCAATGGTGAGCGCTTTGATAAACCGGGTGAAAAAATTGATGAAGCGACCGAGTTGAAATTAAAGGGTGAAAAGCTTAAGTATGTCAGCCGGGGTGGACTCAAATTAGAAAAGGCCCTGAACCAATTTAGTTTGTCTGTAGAGGACAAGATTGCCATCGATATTGGCGCCTCCACAGGTGGTTTTACAGATGTCATGCTGCAAAATGGAGCCAGCCAGGTCTTTTCGGTGGATGTTGGGACCAATCAGTTGGCTTGGAAATTGCGCAATGATCCTCGGGTAGTCTCTATGGAACAGTTCAATTTCCGCTATGCCCAGCCAGATGATTTTGAAGCGACACCGAGCTTTGCGAGTATCGATGTCAGCTTTATTTCCTTGGACTTGATTCTGCCAGCCCTTCATCGGATTTTGGCAGAAAATGGACAAGTCGTAGCGCTGGTCAAACCTCAGTTTGAAGCAGGACGCGAACAGATCGGGAAAAATGGGATCATTAAGGATTCTAAGATTCATTTAGCGGTTCTTGAAAAGGTCGCTACATTTGCAGGAACGCATGGCTTTTCTGTAATGGGAGTGGATTATTCCCCTATCCAAGGAGGCCATGGCAACATCGAATTTTTGATGTATCTAGAAAAAAAAGAAGAGAAAATAAAGCCAACGACAGAGCAGCTGGAGGCTGTTGTGGAGCTGGCACATAAGGAATTTAAACATGAAGAGTAAGAATATCAGATTAGAAAAAATTCGTCGCTTTATTCGCGATCATGAAGTTGGGACCCAAGAAGAGATCGTCGAACATTTGAAAGAAGAAGGCATCTCAGCAACCCAAGCGACGGTATCACGGGATATCAAAGAATTGGGCATCGTAAAACGCCCTCTGAAAGACATGACCTATGTCTATGAATTGCCACGTAAGCACCACCAAGGAATTGGGATGATTGAAAGCAATATCTTGTCTCATCGTCGCATGGGAGAATATGTCAATTTCACCATGGTTCCAGGGACAGCGCCCTTAGTCAAACGTCGTTTGCGGGAGATTTATAAAGATCATATCTTTAGTATTGTCGCAGATGATGATACGATTTTACTGATTGCTTATTCCGCACCAGAAGCAGAGAATATCCTCAAATCAATCTTTGGGTGGTAAGAGCCTATGCTATTAGAAATTTCGATTAAGAACTTTGCCATTATCGAAGAGATTTCCTTAAATTTTGAAAAGGGAATGACGGTACTGACAGGGGAAACAGGTGCAGGGAAATCCATCATTATCGATGCTATGAACATGATGCTGGGAAGCCGTGCAACGACGGATGTCATTCGACACGGAGCCCCAAAAGCTGAAATCGAAGGTCTCTTTGCTGTTGAGAGCAATCGCCACTTGACGGCTCTCTTTGAAGAGCAAGGACTAGAGTGGACCGATGAGTTGATCATCCGCCGAGAGATCCTGCAAAATGGACGAAGTGTCAGTCGGATCAATGGCCAAATGGTGAATTTATCGGTCTTAAAAGCAGTCGGCCAACATTTGGTGGACATCCATGGCCAGCATGATCAGGAAGAACTCATGCGATCCCAATTGCATATCACTATGCTAGATGAATTTGGGGATGCAGCCTTTTTCCAAACGAAAGCCGCTTATCGTCAGACCTTTGAAGATTACAAACGACTGCGCAAACAAGTGGTGGAACTCCAGCGCAACCAGCAGGAAAACAAGGCCCGTATTGAGATGTTGGAGTTTCAGATTGCGGAGATTGAGGCAGCTGCCTTGGAAGTGGATGAGGATGTGCGTTTGGAGCAAGAACGCCAACGCCTGCTCAATCATAAAATGATCGCAGATATCCTAACCAATGCCTATACCATGCTGGATGCAGAAGAGTTTTCGAGTCTAGCCAATGTTCGCTCAGCCATGAATGATTTGGAAAGTATCGAAGAATATGATACCAGCTACAAAGAGCTCTCAGGCCAGCTGGCGGAAACCTTCTATGCCCTTGAGGACATTACCAAACGCTTAGAAGATGTGGTCGATGGTCTGGAGTTTGATGGCAATCGCCTCATGCAGGTGGAGTCGCGCTTGGATTTGATTCATTCCATCACACGAAAGTATGGTGGCCAAGTCAAGGATGTCTTAGAATACCTGGCGCAAATCACCAAAGAATATAGTCTCATCACCGGAAGTGACCTCTCATCTGAGGAATTAGAAAAAGAACTCAAACGTTTGGAAAAGAGTTTGGTATCCTTGGCTCAAGATTTGAGTGATCAGCGGCATGCCTTGGCCCAAGCTTTAGAAAATGAAATCCAGCAAGAATTAGCGGACCTTTACATGGACAAGGCGCGCTTCCAAGTGCGCTTTAGCAAAGCTAAGTTTAATCGTGAAGGAAATGAAGCTGTTGAATTTTACATTTCGACTAACCCAGGTGAGGACTTTAAACCGCTGGTCAAGGTAGCATCCGGCGGAGAATTGTCACGCTTGATGTTGGCCATTAAGTCTGCTTTTTCTCGAAAAGAAGGAAAAACCAGTATCGTCTTTGATGAGGTGGACACAGGAGTTTCTGGGCGCGTGGCCCAAGCGATCGCAGCGAAAATTCATAAGATTGGTCAAAATGGCCAAGTGCTTGCTATTTCGCACCTACCTCAAGTCATCGCAGCAGCGGATTATCAATTCTATATTGAAAAGATCAGTGATGCACACTCTACCGTATCAACTGTGCGCTTGCTCAATAGAGAAGAACGAATCGAAGAAATTGCTAAGATGCTTGCAGGAGAAGATCTAACGGAAGCTGCCCGCCAACAGGCAGAGCAACTTCTCAAGCGTTAAGAGAGAAAGAAGGTTTATAACCATGTCAACATACTTTGTAGTCGGAGATATTCACGGGAAAGCACAAATGCTAGAAGAGCTCATGACAGAGTGGGACGGAAAAGCTCAATTGGTCTTTTTAGGGGATTTGATAGATCGAGGTGAAAACAGCAAACGATCGATTGAGATCGTAAAAGACTACGTAGACCATCACGGAGCTGTTTGCCTTTCCGGAAATCACGAGTACATGTTTTTAGCTTGGTTGGACAATCCAGAAGAACGTTATGACCACTACCGAAGAAATGGTGGCGATACGACCATTAATTCTCTATTGGGACGCCCGCTCGATGCTCCTGTAGATGGGGTTGCAGATGCGCAAGCAGTAGAGAGCACGGTTCCTGAATTGGTGGCCTTCATCCGCAGTTTGCCCTTTGACTATGAGACAGAGAGCTATTACTTTGTTCATGCCGGGGTGGATCTAACCCTTGAAAATTGGCGGGAAACCAGTGACTACCAAAAGGTATGGATCCGAAAACCATTCCATGAAGCGGAGAATCAGACAGGCAAATGGATCGTCTTTGGTCATACACCGGTCTATGGACTGCTCAATGAGCCAGTCGGTACCGAAAATCTTTGGATTTCAGATCAAAAAATGGGTGTCGATGGGGGCGCTGTTTATGGAGGGGTTCTCCATGGGTTGCTCTTGGATGATCAAGGAATTGTCCAAGACCATGTCCTTCACAATACAGGTTTTTCTGCTGCAGATGATTAAGGGAGCCGAACTAGTTATCTTTCACTGCAAAACCTCGTGTTTTTTGATATAATGAAAGCAGAACATTCTAGGAAGAGTATAGGAATATATGGCAAATATTAAAATAGTTACAGACTCATCTATTACAATTGAGCCTGAAGTGGTTGAAGAATATGGCATTACGATTGTGCCGCTTTCTGTTATGGTGGATGGAGTCCTTTATTCTGACAGTGAGTTGGGCCAAGGGGACTTCTTGCGCTTAATGCAGTCTAGCAAAAATCTTCCAAAGACCAGCCAACCACCCGTTGGAGTTTTTGCGGAAATTTATGAAAAGTTAGCAGCAGACGGAGCTCATATCGTTTCGATTCATATGTCTCATGCCTTGTCAGGAACAGTAGAGGCGGCACGTCAAGGAGCAACCTTGTCAGGAGCAGAAGTGACTGTGATTGATAGTGGCTTTACAGACCAAGCCATGAAGTTCCAAGTCGTTGAAGCAGCCAAGTTGGCCAAAGAAGGAGCTGATTTAGACACTGTCTTGGCCCGCATTGAAGAAGTTAAAGAAAAGACAGAGTTGTATATCGGCGTATCTACCTTGGAAAATCTAGTTAAAGGTGGTCGGATTGGCCGTGTTACCGGACTTTTGAGCTCGCTTCTTAACATCCGTGTGGTGATGCAAATGAAGGACCATCAGTTGGAACCAATCGTCAAGGGCCGTGGAAACAAGACCTTTAAGAAATGGTTGGATGAATTGGTAGAGAAACTTTCCCATAATAAGGTGGCTGAGATCGGAATCTCTTATGCAGGAACACCAGAGTGGGCCAATGAAATGAAGGTTCAGTTGCAATCGCTCGTTGAAAAAGCAATCCCTGTTCTCGAAACTGGATCGATTATTCAAACCCATACAGGTGAGAATGCATTTGCAGTTTTGGTACGCTACGAATAAGCTGAATAAATGTTTGAAAAAACAGGTTTAGTACTTGACCTAAAGGCTTTTTTTAGATATTATAGTACTGTTAAGGCGTAAAGCCTAAAAAAATTTGGAGGATTTGTTAAATGGCTAACAAACAAGATTTGATCGCAAAAGTGGCAGAAGCTACAGAATTGACTAAAAAAGATTCAGCAGCAGCTGTTGACGCTGTATTCGCAGCAGTTTCAGAATACCTTTCAAAAGGTGAAAAAGTTCAATTGATCGGTTTCGGTAACTTCGAAGTTCGTGAACGTGCAGCTCGTAAAGGTCGCAACCCACAAACTGGTAAAGAAATCAAAATCGCAGCTTCTAAAGTTCCAGCATTCAAAGCTGGTAAAGCTCTTAAAGAAGCAGTTAAATAATTGCATTTTGAAAAGCCATCCTAGATTTCTAGGATGGTTTTTTTGTTGGACAGCTCTATAGGATAAGGGTATAATAGGAAAAAAGAAAGAGAGAAAAGACCATGCGATTCATTTTAGGCCTCTTTGCCTTGTTGTTTATCCGACCTATTTTGTATCTACTGAAAGGGCTGTGGTTTGTACTGGAATTTTGCTTTATGATCCTCGTGGTTAAGATGATCCTAGGAACCGTACGCTGGATGACCAGTTGGATCGGCTGAGAGGGGATAGAGACATTAGTGAATGACTCAATGTCCCCCAGGGGTTTTGCTCTTCCGTTTTCAGGCTCGTGAATCAATGTCCACTGGACATTTTTTTTAATTAAAAGCATTCTAAATAGTGATTTATTTTGAAACATGATATAATAAGGGTAACGAATCGATTAAATCATATTGGAAAGGGGGATTCATAGTGAACGCATTGCATCGTCATGAAGAAGAGCGCGTGGAAGAAGTTTTGCAAAGTTTGCGTGCCAAGGGCATTCGGATAACCGATACTCGCAGAGCCGTTCTTTCCTATTTAGTGGCGAGTCATGAACATCCAAGCGCTGAGAAGATCTATCGCGATTTATTGCCTCAGTTTCCAAGCATGAGTCTAGCAACTGTCTACAACAATATCAAGGTTTTAATTGATGAGGGGGTTGTCTCTGAGATCAAGGTTCGCAATGATACCACGACCTATTTTGATTTCATGGGGCATGACCATTTGAATGTGGTGTGTGAAAAATGTGGCCGTATCGCAGATGTGGACATTGAAGTCCCAGATCTTCGCGAAGAAGCAGCGAGTCAAAGTGGCTACCAGATCACCAAGACCCAAATGACTGTCTATGGTATTTGCCCAGACTGTCAAAAACAATGATGAAGATATTCCAAGAGAGCCGTCAGGCTCTTTTTTGTGAGAAATTGCACTTTTCTATGGTCGCCACTAGATTTTTCACTGAAAATCTAGTAGAATAGAATAGATAAACGGGGGGAACCTCGGAGAATAAAAAGGAGATCCATCTAATGGTAAAATTGGTTTTTGCTCGCCACGGTGAGTCTGAATGGAACAAAGCTAACCTTTTCACTGGTTGGGCTGATGTTGATTTGTCTGAAAAAGGTACACAACAAGCGATCGACGCTGGTAAATTGATCAAAGAAGCTGGTATCGAATTTGACCAAGCATACACTTCAGTATTGAAACGTGCGATCAAAACAACAAACCTTGCGCTTGAAGCTTCTGACCAATTGTGGGTTCCAGTTGAAAAATCATGGCGCTTGAACGAACGTCACTACGGTGGTTTGACTGGTAAAAACAAAGCAGAAGCTGCTGAACAATTTGGTGATGAACAAGTTCACATCTGGCGTCGTTCTTACGATGTATTGCCTCCTGCAATGGACCGTGATGATGAACACTCAGCACACACTGACCGTCGTTACGCTTCACTTGATGATTCAGTGATTCCAGATGCTGAAAACTTGAAAGTTACTTTGGAACGTGCCCTTCCATTCTGGGAAGATAAAATCGCTCCAGCTCTTAAAGATGGTAAAAACGTATTCGTAGGAGCACACGGTAACTCAATCCGTGCTCTTGTTAAACACATCAAACAATTGTCAGACGACGAAATCATGGATGTGGAAATCCCTAACTTCCCACCATTGGTATTCGAATTTGACGAAAAATTGAACGTTGTAAAAGAATACTATCTTGGAAAGTAAGATAGCGTGATTCGTTATCAATCATAGAAGAGGCTGGGACAAAAGTCCTAGCCTCTTCTTGTTTTTGGATTGTCGAGCAAGACGCAGTGGTTGAGTGGGCTCTACTACGCTGATTTCATCAGCTTTTACAGCCCTACTCAACTGTGCGGAGGTGGGACGACGAAATCGAATTCTAACGAATTACCGATTTCTGTCCCACTCTCTTTTTGCTTGTCTTCCTTAGATCCTAGCTGATTTTGGGTTTTCAGGGTCTCCTAAAAATGTTATAATAGAGTGTTACTAAATTGGGTTCCATTAGCCCTGAAAGGAAAAGAAAATGACAAAATCATTCTACATCACAACCCCTATCTATTACCCATCTGGTAAATTACATATTGGTTCAGCTTATACTACGATCGCCTGTGACGTCTTGGCGCGTTACAAACGTATGATGAACTACGATGTGTTCTACCTGACTGGTCTCGATGAGCATGGGCAAAAGATCCAGCAAAAAGCAGAAGAAGCTGGGATCACGCCGCAAGCTTATGTAGATGGGATGGCCGTTGGAGTGAAAGAACTCTGGCAATTACTCGATATCTCATATGATAAATTCATCCGTACGACAGACGATTACCATGAAAAAGTGGTGGCCCAGGTCTTTGAACGCTTGCTTGCTCAAGACGACATCTACCTTGGGGAATACTCTGGTTGGTATTCAGTATCTGATGAAGAGTTCTTTACAGAAAGCCAATTGGCTGAGGTCTACCGTGATGAAAATGGCAAGGTCATCGGTGGGGTAGCCCCATCAGGCCACGAAGTAGAATGGGTTTCTGAAGAATCTTATTTCCTTCGTCTCAGCAAATACCAAGACCGCTTGGTTGAATTTTTCAAATCCCAACCTGATTTCATCACGCCAGATGGCCGTCTCAATGAAATGTTGAAAAACTTCATCGAGCCAGGTTTGGAAGACTTGGCGGTATCTCGGACAACCTTTACCTGGGGTGTGCCAGTTCCATCTAATCCAAAACACGTGGTCTATGTATGGATTGATGCCCTTCTCAACTACGTGACAGCTCTTGGTTATGGTCAAGAAGATCATGAAAACTTTGACAAATTCTGGAACGGAACCGTCTTCCACATGGTTGGAAAAGACATCCTTCGTTTCCACTCCATCTACTGGCCAATCCTTCTCATGATGTTGGATATCAAATTGCCAGAACGTTTGATTGCCCATGGTTGGTTTGTCATGAAAGACGGCAAGATGTCTAAGTCTAAAGGGAATGTCATCTACCCAGAAATGTTGGTGGAACGCTTCGGCTTGGATCCGCTTCGTTACTACCTCATGCGCAGTCTGCCAGTTGGTTCAGATGGTACCTTCACACCAGAAGACTACGTGGCCCGCATCAACTATGAATTGGCTAATGACCTTGGAAACCTCCTCAACCGGACGGTAGCCATGATCAACAAGTACTTTGGTGGTCAAGTACCAGCCTATGTCGAAAATGTCACAGCATTTGATGCTGATTTGGCTAAGGTAGTTGAAGAAAACATCGCTGAATACCACAAGCAAATGAACGCGGTTGATTACCCACGTGCATTGGAAGCCGTATGGAACATCATCTCTCGGACTAACAAATACATCGATGAGACTGCTCCTTGGGTCCTCGCTAAAGAAGATGGTGACAAGGAACAATTGGCAACGGTCATGGCTCACTTGGCAGCTAGCCTTCGTGTTGTGGCTCACTTGATCCAACCATTCATGATGAACACCTCAAATGCCATCATGGAACAACTTGGCTTGGACTTGGACTTCGATCTTGAAAACTTGACCTTAGCAGGATTCCCTGAAAATGTCACAGTAGTTGCCAAAGGAACTCCAATCTTCCCACGTCTTGATATGGAAGAAGAAATTGCCTACATCCAATCTCAAATGACTGCTGGCAAACCACAAGAAAAAGAATGGATTCCAGAAGAAGTAGAACTCAAGTCTGAAAAAGATGAGATCAAATTTGAAGACTTTGACAAGGTTGAAATCCGTGTAGCAGAAGTCAAAGAAGTGGAACGCGTCGAAGGATCAGACAAATTGCTTCGCTTCCGCCTAGATGCAGGAGATGGCGAAGACCGTCAAATCCTCTCTGGTATCGCGAAATTCTATCCAAATGAACAAGAATTGGTCGGCAAAAAACTCCAAATCGTGGCCAACCTTAAACCACGTAAGATGATGAAGAAATATGTCAGCCAAGGCATGATTCTTTCCGCAGAACACGGAGATCAATTAACAGTCTTAACAGTTGATCCATCTGTTCCAAATGGAAGCATTATTGGTTAAACATATATAAAAAAGCACTCCCGTGGGAGTGCTTTTGTTGTATTGATATAGTTCCCATCATTGAATTTTACAAGGATAGAAGATGAGTCCTATTAGTAATGAATGTTAATGGAGACTTCCGCAGTGAGAAAAGAGTCTGAAACATTTTCGTTTCAGACTCTTGGAAGATTTGAGACAGTAGGCTCAAATCTTAGGTATGGAATCCCAAAGGGATTCGCTACCGTCCGTCCTCACCTAAGGAAAGTCTCCGATTACATTACTTAATACATTTCCTATTCATCTGGCCGGTATTCTAGGATATCTCCTGGCTGGCAGTCGAGTTCTTTGCAGATGGCTTCAAGGGTGGTGAAGCGGATGGCTTTGGCCTTGCCTGTCTTGAGGATGGAGAGGTTGGCTGTCGTAATGCCGATTTTGTCAGCTAGCTCATTGGATTTCATTTTTCGCTTGGCCAGCATGACATCTAGATTAACGATAATCATGGTCCCCTCCTTAAATGGTCAGCTCATTTTCTTCAGCGATCTCAATCCCTCTTTCTAAAATCTTGCCAAGGATCCAGACAATTGGGACAGCAAGGAGAAGTCCTGTGTTAAAGGTCAATTGGAAGGTGAAGGGAAGGAGATAAGCATTGCCATTGGTCTCAAGTGTACCAGACATAAAGGACAAGACCAAGAGGATCTTCCAAGCTCGGTTGCAAAGATCAATGTTGGAGTGAGAAAAGATCTTTTCTTGATAGAGATTTTGGAGGAAGCTGCGAATAGTGAGGAGAAGAAAAATATAAATAGCGCTTGAGGCTAGTGGGAAGAGCAACTGCCAGAGGGGTTGCAGATGTTTGGGGAAGAGCTGGATGCCATTTACCTCAAAGGACAAGCGTCCAGATTGAATGAGATCCTTAAACACTCCCATCCGGGAAAGCAAGTGGATGACCAGTGCTACCACGGTCATAAAGCCACAGAAGTAAATGAAAGCCGTTAAGACTTCAATGATATTTTTTAGGGTTTTCGAGTTTTTCATCGCAAGCCTCCTTGAAGTTTCTTTATTATTTACTTATAGTATACTCCTTATAAAAAATTAGTCAATAAAAAAGTATCGAAAAACGATAAAAAAATAATGTTAAACAAAATATTATTTTTGAGAAACAGGTATTCTATGCTATAACTAGTCAGTTTAAACCTAGAAAACCACTACGTAGAGGGGAATTTTACTATACTTTCGATTTAGGGTATACTAGTGTAAAGATCTTATTCCATGGAGGTAGTAAAATGAATCTAAAATGGAAGAAAAAATACCTGGGCCCGATTTTGGGACTGATCGGAGCTGTTGTCCTGATTGGAGGAGTCTATCTTTATTCTAGCTCTAACATCCAACCGGACCATCAAAAAGAATTTAGTCAGACCAGTAAGAAGGTCATCAAGCCAAAGGAAAAAGCCATTGACCTGAGTGGTGACTATGTCTCTAATGAACGGGATGAAGCCAAAATCGAGAAAAAAGGAAAGGCCTGGAAGATCGATTACCAAACGGCTGATGGCAAGGTATCTGCTGAATTTAGCACGGATTGGAAGGTCGAAGGGTCTAATAAAGTTTCTACAGGCAAGATGAAAAAGTCCGATGGTAATACAGACTTTACAGTCACTGTTCGTGTCTTCAAATACAAGACAGACAAGAAGCCTTTGATCACGGTCACCATGTCTGACAAAAATCCCGACCACGAGATGGTTTTTGCCAATCGAGAGGATTTTTTCAAATCGACAGATCCAAATGATGTCGTCCTTGATGGCAATCTCTCACCGTTTGAAGGTGCTTATTCCAATGATACCTATGAAAAGGAAATCGCAGATTCCGGTTTTAAACTTTATGGCTATACTCCAGAAGAATATTACCAAAACAAGACCAATGCCTTTCCAAGCATTGTAAATGGGGAGACCGGCTGGACTTTCTGGAGTGGAGGTACTCGGGCGAGTTACTTGTTCAATAAAGAAAAAGAGCCCAAGAAGCGAAAAGGCTATTATGAAGTTTATTTCACAGGGGCCAATGCGACGGCGATCCAGGGGCAAGAGCAAACCTTGTACTTAATCCCAGCGGGTGTGACAGGTCCTGATGGAGTAGCTTCCCAAGAACGTCGGATTCTCTTTGGGGATGCGGCCTACCGTGATTACCATCTAGAGTGGTGGAAAGCTTACCCGCAACCGAAAAAAGAGAAAGACTTGGATATTGCGGCCATTAACGGAGGCGACTTCTCAAGCTTAGTTGGAACCTGGCGCAATGGCAAGGGTGCTGAAATCGTCATCCAAGCAGACGGAAAAGTCAAGGGACAAGGCAGCCTCAAGGCTGTTGCGGACTCGGATAAGAAGAGCAAGATCCCTTATGTTGAGATGAAGATGGGTGAGACTGGTGCTGCGATTGGACTTCTGAAAATCGGGTTCCAAAATCCAGATGGAGACCAGTCTGATACCAGCAAGCCACGTCTAGTGGTCACTCAATCTGCAGGCAACTACCCGGCTGATCAATATTTCTACCGTCAATAAAAGAGAGTGGGACAGAAATCGGTCATTCGTTAGAATTCGATTTCGTCGTCCCACCTCCGTACAGTTGAGTAGGGCTGTAAAAGCTGATGAAATCAGCATAGTAGAGCCCACTCAACCACTGCGTCTTGCTCGACAATCCAAAGACAATTGAGAGACTAGGACTTTTGTCCCAGCCTCTTTTTTTACGGTAAGAAAGGCTCGTGGGGTCTAGGAAATTGTTAGTCCCCAGCATTAAAAGGAAAAAAATGTAAAAAAGGCTTGACAAAGCAAATGATTAGCAGTATTATTAACTAGTTAATTAACTGATTAATAAACTGGTTAACAAAAATAAAAAAGAGGTGAAGGATGATAAGGAGAAAAATGAAGGTTCTAGGACTCTTGTTCCTCGGTTTCTTTCTGCTTGCAGCTTGTGCTAGCCAAGTAAATGCAGGCAAGCCCCCTTCTAAAAAAGGTCTTAAAATTGTCACGAGCTTTTATCCCATCTATGCCTTGGTCAAGGAAATCTCTGGCGATCAAAATGACATCTGGATGGTTCAGTCCGGTGCAGGGATCCATGATTACGAGCCCTCAACCAAGGAAGTGGCCCAAATCTATGATGCGGATGTATTTGTCTATCATTCTCAGACCCTGGAATCATGGGCTGGTCGCTTAGATCCTAACCTACAAGGTTCCAAGTTACAGGTGATCGAAGGGAGTCAAGGAATGACACTTGATAAGGTGGCTGGATTAGAGGATGTCGAGGCTGGTCAGGGAAAAGAAGCCAAGCACCTGTATGACCCGCATACCTGGTTGGACCCTGCGAAAATTGCAGAAGAAGGAAAGATCATCGCTCAGCGCCTGGGCGAGATCGATCCAAAGAACAAGGAGCTCTATCAGGCCAATGCTCAAAAGCTTGAACAGAGCTGTGAGGAACTAGTAGCCCGCTACCAGCCTCTCTTTGACAAGGCCAATCAAAAGACGTTTGTGACCCAGCATACGGCCTTTTCTTATCTGGCCAAACGCTTTGGTCTCAAGCAATTAGGGATTGCAGGGATTTCTCCAGAGCAAGAACCAACCGCCCGACAATTGGCGGAGATCCAGCAGTTTGTCAAAGATTATCAGGTGAAAACGATTTTTGTGGAAAAGCACACGTCGTCAAAAGTGGCCGATAGTATCGCCAAGGCAACAGGGGCGCGTGTCAAGGTCTTGGATCCACTGGAAGCTGATCCGCAAAATGATAAGGATCTATTAGCAAATTTAGAAGAAAATATGGCGAGTTTAGCCAAGGAATTAGAGGAGTAAATCAAGGATGAAGAAAAAGGGAACGATTGGATTGGTAGCGACCTTAGGGCTAGGACTTTGTGCCTATGCGCTCAGTCAGCAACCACAAGCTAAGGAAGAGAAAAAGAATCAGATTCAGTATCTACAGGCAGAAAAGAAAGCGTCATCGACTGCCTCCAGCAAAAAGGAAGACAGCATCGAAGCAGTCAATGCCAAGGAAAAGACTCAGGCGGAGCAGATCGTCATCAAAATTACGGATGAAGGCTTTGTCACTTCTCATGGGGATCATTTTCATTACTATAGTGGTAAGGTCCCATTTGATGCCATCTTTAGTGAGGAGTTGATTTTGCGAGATCCAACCTATCAGCTCCAAGAAGCTGATATTGTCAGCAAGGTCAAGGATGGCTATATCATTAAACGCGCTGGTAAATACTATCTCTACTTAAAGGATGCGCAACATACGGTCAATGTGCGCTCGATCGAAGAGATCGCTCAACAACAAAAAGGAGGCACTAAAGAAGAAGGGGAAACAGGAGCGGTACAGGCAAGCTCCTCGCACAAGGCAGGCAAAACCCGTGACTTCCGTCAACCTAGTCAAGCACTGAAAGAAGGAAAGACCCTTGAAACGCTGACTGCTAAAAATCATTCAGGAGGAGGCTATCGTACGGACGATGGTTATGTCTTTAGCCCTGGAGATGTCATTTCAGATACAGGGGACGGCTTTATTGTACCCCATGGTAGCCATTTCCATTATATTCCAAAGAGTGCCTTATCTGCTGGCGAGTTGGCAGCAGCCCTTTCGGCCTTAGGTGGTCAAGCTGGCCATCAGGCTGGAGGCTCACGCCTAGCTGGAGCAAGCACAGAACAAGGGCAAGGGACTCCAAATCAAGCCTCTCCAAGCTTAGGAAAACAAGCTAGCAGTCAGCCGTCTGCTAGTCCAACCCCTACACAGACGACCCCAACGACTTCTAAACCGGCTACTTCCAAACCGAGTCCAAACCTGAGCAATCTGATGGAAGAATTGCAGAAAACACCTCTGTCTTCTCGTCATGTGGAGTCTGATGGTTCTGTCTTTGATCCAAGTAAGATTACCAAGTGGACCGATCAAGGAATTGTCTACCCTCACGGAGATCATTTCCACTTTATCCCATACAGCTCCCTATCTCCTTTAGAACGTGAGCTGGCGCGGCAATTCCAACTGCTTCGGGCCCAAGGTGCTACTACACCTGCTGAAATAAGTCCAAACCGGCCTTCAAGTCCAAGTACAAAATCAATTGACCATGAGCACGAGCATGAACATGGAGATAGTCACGAGCATGAACATGGGGATAGTCATGGGGATAGTCACGAGCATGAACATGGGGACAGTCATGATCACGAGCACGAAGAGGAGCACGATCATGGTTTCCATGCAGACATGGTCATCAGTAAGGACGAGGACGGTTACATGGTCGCTCATGGCAACCATGCCCATTATTTCTATAAAAAGGACCTCTCTCCTCAAGAGATTGCAGCAGCAGAGGCAACTCTAGCAGGTAAGAAAGAAGAGTCCAAGGGACAGCCACTGACAGATGATGTCGCTAGCTATTCTCGCGATGCCTCAGATGAGGAAAAGATCCAGTACATCAGCAAGACCTACGGCGTCCCTCGTGAGGCCATTAAGATTTCCAATGGTTTCTTTGTCTTTAACAATCCAGACCAAGAATACGATCCGACCCACATCCACCCTTATGCCGTTCGGAAGGAACATGTCCGGATTCCACTTGAGACGGGTAATCCTGAACTAGACTTTATCAATGAACTTTATGCAACAGCGCTTCGCTCAGGGATTTCTCCTTATAGCCTCCAGATTGAAAATGGTCAGTTTGTCATCCCGCATGGCGATCACAACCACTACATCAAGGTGCGATCAGCAGGACTAGCAGACTATTTAGCCCATCGCCTTCCTACCATTCAATCGCCTTACAAAAAAGGAGACTTGAATAAAAAAGCAGTAGAGGACAGGGTCAACCAACTTTTAGCAGAAAGCCGGACTCTTTACGCTTCTGATCCATTGCAGCAACGACGGATTGAGCTCATCTTGGGCCACTTCTTAGAAAATGTCAAGAGCTTCCCAAGTAACTCAACAGAGGGCTATCTAGCCAGTCTCAAACAGGTTGATGAGCAATACATCCATGCGACTCAAGCGATCAAACCAAAAGAAGAGACAGCCCTCGATCGTCGATACCAGGAATTGCTGGAACAAGTGCGCTTGCTAGATACAGAAGCCTTCCAACTGAAGAAGGAAGGGTTGGTCTCACAACTGCAGGAAGCCTATGCTGCCAAGGACAGCAAGCGTTTAGAACAGGAAGGGAAGCTATTAGAAGCTGTTCAGGAGATGCAGGATCGGACGGGTGTGACCTCGGTCGACTATCTCAAGTACTTCTATCAAAGCTTGAGCGATGCGCGCTTGACACCAGAACTGCGCACCAAGGCGGCAGATCTAGCCTTGAAGCTCTACCGAGCTCAAGCCTTTGAAGAAGCTTGGGATTCCAAGTCTCACTTTATGGAACTCTACCAAACCAAACAGGCAATTGACCAGCTCTTCTCTCAAGAAAAAGGCCAAACCTACCCTATTGAAAAAACAGTCTTGGATCAAAAAGGAAGTCAAGCCCCTTCGTACAACTTAGCGGTCTATGATTTCCTCAAGGGCTTGTATGGAGAGTTGGATAAGGCGACAGAAGCCCGTCAACGGACCAGCATCCTGACAGCCCTCTCAGAGCAAATCCAGTCGCTCTTGCCACAAGTCGAAGACCAAGTCAAACGAGCTGCTTTTGAAGCAGGCTTGGCTCAGCTTGGAAATGAGACGGATCCAGACAAGGCTATTGCAAGTGGACAAGCTCTGTTACGCGAAATCAGTGACACCATTGAAAAGCAAAAACAAAAGCAAACAGAAGAGCCTCAGATTGGGGATGTCGCCCTTTATCAACAGCTCTATAACCAATTGATGGCGCTTCACCAACAATTGCAGGAAAAGGGGGCTAGTGATGCTGTATTTGATCGCTTAGAAGCTCTCTTTGACCAATTGGCTAATCCAAAGAGTGACAAGGCAGCCTTACTACAGGCTATCCAAGCCTTTCAGGCAGAGTTAGCAGCGGTGCCATCTGCAAGCGAAGCGGGGAAACCTGCTAGCACGGTCGAAACGCCTGTAGCTACAGAAACTCCGGTAGAAAAAGAAGCAGCAGCTTCAGCAGGGAACAACACTGCCACAACTGAGACAGAAACAGAGCCTGCAAGACCAGCTTCCATAGAAGAAGGCACGCCAGATGCTCCATCTTCTCAGGACCAATAGAAAATAGAAAATCATCTGAAAGACATTTCAGATGATTTTTGCGTTCTAGTGAATAGAAGAGGTGGTCTCTTTTTTCAGTTGTTGAGTCTCACTCCTTGTGCTCAAGGAGCAGAGGTGAGGAGGACTCGACCGCTTTTTTGCGCTTGAAAAATGCAGTCATTTGAACCAGAATACGGGGAATCGTTTGCCATTTTTTCCAAGCTTGGACACGGGTATCGAGGAGTTGTTTGGCTAGACGTTCCAGCATTTCCCTTTCTGTAGGATCTAGGTCTTGAGCATTTTGAAAGATCTCTTTGATCTTGGAGAAATTTTTCAAGCTCCTCAAATCATTGATTGAAGTAATGCCTGCATCTAAGAAGAGGCCGAAGAAGGTATCAAAGAACTTCTTGCGCTCATCCGCCGATGTTTCGCGAACCCACTGCTTCAAGGTCTCGTCGGTCTGCTGGCTATCGGGACTGGTTTGATCTAGGGTCACAAATTTATCTTTCTCAATCATCCAAGTAAAAGCGTCATGCTGGACAAAGCCACCAAAAGCTCGGCTTTTGACAATCGTAGCAGGCTCAGGGACTTCTAGCATCATGCCGACGATGGATCCTTGGGGGACAAAGCGAAGAATATTTGGGGACGTCCGCTGGTAGCCTTCGGTCTCGATAATGGCCCTGTTGAGGCCAGGAGCATCGTAGCTGTAGATGGCATCGACTCGTTCAAATAAGGAATCCGGCAGGTAAGAGCAGGCATAGGTTGCGAGATTGCCCCCTTTGGAGTGACCGGCTACTAAGAAGCGCCCTTTAGGAAATTCCTTCATGACGTTTTGCAGGTAGCTGGCTGCGCGCCTCTGAGCTGGGACATGGTCCATATAGGTCATGTGGAAGTCTTCCTTCCAGCCGATCAAGGTGTCATCCGTCCCTCTGAAGACAACTAAATAAACATCCATGGTAAGACGATAGGTCATGGCCGCGAACTGTTTTTGGACATCGGGATCGTACTCATCAACATAGTTGAGGAGTTTGAAGTTCTTAAAGCGCTTTGAAGTAGCTAATTCATCGACTAATTGCAGGTGCTGGTTACTCACGATGAAATCTGTGGTCCGATCGATCAGTTCCATCGCATCAGACAGGCGCACTGGAATCCCTGTTGTATCTCCTTGAGGCACAATGTGTCCA
Organism: Streptococcus sp. 20925_1_77; assembly: GCF_041432125.1. Lineage (NCBI taxonomy): Bacteria > Bacillati > Bacillota > Bacilli > Lactobacillales > Streptococcaceae > Streptococcus > Streptococcus sp. 20925_1_77. The sequence continues at coordinate 92,790 of NZ_JAPVZB010000004.1, forward strand.
AAGGGCAGATAGGTCAGCTCTGTCAATGCGAGAACATCCAGTTCATTGAAAGGACGGTCATATATGGAATCGTAGGTCACTTCTTTTAGGTGATCAAAAATAGTCGACATCTGTGCCTCCCGTGTCTTATTTCTTTCAGTATAGCACAAAAATGGATGGAGAAAAAGCGCCTTCCATCAAGAAAGTAGGAGTGATACCTTCTTTCCCTCTGAAACAGCCTTTTTCTCTGCTTCTTAATCTGTTATAATAGGAAGAAGAAAAAAGAAGGAAAGAAAGCCATGCATAAAATTCTCTTAGTCGAAGATGATAACATTATCCGCCAACAGGTCAAACAATTATTGGAACAATGGGGCTATGAAGTGGTCGCAGTAGAGGATTTTATGGATGTCCTCGGGATCTTTGTCGAAACCGATCCCCACTTGATCCTCATGGATATTGGCCTGCCTCTCTACAATGGGTACCACTGGTGCCAGGAGATTCGCAAGGTTTCAAAGGTTCCGATCATGTTTCTTTCTTCACGGGATCAAGCCATGGATATTGTCATGGCCATCAATATGGGTGGAGACGACTTTGTCACCAAGCCTTTTGATCAAAATGTGCTCCTTGCCAAGGTCCAAGGGCTCTTGCGTCGCTCTTACGAATTTGGCACGGATCAAAATCTGCTGGAACACCGGGGAGCCATCCTCAATCTCAAGTCTACGGACTTGGTGTATGAAGGGGAAGTCATCAAGTTGACCAAGAATGAATTTCAGATCCTGCGCGTCCTGTTTGAGCATGCGGGCAGTATCGTGGCGCGCGATGATATGATGAAAGAGCTCTGGAATAGCGACTTCTTTATTGATGACAATACCTTGTCTGTCAATGTGGCTCGCCTGCGCAAGAAATTAGAAGAGGTTGGCTTGTCAAACTTCATCGAAACCAAGAAAGGCATCGGTTATGGGTTGGCCCATGAATAAATATGGAAGTATCTTTTGGCAGTATGTGGTATCCCGTAGGCGTCTGCTCTATCTAGTGGTCATCTTTTTGATGGTCGATTTGGTCTTTGCCTTTCTCTTTCCAGAGACGGGGACGGTTTTCCTCTATGCGACTCTGATGCTAGGATTTTTTACCCTCTGTATCTTGATCTGGGATTTCGCTATGACCTTTCAGGAGTACCGCAAAGCCTTGCTGTATGAGGAAATAGAGCTTGCCTCACCACTGGAACATCTCCTTTATGAAAAATATACAGAAGAACAGCAGGCGCGCCTGGAGCAAGGCAAAGTAGCCCAGGCCAAGTTCAATGACCTGATGGATTACTACACCCTCTGGGTTCACCAGATTAAGACGCCCATTGCAGCTAGCCAGCTCTTGGTCCAAGATGTCGAGACACCTATTGTCAAGCAGCAGATGGAGCAGGAGCTTTTCAAAATTGACTCCTATGCCAATCTGGTTCTGCAGTACCTGCGATTGGAGAGTTTTCATGACGATCTGGTCTTAAAGCGCGTGTCGCTAGAGGACTTGGTCAAAGAAGTGGTCCGCAAATATGCCCTCTTTTTTATCCAAAAGAACTTGACAGTGAACCTGCATGATTTGGATGTCGCCGTCATTACCGATCGCAAGTGGCTCTTGGTCATCATAGAGCAATTGCTGTCCAATAGCCTCAAGTATACCAGTACAGGTGGAATTGAGATCTATTTCAAAGACCAGACCCTCTATATAAAGGACAGCGGGATTGGAATCAAAAATAGCGATGTCCTCCGCGTATTTGAGCGGGGCTTCTCCGGTTACAATGGCCACATGACCCAGCAATCCTCAGGGCTGGGGCTCTATCTGTCTAAGAAAATTGCAGAGCAATTGGGCCACAAAATTAGCCTCCACTCAGAGGTTGGCCAAGGCACAACCGTCGCTATTCGCTTTGAAGAGAAGAAGTTGGTCATGGATTAGTTTTTTCCATCTTACAAAAATGTAAGAAATAAACGGTAAAATGAAAGGTTAGGTTATGGTAGCCGCCTTTTATTTTTTATACAATAGTCTCATCAAATGAAGGAGGTCAAGAAAATGAAACTCTTGAAATGGATGAAAGAACCCAAAAAGATTAAGAAACCAAATGAGCAAACCGATCTGGAAAAGGTGGAATTTGGTCGCCAAGTCCTGCACCAAACCCAAGAATTTTTCTTGATCTACTAGTAAAAGGAGAAAAGTATGTCATTGCTAGACGTTCAACATATCAAAAAAATCTACAAAACCCGCTTTCAAGGGACGCAAGTCGAAGCCCTAAAAGATATTCACTTCACCGTGGAAAAAGGCGAATACGTCGCCATCATGGGGGAATCAGGATCCGGGAAATCGACCCTTCTCAATATCCTAGCCATGCTGGACCAGCCGACGGAAGGGCGGGTTTACCTAAATAATATAGACACCTCAACCATCAAGAACAAGGACGCTTCGAGCTTCCGTCGGGAAAAACTAGGATTTGTCTTTCAAGACTTTAACCTGCTCGATACCTTGTCCGTCAAGGACAATATCCTCTTACCTTTGGTCCTTTCTCGCAGACCGGTTAAGGAAATGATGAGTAAGGTGGATAGCGTGAGTCGGGAATTGGGCATTCATCAGCTTCTAGAGAAATATCCCTACGAAATCTCTGGTGGGCAAAAACAACGGGTGGCTGTAGCACGGGCCATCATCACCTCACCTGAAATTCTCCTTGCTGATGAGCCAACAGGGGCGCTGGATTCCAAGTCTTCGGCTGCGTTGCTCGATGTCTTTGAAGATATCAATAGCATGGGGCAAACCATCCTCATGGTGACCCACTCAACTGCAGCGGCTGCTCGGGCCAAGCGCGTGCTCTTTATCAAGGATGGGATTCTCTACAACCAGATCTTCCGCGGGGAAAAAACAGAGCGTCAGATGTTCCAAGAAATCTCGGATACCCTGACGGTCATGGCAAGTGAGGTGGAGTAGATGTTTCGATTAACTACTAAATTAGCTTGCTCCAATCTCATCAAGAATCGCAAGCTCTATTATCCCTTTGCGATTGCGGTCATTCTCGCAGTGACCATCGCCTATCTCTTTGACTCCTTGACCTTTAATCCCAACATTTCTAAGCTTCGAGGGGGATCTCCCATACTCTTCACCCTTGGATTGGGACTGTTCGTGGTCAATGTTGCGGGGGCTATCATCGTGCTCTATGCCAATAGCTTTGTCATGAAAAACCGCTCCAAGGAGTTGGGAATTTACAGTATGCTAGGCCTTGAGAAACGCCATCTCATCAGCATGATTTTCAAAGAACTCTTTATTTTTGGTTTTGTGACTATCTCAAGCGGTGTCTTGATCGGAGCCCTCTTTGATAAGCTGATCTTTGCCTTTCTCTTGAAACTGATGAAGATGAAGGTCCAGCTGGTATCTACCTTCCAACCTGGAATTGTGATTGCAGTCTTTGTCACCTTTGGTCTCATCTTTGCCCTTTTGGTCCTTCTCAACGCTTGGCGCATTCTCCGTTTGAATGCCCTGCAATTGACGCGTGAGAAGGCTAGTGGCGAAAAGAAAGCCCGCTTCTTGTGGCCCCAAACCATCCTGGGCTTAGCCTCTCTCGGTTTTGGCTACTACCTGGCTTTGTCTGTCAAAGACCCCATGTCTGCGATTTTGATCTTCTTTCTAGCCGTTGTCTTGGTTATGATCGGGACCTACCTGCTCTTTAATGCTGGGATCACCGTCTTCTTGCACCTGCTTAAGAAAAAGAAGAGTTATTATTACCAACCCAACAACATGATCTCGGTTTCTAACCTCATCTATCGCATGAAGAAAAATGCAGTGGGGCTTGCGACCATTGCCATCCTCTCGACCATGGTGCTGGTGACGATCTCTGCTGCCACCAACATCTATGTCGGTGGCGAAATGATCAAGAAAATCATGAATCCACATGATTTCTCCATTCAAGGAAAAGGGGTGGACCTGGAGCAAATCAACCAGAAGTTTGATGAATTTGCTTCTGAGCATCATCTTGAGATCAAAAATCGTGACCTGGTGAACTATGCCACCTTTGGGGTCGAATCACAAAAGGGCACAGACTTCACGGTCTATCCTGATGATGAACACGATGTCAGACCGCGGACAGTTTTTCTGGTCTTTGATGCAGCTAGCTATGAGCAAATGACCGGAGAACACGTTGATCTGGCCGGCAACCAAGTCGTTCTCTTTGCCCATAACCAGGCTCTGACAGGGCAAAAGCAGTTCACCATCAATGGGCAAGGCTTCCAAGTCAAGGAAGAAGTGAGCAAGGATTTTATCACTGATCATGTCCCAAACATGTTTAACATGCTGACGGAGGATTTCAATTACCTGATCGTACCTGACCTTTCAGCCTTTGTTGCCAAGTTTCCGAACCTTGCTGTCGTTACCCAAATCTATGGTGGTTTCAATGTCAATGTTGACGAAGACCAGCAACTTAAGCTGGCAGCTAGCTATGACAAGATGATCGATGAATTGAGCAGCCAACAGGGCCAAGGAACATTTGTCTATGGAGGCAATCGAGCATATAATGTGAGAGAAATGAATAGCCTCTTTGGTGGCATCTTCTTTATCGGTATTTTCTTGTCATTGATCTTTATGGTCGGAACCGTCATCGTTATCTACTACAAGCAAATCTCAGAAGGCTATGAAGACCGTGATCGATTCGTCATCCTCCAACAGGTGGGGCTCGATGAAAACGAGGTCAAACGGACCATCAACCGTCAAGTGCGGACCGTCTTCTTCCTTCCCCTCATCTTTGCCTTTGTCCACCTGGCCTTTGCCTACCATATGATTCGCCTGATCCTCAAAGCTCTTGGCGTGATTAATAGTGGCCAAGTCCTCATCGTCACCCTCAGCGTCTGTGCTGTCTTTCTCATCACCTACCTAATCGTCTTTTGGATCACCTCTCGGAGTTATCGCAAGATTGTGCAGATTTAGGAAAAGAAACTCAAATTAAATTAGAAACTTTCCTTAGGTGAGTACGGACGTCAGCGAACTTCGAAGAAGTTCCATGACTAATTATTGAGCCTAAGGTCTCAATAATTCCGAGTGCCTGAAACATAATTATTTCAGGCACTTTTCTCACAGCGGAAAGTTTCAATATACTCTAATAATAATCAGATATTATTTGGATATTTTTGCACAATAATCCAGCATAGGTTATTCAAAGAAAAGAATTGTCAATTTTTTTAGCTTGCTCATAGCGGGCTTTTTTGTACGAAAACCGACTGCGATTGTTTTTGTTTTTCAAAGGGATACACAAAAAAGACTGAACCCGTAGAGTTCAGTCTTTGTTCACTTTCTATTAAAGTGATGTAAGGAAAGTCAATCCCCCTAGGATGACACCTGCCGAATTCGGAATGATCAAAATCCAGTCTTTTTTAGGTTCCTTTGTCCAACCATAAATGACCCAGATCAAGCAAGAAATAGCAGCTGACAAGGGTTGGAAAGGTTGGGCCTTATTTCCCTGTAAATTAGCAATAATTTGTGGGATGTAGGCAATGAAAACGATAATCCCAATAAAGGCACCGATCGAGCCAACGATTTTGTTGATTTTTTGTTTATTCATAAAATTTTACCTCTGTGTATTAAAATAGCATAAGTAGGAAGAAAATGCAATTAATTTGCATGCTATGCAAGATGAAAATGATTACATTCGCACAAAATTAGACAATGTGTCAAAAAAATGGCAACTAGAGAGAAGACTCTCTCGAAAAGAAATCCATCTTCCTGCAAAATCACAAGATTGTGACACTTTACAGTTCGGTAACATTTGAAAAAAAGACTTGAATTTGTAAAGGACAAAAGGTAGAATAGTGCATACTTTAAAAAAAGAAAAGGAAATGGTAGTTTCAAAATGAATGAAAAACAAATGAAAATTCTTGGTTGGGTTGCGACCTTTATGTCTGTTATGATGTATGTGTCTTACTTCCCACAAATCATGGATAACCTCGCAGGTCACAAAGGGAACTTTGTTCAACCCCTTGTCGCAGCCATCAACTGTAGCCTTTGGGTTTACTACGGACTCTTCAAAAAAGAACGCGATATTCCACTTGCTGCAGCCAATGCACCAGGGATCATCTTTGGTTTGATCACAGCCATCACAGCCTTGTAATTAATTAAAAAAGCTGGACAAAAGTCTGGCTTCTTTTTTTATGACTTCACTCATTTCCATGGTATAATGGGAGGACTATTCATAGAGAAGATCAAAAGGAGACACGAGTGGATCAAAAACATCACTGTCAGGTCCTATGGGCGAAAAATAAATACCTGGTGCTCAGTCGTTCGAGTAATATCTACAAGGAAATCCGGGAGTACCTCAAGCAAGACCAGGTAGAGGTCAGCCACGTCGAGGACCTAATCCAGCAAGCGCTAGCCCTGCCGGAAAATCGTGGCCAAGTCTCCAATGCCTTTCAGCATATTTGGGGCTATTTCAAAAAGCAGGCGACTGCAGAGGAAAAGGCGGACTTTATGTTGCTACTTGAGAAGTACCAGCATGGCCAAGCTAGCCAAGAGGATCTGATCGAGGGGATCCAGATGCTCCTTGAGCGCTACCCTAATCGCTACTTACAAGACTCGACGCTACTAGGAGGGCAATAGATGAGACTCTGGCACCAAGACTTGATTCCCAAACTCCCTCGTCCCCAGCTCCTGGGTCAACACCGGGAATGCTGCGCCCTAAGGGGTAATGGCTGGGGCAAGAAGCACGCAACGGTCAACTATGTCTTTGACTATTCGCCCTATCGCCTCTATGCCTATCACCGCCTGATCATGGGGGAGATGACGGCTCGTGGCTACAAGGTCAGCCCAGAGTGGTGGGAGTCGACCTACAGAGGCAAGACCTGCCCAGCCTATCCAGAACTGGAAGAGGAAGCCTTGAGCACCCCTATCTATCCCGAGCACCAGGACACTTACCTCCAAGAAAGTCTAGACAATCTAGCAGAAAAAGGGATTTATTTAGATTAAGAAAGAACGGACCAGACCAGGTTCGTTTTTTTGAGCGAAAAACCAACAAAATGCTTTGAAAGCGTTAATTTCTTTCCCAAACATGCTATAATAATAGGAGATTATGCACAAGAAAAGGATAGATGGATGAAGGCAGTAGCAACTCCAGAACTTGAGATTGAAAGATCAAGTACAATAGGAGTAGCATAGCTATAATAGGATGATGATATGAAAAGAGAAAAAGAGTTTTCAGAACTGACGAGGGTTCAAATTCCAGCAGCATTGCACTTGATGCGCCTAGGTTATACATACCTGCCGCACAATGGAAAAGAGTTAAAAGAAAGAGATCCAGAGACGAATATTCTGGTATCTATTTTTAGAGAGCAATTTTTGAAGTTCAATAATTATGCGACAGATGTGGATGTTGAACGAGAGCTAAGTAATATCAAGTTGGAACTAGACCAAAATGATCTGGGACGGGCTTTTTACAAACGAATCATCGGAGAAACAAGTGCGACCTATATTGACTGGGAACATCCTGAAGCCAATACCTTCCATCTGGCACTTGAAGTCACTTGTCAAAATGGTCAGGATGAATTCCGCCCAGATATCGTTATTTTTGTCAATGGTCTGCCTCTTTCTTATATCGAAGTGAAGCAGCCCAATGCTATCCGTGATGGAAAGACAGGGATTCAGTCAGAACAAGACAGAGCCAGATACCGTTTTGAAAATCGTAAGTTCCGTCGCTTTAATAATATCACCCAGTTGATTGTCCTATCTGATAACCTGCCTTACATCAGTGGACAAGGGCAACAAAAACAGGGTTCTTATTACGGTTCAAACGCCTATTCAAAAACTAAATTTAATGCTTTCAAGGAAGAAAGAGTAGAAGATTTCCTTCATTCCCTTTCCCCTCTAACCGAGGAGCAAATTGACTTTGTCCTAGAAGACATGAAGCGCTTTGCCCTCAAGTCCCAGCCAGAGTTTACAACAAACCTAAACCCTGATACACCTTGCAATGCCTTCCTGTCTTCCTTGTTCCAGAAGGAACGCTTGCTCTTTATGCTTCGTTTTGGTCTGGTCTATGTCGAAGAAGAGAGCAAGGATGGACAGATGCAACTGCAGAAGCACGTCATGCGCTATCCCCAGTATTTTGCAACACGTGCTATCGAAGAAACGATTGCAAAAGGTGTTAAGAAGGGGGTTATCTGGCATACCCAAGGTTCAGGTAAGACTGCCTTGGCTTTCTTCAATATCTGCTATCTAACCAACTATTTCTCAAAAGAGGGAATCGTTCCTCAGTTTTACTTTGTTGTCGATCGTCTGGACTTGGCTGACCAAGCATTTAAGGAATTTACCAAACGAGGTCTCAAGGTTAAGCGTATCAATAACCCTCAAGAACTGAATCAAAAACAAGATGGCTATGATGTGGCTGTAGTCAATATCCAGAAATTTAAGGATGATTCAGACTTGACCGACCGCTCTGGCTATGACCTCAATCGTCAAAATATCTACTTTATAGATGAAGCCCATCGATCATACAATGAACGAGGATCCTATCTGCCAAATCTCTATCAAGCTGACACCAAGGCAATTAAAATCGCCTTGACTGGAACGCCATTGATCACCTATAAGAAAGATGGCAAGACCAAGGAAAGTCATGCGACCACACGTGATATCTTTGGAGACTATATCCATAAATACTACTACAACCAGTCTATCGATGACGGCTTTACTCTTCGCTTAATGCGTGAAGATATCGAAACTTCTTATAAAGATAATCTCAGATCCATCAACGAAGAGATCCAACGTGGCGACCTGTCTAAGGAAGATATCTTTGCCCATCCACATTACGTAGAGCCTATGTTGGACTTTATCATCGAGGACTTTAATCGTGCGCGTGATCTGGTCTTTGATGACCAGACCATTGGTGGCATGATTGTCTGTGACTCGTCCAAGCAGGCGCGTGAGCTTGAAAAGCAATTAGAAGAACGACGTCAAGCTGGCTCAACCAACTTGACCTCAGCTCTTATCCTTCACGATGAGGGAGACAAGGACGAGAAGAAGGACAAGGTAGACGCCTACAAGGAAGGTAAAATTGACCTCGTCATCGTTTACTCTATGCTCCTGACAGGTTTTGACGCCCCTCGTCTCAAACGTCTCTATCTAGGGCGTAAGATCAAAGCTCACAACCTTTTGCAGACTCTAACTCGTGTCAATCGTCCCTACAAGGACTATCTCTTTGGCTATGTTATTGACTTTGCAGACATCTCTAAAGAGTTTGACAAGACCAATCGTGCCTATCTAGAAGAACTCAACCAAGAGTATGATACGACCCTGACAGGTGAAAATGGTGAGGATGTTTTTGGCTCACTCTTTGTACCTGCAGATGAGATTTCTCATGAGTTAAAGAAGACTGAGCAAATCTTGATTGACTATCCAACAGATAATCTAGAATACTTCTCGCAAGCTATTAATGATATCAAAGATAGAAAACAGTTAATTGATCTTCGGAAAGCCTTGGAGTCCATCAAGCAGTACTATAATATCGCTCGTCTCCTTGGCTACCATCACTTGCTCGATCAGATTGACATTGCACAAATCGCAACCTTGCTCAATATCCTCTCTAGACGCATGCTGACCCTGTCCTTGATTGATCAGCCGGACAATTTTTCTAGTCGTACCCTCTTAAATCTAGCTATGTCTCAGACCAGCTTTAGTTTTATCAAGATCGCTGAGGAAGAACTCCGTTTAGCGGCCAATGATTTGGATGACTGGAGTCGTCGTGTTGCTGGGGGGATCAAAGGACAGCGCGATGAGAAAGACCCTGAGTGGGTTTCACTCTACGAAGAATTCCAACGTATTATGAAAAAACACTTGATCCATGGGCAAGAAGGTTACACCATGGAAAACATAAAAGAGACACAAAAGGCCTATGAAGCTTTATTTGAGTCAGTGGAAGATTACAAGTCTCGTATGCGACGTCTGAGCATGAATTTTAATGGGGATCAAATGGCAGCTCGCTCTTACAAACATGTGACCAACTCGACCATGGTCAGTGAGTTTCCTGCTGTCTACCATGTTATTAAAGGTTCTAAAGTCAGACTCGATCATAAAATCGGTCAAAACCAAGGGGTATTAGATAACGATGACTTCCTCAAAAAAATGATTCGAGAAGAAGCTCGGATCGAAATGAAAATAAACCAAACTGCTAGTAGCTTGACACGAGAGGACTTTAACCGTCTTGTCGAGTCGCTATTTGAAGAATATGAACAGGAATACCAACACTAATGAATGAAACATACAAAGTCCAAGTCCAAGACTTGGTAGACGATTTGAAAGCCGTCTTTACCCATGCGGGACTAGGAGGAGAAGCGGGTGAATACAAACTTCTCACCCAGTCCTTCCTCTACAAATTTTTAAATGACAAGTTTTTGTATCAAGCCAAGATCCTAGATGAGTCCAATACCTATGAAAACTTGTTGGCTATGAGTGAGGAAGACTACGACTGGCTCTTAGAGGATATCGGTACTAGCACAGCCTGGCTCAAGCCGGACCAGCTGATCGAAACCCTTCACCGTCAGCAAAACGAAGCGACTTTCTATGAGACTTTTGAGAATACTCTTAACCAAATCGCTATTGACAATAACGATATCTTCTCTGTCCATACGGATGGAGACACAGCCATTCGTCTCTTTGATGAGCGTCTGATTACGGATACTATCTCAGATAGCAGTAAACGCAACGAAGTAGCAAAAGCTATCATCAATCTCCTTGCACGCGTTAAGTTTGATGAGACCATTTTTTCACAAGGTTTTGACTTTTTCTCGACTCTCTTTGAGTACATGATCAAGGACTACAATAAAGATGGTGGTGGCAAGTATGCCGAGTACTACACACCTCACACTGTGGCTAAGATTATCGCGGATATCTTGGTGGGTGATGACCAGCCGTCAAACGTGCGGATCTATGACCCGTCAGCAGGTTCTGGCACCTTGCTTATGAACCTGGCTAGTCGTATCGGTGTCGATAAGACCACTGTCTATAGTCAAGATATCTCGCAAAAATCGTCTAATCTCCTCCGTCTCAATCTGATCTTGAACGGACTGCAGCATTCCATTCACAATATCGTGCAGGGAAATACTATCATCGCTAATCGCCATCCTGAAAAGATGGATTATATCGTGTCTAACCCTCCTTTCAAACTGGACTTTTCAGAGTGGCGTGACCAAGTGGAGACCTTGCCAGAAGCTAGCGAGCGATTCTTTGCAGGAGTTCCCAAGGTTCCGGCCAAGTCTAAGGACAAGATGGCAATCTACGAGCTCTTTGTTCAGCATATCATCTACTCCTTGAAGCCAGATGGTCAAGCAGCTGTTGTCTTGCCGACAGGATTTATCACGGCCCAGTCAGGGATTGACAAGACCATCCGGCAACACTTGGTGGATAATCAAATGCTGGCTGGTGTCATCTCTATGCCGTCCAATATCTTTGCGACGACAGGAACCAACGTTTCCATCCTCTTTATTGATAAAAAAAACAAGGGCGATGTCGTCCTCATCGATGCCTCAAACCTCGGAATCAAGGTCAAGGAAGGCAAGAACCAAAAGACCGTGCTCTCTCCTGAGGAAGAGCAGAAAATCGTCGAGACCTTTATCAAGAAAGAAGCCGTCGAGGACTTTTCTGTCACTGTCTCTTATGAGGATATCAAGGAGAAAAACTACTCTCTCAGCGCAGGCCAATACTTTGACATCAAGATCGACTATGTGGACATAACAGCAGAAGAGTTTGAAGCTAAGATGACCGCCTTTCAAGACAAACTCTCAGACCTCTTCCAGCAATCACACCAACTGGAGCAGGAAATAGAGAAGCAAATGAAGGGGATTAAGTATGAGTGAGTTTAAAACCTATACTTTAGATCAACTGTGTATCGTTGGTTCAAGTAAAAGAGTACATTTATCTGATTATGTTCAACAAGGAATACCTTTTTATAGAAGTAAAGAAGTAATTGAACTTTCAAGTGGTAAAAACATTTCTGAACAATTATTTATTTCTTCAGAAAAGTACTCTGAAATAAAATCAAAATTTCCGGTTCCTCAAGAAAATGATGTACTTATTACAGCTGTAGGGACGATAGGTGAGATTTTGGTTGTAAAGGACCCGAATTTTTATTTTAAAGATGGTAATTTAATTTGGTTAAGAAATATTAATTTTGAAATAATTGATATAGATTACTTATACTACTTTTTAAAATCTGATTTATTTCAAAAAACAATCAAATATAACAACATTGGGGCGGTACAAAAAGCTTTAACTATAGATTTTTTAAAAACTGTAAAAATAACATTACCATCATTAGATAATCAAAGAAAATTGATTTCTGTTTTAAAATCAATTGATAAAAAACTGAAAATCAACAACCAAATCAACCAAGAGTTGGAAGCCATGGCTAAGACTCTCTATGACTACTGGTTTGTCCAGTTTGATTTTCCAGACCAGAATGGCAACCCCTACAAATCATCAGGCGGAAAGATGGTCTATCACCCAGAACTCAAACGCGAAATCCCAGAGGGGTGGGGAGTTGAGAAGTTGGGGAATATTACAATATGTCATGACTCAAAAAGAGTTCCATTATCAAGTAATGATAGAGTGCTTGTAAAAGGTGAAATACCGTATTATGGTGCTACTGGTATAATGGATTATGTCAATGATTATATCTTTGACGGAGATTATGTTTTAATGGCTGAAGATGGTTCTGTAATGACAGAGAAAGGAACCCCTATTTTACAACGTATTTCAGGAAAAAATTGGGTAAACAATCACGCTCATGTGCTAGAACCAATTAAGAATTATAGTTGTAAACTCCTTATGATGCTATTGAAGGATGTTTCGGTTATGAAAATTAAAACAGGTTCAATTCAAATGAAAATTAATCAAGAAAATATGAACAAGATTGTAGTCCCTGCAATTCCGTTGAAATTATTATTTGAGATTAATCAAAAATTAGAAGTGATTGATAAACAGCAACTTAATTTAATCGAAGAGAATAAACAACTTACCCAACTGCGCGATTGGCTCTTGCCAATGCTGATGAATGGACAGGTGAAGGTGGAGTAGAGGAAAGAGGCATAAATTGATTCAAATAAATATTAATGACGAAAAAAACCGGTTGATTTCTTTTAGTCAACAACCAGATTTCGATGAATATGTTAAGATTTTTCTAATTAAAATTAAGAAAAATGAGATTTTTTTATATAAACAAGATGCTGATAAGAAAACTAAAGAAAATATACTTAGAGCAATTATTGAAAGTATGAATAAATCTACTTTTAGTAATCGAGAAATAAAACCATATGATCCAGTTATAACATATAAGAATGTACATGAGCAAGTAGAGGTTTCAGAATATGAAAATATTCAATCTGTAATTTCACAATTTAATGATGAACAACAACATTTACTAAGTACAAGTTGTGAGGCGGAGAAAGATTTGCATAACTATTTGATTGAAATAAAGAAGAATAGTACTATTAATCTAAAATTTATAGGTTCTTTTGTGAATGCATTTCAATTGGAAAAAAAGATGTTATTTGGTAATTTTACGGATAGTAAAATAAAATTAAGAGAACGAAATAATCTATTTGGATTAAACAAGAAGATTGATTTAATGATTGTTAATGATGAAAAAATTTTAATTAATCAAGCAGAATCAAAATTTGATTCTATATTTGGAATGAATCAAAAATTTGCTGAGCAAGCAACAGAAATTCTAAATACTAATGCAAATATAAATACTATATTTGAACAAGCTTCAATTGAATTTTTGAAAACGAAAGTGATCAATGGTAAAAGATTAGCAACAAGATTAATTAAAATTGTTTCTGATACGAATCGTTTTACTGAAACAGTTAAACATATTGACAAAATACAAACTATAAAAAATGATCCTAATCATAAATTTTATAAAGAAATTGAAGGGGTTACGTTTAGTAATGGAAAGCTAAGTATTACTAATGAGAAAAATTGTGTACAATTGATTAATGCTATATCAGATGCTCTTGTAACAGCTTATATTTCTGAAGTTGAAACGGTTGAAGAAGGACGTATGTAATGCAGCGAGATCTTTTTTCTAAGTGGACATTGTTTATCACCTCGTATCTACCACTATATTTATGGCTTCTTTTTAGTAATATTAATTATTCCAAATTCTCATTTGAGAGATTAATAGCTTTTGATTTTGACCATAAATTGATTCGTATAGTTTTTGTTGTTCTAATTTTTATTTCAATTATTAAATTATGGAAATTATTTAAGTTTGACGGTAAGGAAAGTATCAAAATACCGAGAAAGATGGAAATATCACCGGAAAGTGACTCATTGATGAACTACATTGTTACGTATTTTACTCCGTTACTGTCTTTTGATATGAATAATAAAACTAGTATTCTCATGAATTTATTGTTATTTCTTTTAATTGGATTAATGTATGTTGGTAGTAATGCAAGTTATCTAAATCCTGTTCTAGGAGTTTTCGGGTTTAAGATATTTGGAGTTACAGGTTTTCCGCACGCTCATCATATCATAACAAATCTCTCATTTGATGATATAGAAACCGTGAGAGAAACAGATGTAGAATTAACTAGTTATAGATTAGGTGATGGAATTTATATTATAAAAAGAAAATAGGTAACATTGCTAATTATAAATTAATAACTATTATGCCAGCCAAATCAACCTTTGGCTGGTTTTTATTGTCTAAAGATGATACAATTAAATTACCTAAAAGGTAATTTAATTTAACAGAAAGGGACAAATGAAGCTTATCTATACAAATAAAACTGTTAAAAAGCAGTGCACAGAGCTGAGGCAGGCGAAAAAGGATTTTTCGGATAAGATTGCTGTAAAGTTGCATCAATTGATTACCTTTTTGGAAGCAGCGGATTCTTTGGCCAGTGTGACAGCTTTTCCTAAATATCACTTTCACCAACTCAAGGGGAAGAGACAGGGACAGTTTGCTTTGGATATAGATGGTCGAAGGAGTTCCTATCGCTTGATTGTAGAATTTCGTGAGGAGGACCTTGAGAAGGTATTTCCTAGTCCTGTTGAAATCGAAATTCTAAAAATAGAGGAGGTCAGCAATCACTATGAGTAAAAAAATTGTTGAATACAAAGACCTGATTGCTTTTCATCCAGGTCAGTATGTTGAAGAGTTGATTGAAGATTATAATGTAACGCAGAAAGAGTTTGCGGAGCGCTTAGGAGTTTCAGCAAAGACTGTCAGCAAGCTGGTCAATGCTGAGGAGTCCATCAGTAAAGAGACGGCTCATAAGTTAGCCAAGTTAAGTGGAGTTTCCATGCAAACCTGGCTCAATCTTCAGAATGCTTATGATGTAAAAGTTGCAGAGATTGTAGAACAAAAAGAGCTAGAAGAAGGTAGCGAGAAAGAAATCTGTGAGATGATTGATTTCAAGTATTTTAAGGCAGAAGGCTACGTTCCAGATAAACGCTATACATTGAAAGAAAAGATTGTTGAGCTTCGCAAGATTCTAGGAGTGGCGAGTTTAGAAAAGTTCTCATCTTTTAACAATCAGGTGAGTTATCGAAATACGCGTGAGTTCACGACTAAAAGTATAGTGAACTCCAATATCATGTTGGAATTGGCATCAAAAAAAGCACGTGATACAACAACTACCAAGCTCAATCGCAGAAAGTTGGAGAGAAGCTTGCCTGCTTTGAGAAAGTTGACGAGACAAGATCCTGCAGTCTTTCCTCAACACCTGTATGATATCTTGCTAGATTGTGGTGTTGTCCTAGTCGGTCTACCTGCTTTGCCGAATGCCAATCTAAATGGTGCTACGAAAAAATTTGGAAATGGTAGTGCCTTGCTTTTACTCACAGATCGAAATAAAGTATCCGATATTTTCTGGTTCTCACTTTTCCATGAGATTGGACATATTCTGGAGAACGATTTTTCATCTGATGATGGAAATGGTGAATTATACCGACGTTCTGAGGAACGAGCAGATCAGTTTGCAAAAGATCACTTAATAAGACCGGAAGACTATCAAGTTTTTGTTGAACAAGGAAACTTTGATAAGTCGGATATTCTAGAGTTTGCTGAGGAAATCGATATTCATCCTAGTGTCGTTTTAGGCAGATTGCAAAATGAGGGCATTCTCAGCTTTGACAGATATAGAGAACTAAAAGAGAACTATTACTTCGTTTCGTAATGGTTTTGTAGTCACTTTCCCAGTTTTTTTCGAATTATAGAAGTAGAGGGACCTCCCCTCTATTTTTTATCGAAAAGGAGCAGGGATGCAAAAGAGACACGCGCATGTATCGCCAACTTTGGATATCATGGCCAAGAAGATTTTTAGTTTGCCAGAGGTGACGGCAGCATTTATTCGAGATATTTTGGAGCTGGATGTGGCGGACGCTCAGATTGTGGAGGGAAGTCAGCCCCACAGCATGGCCTATGAGGAGGATGACTTGTTCTCCACTGCGGTGGATGTGAGAGCCAAGCTCCATGATGGGACCGAGGTGATCATCGAGATCCAGATTCGCAAGCAACAGTATTTCTTGAATCGATTCCATTACTATTTGGCCAATCAGCTGGTGGAGAATGTGCAAAAACTGCGCCAGCAAGGCCAGACTCATAAGATGTACGAGCAGATGGAGCCTGTCTATGGGATTGCGATTTTGGAGAAGTCGCTCTTACTAGACGAAGAGGCCGCCATCAACAAATACTGGCTGACCAATAGCCGGTCCGGGAAGCAACTCAAGGCCTATTATAAAAATGGCAAGCACCAAAATCTTCTGCAGGTTGCCTTTTTAGAGCTAGACAAGTATAATAAAGATGAGAACCTGACAGATGCAGGCAGACAGTGGTTGGAGTTTTTTGGGAATCTTCCCTTTACAAAAGCTCCCAGTCAGGCTGTGGCTCATGCAGATTCATTACTAGATTCATCTAGCTGGACCAAGGAGGAGAAGACCATGATAGACGAGCGTATTCGGATTCAAGAAAATTATGATATGACCCTGGAGACGGCAATTGATGAAGCGCGAGAAGAAGGTTTGGAGCAAGGATTGGAACGTGGTCTGGAACAAGGTCGTAATGAAGAACGTCTGCAGTTAATCCGCAAAATGGTCTCACGAGGAATGTCGCCTGAGTTGATCTCGAATATGACGGGTTTGTCCATTGAAGAGATCAAATCTATGTTAGCGTAAGATCTAGCTGGACCAAGGAGGAGAAGACCATGATAGACGAGCGTATTCGCATTCAAGATAATTATGATATGACCCTGGAGACGGCGATTGACGAAGCGCGTGAAGAAGGTTTTGTACAAGGGCTGGAACAAGGTTTAGAGCAAGGCTTGGATCAAGGTCGTAATGAAGAACGTCTGCAGTTAATCCGCAAAATGGTCTCACGAGGAATGTCGCCTGATCTTATCTCGGAGATGACGGGTTTGTCCATTGAAGAAATTGAGACTCTTCTTTCCTGAGTCGTTAACGGAGGCATCGCCTCTTTTCTTTTTTGAAAAACTTGAAAATTTTCCCATTTTTTCAATCCGCCTTTCTAGAATTGTGGTAGAATAGAGGCAACAAAGAGCTATCCTCACCAACAGTGTGATCGATACTAGAAAAGAGGATTCTGATGACAAGAAAAATTGGTATTATTGGTTTGGGGCATGTGGGTGCGACCTTGGCCCACAGCATGATATTGAAACACACCTGCGATCACTTGGTCTTGATTGATACCAATGAGAAAAAGGTCAAGGCAGATGCCTTGGATTTCTGTGATACAGTTGCCAATACGGGGTATCCGGTTCATATCACGGTCAATGACTACGCGGCTTTAAAAGATGCGGATGTTGTGGTGTCGACTCTTGGAAATATCGAGTTGCAGGCTAATAACACAGATGACCGTTTTGCGGAGCTTCCTTTTACTAGCAAGCAAGTGGTGCAAGTAGCGCGTGATTTGAAGGCTTCTGGCTTTGGTGGGGTCTTATTGGTAGTGACCAATCCGGTCGATGCAGTCACTCAACTCTACCAACAATATACCGGCCTTCCAAAAGAGCAGGTGATTGGGACAGGAACCTTGTTGGATACAGCTCGGATGAAGCGCGCAGTCGCCGATCGTTTGCAGGTTTCTCCTGCTAGTGTATCAGGCTATAACCTTGGTGAGCATGGAAATTCTCAATTTGTCGCTTGGAGTCAGGTCCGTGTCAAAGGACACGCCATTACCGATCTCTTCTCTCAAGAAGAGCTTGATGCCATCAACTACGAGTCCTTGCGTGGTGGTCATACTGTCTTTTTTGGTAAATTCTATACCAACTTTGGGATTGCAGCAGCAGCCCAACGCTTAGCAGAAGCTGTGATCAATGATAGCCACGAGGAAATGCCGGTCTCTAACTATCGTCCAGAATACGGAACCTATCTTGGCTATCCAGCGATTGTAGGTCGAAAAGGAATTATTGAACGATTGGACTTGCATTTGACAGAAGAAGAAAAAGAAAAATTACTCCATTCAGCCGAAACCATCAAGGAAAACACAAAAAAAGGACTGGAGCATGCATAAAAGAGAGGAGGCTGGGACAAAAGTCCTAGCCTCTCAATTGTCTTAGCCCTTGCTTAGTGAATGTAATAAAGCTTAGTAAATCCCAAGTTGTAATTCTTGACATTACATCTAAGGTATGTATAATATTACTTGTAATAAATAATCTTACAACAGAAA
Source organism: Streptococcus sp. 20925_1_77 (assembly GCF_041432125.1). Taxonomy (NCBI): domain Bacteria; kingdom Bacillati; phylum Bacillota; class Bacilli; order Lactobacillales; family Streptococcaceae; genus Streptococcus; species Streptococcus sp. 20925_1_77. The sequence goes on from NZ_JAPVZB010000004.1 coordinate 111,454, forward strand.
GAGGAAACAGCTATGAAAAACATTTTATTTATCGTGGGATCTCTTCGTCAAGGATCATTCAACCACCAAATGGCCCAGAAAGCAGAAAGCCTTCTTGAAGGAAAAGCAACGGTGACTTACTTGGACTACAAGGACATCCCAATGATGAACCAAGATTTGGAAACGCCAACCTTGCCAGCTGTGCAAGCAGCGCGTGATGCGGTCCTTGCTGCGGATGCCATCTGGATCTTCTCACCAGTCTACAACTTTGCCATTCCAGGTGTAGTGAAAAACCTGATCGACTGGCTTAGCCGTGCTCTTGACCTGTCAGAAACTCGTGGTCCATCTGCCCTCCAAGACAAGATCGTAACCGTCTCTTCAGTCGCTAATGCAGGACACGAGCCAATGTTTGCGGCTTACCAAGCCCTCTTACCATTCGTTCGTACTCAAGTAGTGGGAGACTTCACAGGAACAACTGTTAACCCAGAAGCCTGGGCAACAGGTGAATTAGTCTTGACAGATGAAGCAATCGCAGGATTAGAAAAACAAGCCCAAGCTTTATTAGAAGCATAAGAAAAGCATAAAAAAAGTTGAGACAGAAGTCTCAGCTTTTTTTAAATACTAAACAATTGTCCGAAGAAGTAAGTCACACCCATGGTGAGAAGGCCAATGATCAGGTTGCGAAGCATGGCTGGCTTGGTTGGTGCTTTTCCTAGTTTCGCACTGGTATAGCCAGTGAAGATCAAGGATAGTCCAACAACGAAGACTGTCACTGGAATGCGATAGTTAACTGGAAAGAGAATGATAGAGAGCATTGGAGGAAGGGAACCAATAGAAAAAGCAAGGAAGCTAGATGCAGCTGCATGCCAAGGATTGGTAAATTCTTCGTATTCAATGCCGTATTTCTCTTCGACCAAGGCTTTGAGGGGGTGTTTCAGAAAGGCCCGCTCTGTTAGAATTTTTGCTGAAGTTTCACATTCTCCATTTTCAAGATAAGCATGGTAGAGAGAGTCTCTAGCTAACTTTGGATCACGATCTAATAAGGCTTGTTCGCGGTTCACAGCAGCTTCTTCCGTGTCTTTTTGTGTGGAAACAGAAACATACTCACCACCCGCCATCGAAAAGGCACCGGCCAGAATTGCAGACAAGCCAGATAAGAAAATGATCCAGATGTTATGCGTGGCACTGGCCACCCCGATCACCACTCCAGCGATAGAAATGATTCCATCATTGGCCCCTAGAACCGCAGCTCTCAAAATATTCAAGCGATCGCTAAATGATTCATCTACTCCATGTTTTATTTCAGTCATACAATGTCTCCTTTTCCTTATTTAGAATGATTATAAATAAAATACAGAAAGAAATCAAGGATTTTAACTCAAATGATAAAAGTTAGACAATTTAATGGAACCTTTTAGTTGTAAAATTTGACATTACAAGCAAAATGGAGAGAGAATTTGACATACACCTATCCTATCAAGGTTTATTTAGCAGAAGTGCATAATTTTTGAGGATCCTGATGGCATTCTAACGCGAGTGCGGAAAGGATAACAAAAAACAGCAGGCTTCCTGCTGTTTTTTGACGAGATAAGTTAGTTGTTTTCATTATCTTTTCCCACCACCCAAAATAAGAGAAGGAGTTGGAAAATACCTAAGGCAAATAAGGCCATGAAACCGTTGCGACTTCCTTTAGCTGTGGCTTGGGTGAAATCCAGCTTTTGATTGGCTTGGCTCATGGCAACGATCAAAGAAGCCAGAGTTGTTCCAACAGCACCTGCAAATTGTTGCAAGGTATTAAAGATTGCGTTCGCATCGGGTTGCTCTTCCAGAGAGAGTTGTTTTTGTCCGTTTGTCATGATATTGCCAAAGGCAAGTCCCATACCGGTCATGAAGAGCATGTAAAAGATGAGAATCAAGCCATTTGTCAGCTTCAGGCCCAAGAGGGTGAAGTGAAAATGGGCCAGAAGGATGAAAGCAGCTCCGAGGAGGATCGGTTTGCGGGCCCCTAGTTTATCTAGAATCAGACCGGAGAAGGGAGCAAAACCAGCTCCAATGATGGCCCCTGGAAGCAGCATCAAGGCTGCAAGCGTCGTGCTTGAGTGGTTGACCAATTGGACATAATTAGGAAGAAGAAAACTCATGGCAAGAGAGCCTAATTGAAAGGTGAAGAAGGCTAGAATATGGCCAGTGAGACGATGATTTTTCAAAATAGAAAGATTGATAATGGGAGTCTCTAACTGATTGGACCGCCAGACCAAAAGGACCAGTCCCAAGGTTCCGATCGCCAGCCAACCAAGCACAGAAAAACTGAAGAACGCATGATCCGCTAGGCCATGAATACCTAGAATCAACCCTATGAAAAGGGCAATGATGGCAAGAAGGCTCACGACATCAAAGGTTTCCCGCTTGACTTTACTGATTTGCTCAATGGAGCGAAGTCCTGCAACTAGTGAAGCCAGAAGGATCGGGAATTGCACTAAGAAGATGGACCGCCAGCCGAAGCTAGCTGTTAAGAGTCCCCCGACAGTAGGCCCAATAGCTGGTGCAATGGCTGTAATCAAGGTCCCCACTCCCATCATGAGACCGATCTTACGTTTTGGGACTTGTTCTAAAATGATATTAAACATCAGAGGGAGGGCAAAACCAACCCCCATTCCTTGGACCAATCGCCCCAGGACCACAAAGCCAAAATTTGGAGCTAAGAAGTCGATAAGAACACCTGAAACAGATAGGAGATTTCCAACTAAAAAGATGGACTTCATTTTAAAGGAACGCTTGAGATAAGCAGACAAGGGGACCACACAGGCAACCACTAGAAGATAGATGGTGGTAACCCACTGGACTGTTGCGGTGTTGATCTCAAATTCCTTCATCAATATTGGAAAGGTGATGTTCATGGCAGTTTCTCCAGCCACCCCGCAAAAGGACAGGATCCCTGTCGCAAAGATCGCGAACAAGACCTTGGCTGAAATTTTTTCTTGTGACATAGACGTCTGATTCCTCCTAAATCTTCCTATAATGTTGTAAAAATGGTCTGAAAAACCATCCTAGCGATCTCATTTCCCGTCAAATCCAATTGCTATGAGCATAGCAGGACCAACGTTAACCTGATTCATCGTTTTGTTAGCTAACAAATAGTATAGAGGAAATGAAGACCCCTGTCAAAGAGTTTTTCAAAAATTATGAAAATTTTAAAAGTATTCTCAAAAGATGATGCTTCTCCAAATGAAAGGGATTGCTCACCACTATGATATAATAAGATGAAAGCAAGCAATGTGAGCACACCAATAGGGGGCGCCATGACCAAGTATTTAGTCCAGAAGTTTTTCTGGTTACGAGAAAAAAGTTTTATTCAGATTTCCCAGAAAACCCTGGTTTCCTTATTTCCTTTTTTCTTATTTTCAGGAATCGTTCGAGTGATTGCCTTATCGGTCTTTTCTGATCGAGGCTATATCCATCAGCTCTTTTCGATGGACAGTTGGTTGCCATGGAATCAAGCTATCAGCCAGGTTCTTATTAATTTTTCCAACTTTCTAGGAGGTCTAGCAGGGCCTTTAGCAACCTACTTCGCTGGGAAATATACAGCTGGGCACTATGGTAGAAGTACGGGGACAGCCGGCGTGACTGCTCTTTTGGTCAGCTTGATTGTAGGGTCTCAGGAATTGTTGGTGGGACCACTCAATGATGGGCAACTGACAAGAATTAACTTACCTGCGACGACCAATATCCTCTTAGCCATTGTTTTAGGCTATCTAATCGGACAGATCTTTCGACTATCCAAGGCTAGTGACGACCAGATTGTGGACAAAGACTTTATCTATCAGCCCAAGACTGTGCGTCCCATTTTCTTGTCCTTGGTTCTGGGGGTTAGCCTGAATATTCTTCTCCTTCTTGGCAATCAGTACCGTATTTTTCAAATGATCGGTCAATTCTTTAGCTCTCTTACTATAAGCAGTCATCATCTCCTGTCCACTTTTGTTATGGGACTCTTCAGTGGCTTATCAGCTTGGGTCGGCAACAGTCAGGCTTTTGCCCTAAACTCAATTGTGGATGACAGTTTTGCTTTAGAAAATCTGAATTACGCTGTGACCCATCATACAACGACGGGGATTCCTCATCTCTATACTTTGACCAATTTGTATCGGAGTTTTGGCATGGTAGCTGGAATTGGCGCTGTCCTAGCACTTTTGGTAGCGATCTTACTGGTCTCCCACAGTCGAAAGGACAAGAAAGTCAGTCTCCTCAGTATTTTTCCAGGCCTCTTTAATAACGGTGCCCCCTTCATGGTAGGGATTCCGGTCCTGCTCAATCTTCTATATGTGATTCCCTTCTTATTGATCCCCTTGGTCAATATGGCCATCGCTGCTGTGGCTTTGTGCTTTAAGCTGATGCCAGCAGCCGTCTATCCAGTGCCAGATGGGACTCCTAGCCTTCTCTATGCTTTCATTGGAACGGGAGGAAGTCTGAGAGCCTTAGCTGTGAGTATACTTTGTTTTGCGATAGACGTGCTCCTTTATCTACCATTTGTCCGCATGGGAAATCGTATTCGAAAAGATCTAAAAGTGAAAGGAGAAAGCGATGAAAGTCTCTAAAAAAACAGCCATCGTCCTCACTTTGGTCTGTCTTTTCTTGATCGGTTTAGCCATTCCTTCTTATAGCTGGACTCGAACCAATGTTTCAAAAATCGAGAAATTTTATAATTCTAAACTGTCGCCCATCATCATGATTCCAGGAAGCTCAGCAACAGAGAACCGCTTTGATGGCTTGGTGACCAAGCTCAACCAAGGCCGCCAAGGCACCAAGCACAGTCTTCTCAAGCTCAAGGTATGGAATGATGGGAATATCACCTATAGCGGTAGTATTGATGCCAAGGACAATGAACCAGTGATTGTGGTTGGTTTTGAAAACAACAAAGATGGCTATAGCAATATTAAAAAGCAGGCTAAACTATTCAATCAAGCCTTTGAAGCCCTTCAAAAAAAATACAATTTTAATAATTTCAAGGGCTTGGGTCATTCTAACGGGGGCTTGATTTATACAGCCTTTATCGAAAATTATCTAGAAGATTATGATGTGGATCTAAAGACCCTCATGACCATCGGAACTCCCTATAATTTCACGGAAACCAATATTCAAAACAAATCTGAGATGTTAGCCGATTTTATCAAGGGGAAAAAAGCCATCCCTAATACGCTTTATATGTATTCAGTAGCAGGAACCATCACCTATGATTCCGATGAGTTGGTCCCAGATGCCAGTGTTTCTGCTGGGAAATATATCTACCAAAACCAAGCAGCTAGTTATACGGAGATCACAGTGACGGGGGAAGATGCCCAGCACTCGGACCTTCCAACCAATGATGAGGTGGTTGCCTTGGTGAAAGAGCATATTGAAAGTCAAATGGATCGTAGAACCAAACCAAATAAAGAAAACTAAGTGTGAAGAAGGGATTCCTTCCTCACTCTTTTTTTAGTATAATAAAGTTCAGTATGAAAACACGGGAGACTAAAGGAGATCAGATGAAAAGAAAACATTGGATCCAGTTGGGATTAGTGGCTTCAAGTATGGTCTTGTTAACAGGATGTTATCAAAGATACCAGCGCCAGTCCAGTCCTAAAAAAGAGGCTGCAACAAGCCAGACAGCAGCTAAAAAACAAGCGAAAAAAGCAGACAACAAACAATTATACCAGTCTGTTTTTTCAGACTACCAAAAGATTTTTGCCACTTCAAAAGATTTGGATGCCATTTCCAAATTGAATGATGCATTAGCCAAAGAAGATCGGATGATCAATAGCTGGGTGATCGAGACTGTCATCAATCAGCCAGCAGCTGTTCGCTATGCCTTTAAGGACTTAAATAGCGATGGGGTAGATGAGATGATCATCGCCAACCAGCAAACCGATGGGAGCTACTTTGCGACAGGAGTCTACTACCTCAAGGACCAAAAGCCGACCTTGCTTGCAGAAGGTTTCGTCGCTGGACACGGAGGAGCGCGCAATGCGACAACCCTTTATAAGGGAGGAGATGTCCTGGAAGTCAGCTGGTTGTCGGGAACTGGCCGTGGTGTAGCCGTGCTTTCACGAATAGAAAAGGCACCTCAAGCCGCGACAAAAGTCCAGGAAGAAGAAGTTCAGGTACCTGGGTCAGATCTGAATGCCCTCTTTGGAAAATCTGATACGGATAAACTGGACCTCAAGAGTTTTGACTGGCAAACCTTTGAAAGCACACCATCAGGAGGCGGTACCCAAAGCCAGGAGAAAACGCCTTGGAATGCTGAAAAATCAGCAAAATTAGCAGAATTTATGAAGACCTGGGGCGAAAAGATGGGGCAACCCAACTACCAAAAAGGCATTGCTGGCGGTGATGTAGGACCAGACAACCTCTATACTCTAGGGGACAATAGCAAGATGGATGCTATTTATACAGATACTGGCCAAGGAAATGCAAAATACCGCATTGTAGAACGCTATAGCAATTGGGACAAGTATCCAGATGTGCATAGTTATTTCTTTGCCATTACGGATACGGGGGAAGCCATCGTCTTTCATTCCCCAACGACCAATGGTGGAAAGATGTACCTAAAACCAACAGACAACAAGGAACTTCAAGAAGAATTTACGCAACTGCTTCATCAATAAAAAAAAGAAAAACCAGAAAACGACTGTTTTTCTGGTTTTGTTTATTTAATATATGAATAAAAAACACAAAATAAACGATATTTTTTAGGATAGAAAATATGTTAAAAACTAGTGATAGTTAACGGTGTAATTGCATTTGGAAACGGAAAATATTTGACAATTAAAGGAAAATCATTTAAAATATATTCATTCTTTATTTATAGGAGAAAAAATATGAAAAAACTTCTTACAGCCGGTGTGGCTCTCTTGTCAGTTGCAACCTTAGCAGCATGTTCTGGTAAAACTGCTTCAGACTCATCAAGCAAAGATGCAAAGGCTTCTTCTAGCAAAGTAGAAAAATCATCTACTTCAAAAAGCAAATCAAGCAGTTCATCAAAAACATCAAAATCAGCAACCTCTTCTGTTGAAATTCCAGAAATTGTCTTGTTGACTGATGAAGAAATTGATAATGCCAAAACACTTGGTGATATGAAAACCATTTATGGAAAAATGATTGACAACTACACAAAATATGTCAAAGAGATTGGGGATAAGATGCCCGAGTCTGGTAAAGATGCCTATAATCAGCAAGTAGCTCCTGGGATCCAATCTATGGAAACTGCAAGAAAAACATTTAACGATACACTTTCAGCTGCAGGTTCTGATGATACAGTTGTTCCTGAACAAGCTCGTAGTCAATTCGCACAACAATTGAAAAATGCTCGCGATATTGCCCAAAAAGCTCTTGAAGGTGCTTATCAATCAATTGCACCATTGCTCTCTTCATCAGCCGAATAATTCATAAATGAAAATGA
>NZ_JAPVZB010000005.1:0-109961 GCF_041432125.1 Streptococcus sp. 20925_1_77
TTTCTGTTTATTTGTGATCGTCCTACTTTGATTCTTCATTTCGTCTCAGACTAAAGTGGTCTGGCAGAGGGTCTGGTCCCGCTTGGGTACCAGGATGGCATCGCAAGATTCTCGCAACCCCCATCAAGACACCTTTCACACCAAAGCGTTCAATCGCTTGGATCATATAATTGGAACAGGTCGGTTGAAAGCGACAAGAAGGCGGAAATATGGGAGAGATCCATTTTTGATAGCCTCTGACCATAGCAATCAGGATTTTTTTCATGATTTTTTAGATTTAGTCACTGCTAGATCGTGCAACTGGCTAATTTCTTTTTTGTTCAAGCGACGGTATTCACCCGGACGAAGTCCTGAGACATCTAGGTTTCCAAACTGGGTTCGGGAGAGTTTGTCCACTAAAAGTCCTACAGCTTCAAACATCTTTTTGACCTGGTGGTTGCGCCCTTCATGAATGGTCAACTGAACCACTGAACGGTTCTTTTCAACATCCACTTTTAAGATCTCGTAAGTCGCTGGCTTGGTTTTCTTGCCATCAATGGTCACCCCTCGTGTCAAGGGACGCAAATTTTCCTTATTGGCAATCCCTTTGACACGCGCCACATAGACCTTATCAATCTCATTACGTGGGTGAATCATCTCATCTGTAAAATCACCATCATTGGTCAAAATCAAGACACCAGATGTATCCCAGTCCAAACGTCCCACTGGGTAGATACGCTCTGGCACTTGAGATAAAAGGTCAACGACTGTTGTCCGCCCTTTATCATCAGATACACTAGAGATGACGCCACGTGGCTTATTTAAAAGATAGTAGACCTTTTCTTCGTTGTAGATTGGAGTGCCTTCTACTTCAACCTGATCACCGGTCTTAATAATAGTCGCTAATTCACGCACAACTTGGCCATTTACTGTAACCAAGCCTTGCTTGATCAGTTCTTCGGCCTTGCGACGACTAGCCACGCCTGCATGGGCAATATATTTGTTAATTCTCATCTAGTTCCTCTGTTCTCTCTGAAAATAATTGACCTTCCTCTGGATCAATGTCCACTTCCTCAACCTTTGGTAATTCCTCCAAATGATTGATTCCCATATAATCCAAAAAATACTCCGTCGTGACATACAAATTGGGACGCCCGAGGACTTCTTTTTTCCCATCCTCTCGGATCAGATCAAATGACAGTAGTTTGGTAATGGCACCGCTGGAATTGACACCCCGAATATCATCGACCTCCACACGGGTGATTGGTTGCTTATAAGCAATGATTGATAAGGTTTCGAGGGCAGCCCGAGACAAACTTTGATTCATGGGCGTTCTAGAATAGTCTCGTAAAACTGAAGCGTAGTCTGCCTTTGTCACCAATTTATAACGGGAAGCTGTCTCCATCAAACACAGACTGGTATCTGTGTCCTCCTGGTATTTTTTGCTTAATTTTTCTAAACTTTGCACCACACCTGTCGGAGGTAAAGAGAGAAGGTCTGCGATTTGTCTGGCAGTAATTCCTTCTTCACCTGCTACAAATAAGAGTGCTTCAATTTCAGCTAATTTGCTCATGTTCAATCCTATTTAAGTAAATTTCTCCAAAAGCCCTATCCTGGATCACCGTTACTTCTTGAATCTTGATCAATTCAAGGGTTGCAAGAAATAGAGTAATGACCTCTTGGAGATCCGTTGCTTCTAGAAACAAGTCCTGCAAGAGAACTTGTGAGCGATCGTGGAATCGGTGACGCAGCTGGTCCATCAGATCCTCAATCTTGTATTCATCCTTTACAATGGTCGTATGGTTCTGACGGAATTCTTCTTTTTTCTTGGTCAATAGTTTTGAGAAAGCCAAGAAAAGATCCACCGTTGTACGATCGTGAAGCAATTCCGTATCGTCGTAGACCAATTCCATCTTGGGTTTTGAATAATAGAGGGCGCGCTCCTCGTGCTGTGAGGCCATCAACTCTCCTAATTGCTTGTAAGTACGGTACTCTTCCAATTGAGAAAGGAGGTCCTGCTCGAGATCCTCTGCTTCATCCATCTCCTCTGCAACCTTAGGAAGAAGTCTTCGACTCTTGATCAAGGTTAGTTGACTAGCCATCAGCATGTATTCCCCTGCTACCTCTAGTTTCATCGCCTGGAGAGTCGCCAGATAAGCCAGATACTGTTCGATCACCTCAATCAAGGGGACCTCATAAATATCCATCTGGTATTTAGAGACCAAGTGGAGCAAGAGGTCCAAAGGCCCTTCAAAATCTTTAATTTTAATATCCATTATTTATATTTTTCTAATGTCACCATGGTTTTTAGGCCCAATTCACGCGCAATACTAAAGAGATCCACACCGAGTTCACGTTGTTTCAAAATATATTGCTCACGAATCGATTGCGCCGAAAGGTCTTGATTCCCTTTTTCGATCAAGAAGGCTTCTAATTGTCGGAATCCCCACTGACGGGAGTAGCATTTTCCTTTATTATCAAAGAGATAAATACCATCTAGGAAGAGTTGCAATTCATCCAGTAACGGCTCTGGAACCTTTAAAACCCGTTTTTGGCCATCTTTGCCCACTCGAATGACATGAAAGTCCAGCTGAATATCTTCGACTTTGACTTGGAGGATCTCACTTGGCAACAAGCCCATCTCCAGAATCAACAAGGCCATCAAGCGTCCCTGTGGGTTAGTTGATTCTTCCCAAAAATGGGTCAGATCCAACAATTCCCGATCATGGGTCTTGGCCGGTTGAATTTTAGGCAAGACCAAACGATGGTATTCAGAAATAAAGCGTTCTTGATACAAATAATATAAAAATTGGTTGACGGCGGATAATTTTCGTTTTTGAACCGCCGGTTTAAAATCTTTAATCGAAGCTTGGTAAATTCTCAAATTTGTCGGTGTCACTTTTCCATGGATCGACTCAATAAATTGGTCCAAATCATAAAAATAGGCAGACTGAGAATTTTCACTTAATTCTTTTTGATCAATAAAACTTGCAATAAATTCTTTCATTTTGGAATCATCTCGTATTCATTTGAAAAACCATGCATTAGCGAATTGATGGCTTTAAGAATCGATTTCCGTGTAATAATCCCTTGGAAATAGCCTTCTTCATCCACCACCGAAAGGAAGGAGTCATCCACCAACTTGTGCAGGACTTCTGTCAAATTGAAGTCTAAGCCGATGACCCCGACCTCTTTTTTTGCAACGTCTACGATATCCATCGAGGCAAAAGTCTCCTCAGGAATCTCGTGTTTCAATTGATAAGATAGAATATCCGTTAGGGAGATCGTCCCCACAAACTTGCGTTCATCCGTCACTACCGGAATACGACTATAGCTAATCTGGCTCAACAACAAGACAGCATGGTCTACATTGTGGTTATCAATCAAGACCGCTAAATTTTTGGCTGGAGTTAAGAACGTCTCTTCCTGCGCCAGCAAGAAACGTTCAAATTCCTTTGCTATCATCTGCTAAACTCCTTTGTCAATTCAGGATACAATACATGGTCTCTCGTGTAGTACTCTACCTTGTAATGAGAATCATCTATCTCAATTTTAGCATAGAGACACTCTCGAATCAGACCGCGTGGTTGACTGATCGATCCAGGATTCACAAAGAGGGTTCTTCCTTCCTTCCAAGCATCTGGGATATGAAGGTGGCCGTAAAGACAGATATCTGCTTCTTCCTCTTGGGCCCACAGATCCAATTTTTGAAAACTAAAATTGATCTGGAAGAGATGCCCATGGGTCTGGATGATCCGTGTTGGCCCTAGTTGGGTCACCAAGCGTTCTGGATAGCCCTCATAAAAATCCATATTTCCTTGGACAACGTGGATCCCTTCCCAGACAGGATCGTCACTTTTTAGCTCAGAATCCCCATTGTGAAAGATCCCATCGACCTGGCCTAGGTATTTTTCTTTAATAGCTTCAACAACGGAGCGGTCTCCATGCGAGTCACTCATCACGATGATTGTTTGCTTTGCCATGATGGAAATACCTCCAATAACTTTTTAACAGCTAAAGCACGATGCGATTGTGTATTTTTTTCTTCAAGTGTTAATTCAGCGGCAGCACGGCCCGTTTCCCCAACTAAGAAGAGTGGATCATAGCCAAACCCGTTTTCACCCTTAGGTTCAAAATTAATATACCCTGGCCAATCAGCCTCAACGACTAAGCTTTCCTTGCCCGGTCTTGCAACCACCAAGGTTGTATGGAACTGGGCTGAACGGTCTTTCAAGTCAAAAACCATGGCCAATTCATGCAACAATTTCGCATTGTTTTCCGCATCTGTCGCACCTACTCCAGCAAAGCGAGCTGACCAAACCCCTGGTAAGCCTCCTAAGATATCTACCTTCAAACCTGAATCATCCGCTAAGACTGTTTTCCCAGTTAGCTCTGCGATGGTTTCAGCTTTTAGGCGGGCATTCTCCTCAAAGGTCATCCCTGTTTCTTCGACTTCTGGAAGCTCTGGATACTGATTGAGGTTTTCCACTTCAAAGCCTAGCTTTTCAAACATATTACGGAATTCTTTGGTTTTTCCCTCATTTCGAGTTGCAATAAGAATCGTATCTTTGACCTTGTCTTGACCCAAGAAGGCTTCCAAATCCAGCCCATCACTTGGCAAATGCAAATAGAGCAATTTCCCTTTTTCAACCAAGAGTAAGGCTCCTTGACGCTGGATAATTTCAAAAGATCTTCCCTTGACTTCATTCAAGATTTCCGTCAAAAAGGTTAGGAAACGAAAGGCTGATCCATAGCGCATCACCGATAGATTGAGAGGAAATCCTCCAGGATCCTTGGCAAAGAGAAGTTCCAGCTGATCTAACAGAGTGGAAGCTTCCGCAGGAACTTGACTAAATTGGTTGTAGTCTGCATCTTCTCCCCATTGGGCAATATACCAATCTTGGGAATCTTTGTATTCAAATAGTTTGTCACTCATAAATTTACGTGCTCCACATTCACTGAACGTTCTAGCCATTTTTCGGCAATCGCTGCAAAGCTATTGGCATTTGCAGTGGTATAAAAGCGGTGGGTCTTCTCTAAGAGTTCGCGGCTCTTATTGAGCTCAAAATAGTTTAATAAGACGGAAATATCCCGAACACACTCCGCTCCACTATCAATCAATTTGACATCCGGTCCCATCACATTTTGAATAATCGGTTTTAACAGAGGATAATGGGTACATCCCAAGACTAAGGTATCAACCTTTCCAACTAGTGGTTTTAGGGTTTCGTAAACCACCTTTTTGGTCACACTGGATGCCAATTCGTTTGATTCCACTAAAGGAACAAACTTGGGACAAGCTAAACTGGTGACTTTCATATCTGGTGCCAGACTTTGAATCTTCTCTTTATAAATTCCAGAAGAAACCGTCATCGGTGTCCCAATCACCCCAATTTTTTGATGGGTCGTTGATTTAATGGCTGCAGAAGCTCCGGGCAAAATCACTCCCAAAACAGGAATATCAAGTTTTTCCTTGACTTCTTCCCAAACCACTGCAGTCGCTGTATTACAAGCTAAAACAATCATCTTGACATTTTTGGTCAGAAGAAAGTTCACCATCTGCCAAGTATACTCGCGAATTTGGTCTGCTGGTCTAGGACCATAAGGTGCACGTGCTGAATCTCCAATATAGACGACATCTTCGTGAGGAAGCTGACGGAGCAATTCGCGGACAACAGTCAAGCCCCCTACTCCAGAATCTAAAAAACCAATCGGTCGGTTATCCATATCTCTTCCTTCCAAAAGGAGGGACTAAGAAATTCCTCCAAGCCCCTCTCATTTATTATCGTGAGATTGCCCCACTCTTATTTTTTCTTGTTTTTCGCCATTGCTGATTTTTGTTGAGTCACAATTTGGCGATAGACTTGTTGAACTTTTGCTTCGCTTGGACGTTGGCCACTCGCACCTAAAAGTGTGCGGACTGCTTCAACATTCAAACGTGGATTTGATGCAAATTCTTTTTCAAATTGACGACGAAGCAAGAACATTCCTGCAACCATCCCACCAAAGAAAGCCAAAATAATCAACAAAATTCCTAAAAAGAGATTCATACAATTTTCTCCGATCCATTATTTTTACATAACTATCATTATATCAGACAATCGCTTATTTTTCAATGTCAAAGCCGTAGAGTGTCGCAAGATAATCTTCTGGTTTTTCTGCTCGACGAATCAAACGGGCCTGCCCATCTTCTTGAAGCAAAACTTCTGCAGAACGCAATTTGGCATTGTACTGATACCCCATTGAAAATCCATGGGCTCCGGTATCATGGATCACGAGCAAATCTCCAATCTCCGTCACTGGTAATTCACGTTGTTTGGCAAATTTATCGTTATTTTCACAGAGACTTCCCACGACATCGACCACTTCAGTCGGTTCCTCTGGACGATCCATATTGGTGATATGGTGATAAGCACCGTACATAGCCGGTCTAAGAAGATTCACCGCTGAAGCATCGACGCCCACATAGGTCCGGTAGGTTTTCTTTTTATGCGTCACTCTGGTTACCAAAAGACCGTGTGAAGCTAGCATAAAGCGACCAAGTTCGGTATAGATTTTCACATGGCCAAGTCCTGCCGGTTTGAGAATCGAATCAAAAACGCGGTGCACGCCTTCCCCAATAATGGCAATATCATTTGGTTCTTGCTCTGGCTTGTAATTGACCCCAACTCCACCAGAGAGGTTGATGAAGCCCAAGTGAACACCTGTTTTCTCGACGACTTCGACTGCCAATTCAAAAAGTTGACGCGCTAGCTCTGGATAGTAATCGTTGGATACAGTATTAGAAGCTAATAAAGCGTGAATGCCAAACTCTTCCACACCTAGTTCTTTCAACTCGATAAAGGCTTGGATCAATTGCTCCTTGGTCATTCCAAACTTGGCTTCTTCAGGATTGTCCATAATATCGGTTCCCAGTTCAAAGACTCCACCAGGATTATAGCGACATGAAATAACCTTGGGGATGCTGGTCACAGACTTCAAGAAAGCAATGTCTTCATAGGCATCCAGATTGATAGTTGCCCCTAATTCTCTAGCATAGACAAATTCATCAGCTGGCGTGTTGTTAGAAGAAAACATGATCTCTTTTCCACTAAAGCCAAGTTTATCTGCCATTAACAATTCGACGTAGCTGGCAGTATCAACTCCACAGCCCTCTTCTTGCAAAATTTTTAGGATCGATGGGTTCGGAGTCGCCTTGATGGCAAAGTATTCTTTAAATCCTTCATTCCAAGCAAAAGCTCGATGGAGGGCACGAGCCGTTTCACGAATTCCTGCTTCATCATAGAGATGAAAAGGGGTAGGAAATTCTTGGGTCAGGCTTTCTAATTGTTCACGGGTTACAAAAGGTATTTTCATAAGTACTCATTTCTATTCTGTAGTCACTATAAGTATAGCACAAGTCGGAAGACAAAAAAAGCCGAGGCTATTGCCCCAGCTCAATCTCTCTTTGATTAGTCGTTTCTTCCGAAGATACGAAGAAGGCTGATAAAGAGGTTGATAAAGTCAAGATACAGTTCCAAAGCCATGGCCACTGCCCAGCCTGTCGCAGGTTGACCATTGGTTTGATCATAGACATAGCGGATTTTTTGGTTATCCCAAGCTGTCAATCCTGCAAAGAGGAAGACAGAGATAATACTCAAGATATAATCCATGCCAGAACTTCTCAAGAACATGTTCACAACAGAAGCGATGATCACACCGATCAAGACTCCCATCAAGGCACGTCCCATTCCAGAAAGGTCTTTTTTCACGACGCGTCCGATAGCACCCATGACAATAAACATCAAGGCACTGACCAAGAAAGCCTTATAAACCGTCGCTTGCATGTAGCGAGCAATGATAAAGCTCAAGGTAAAGCCATTCAAAGCTGAGTAGATCAAGAAGATCGGAAGAGCAGACGGGCTATTTTTAACAGCCTTCCCACTGGCAACAAAGACCAAGATCAATTCTACAACAACTGCTGCGTAGTAAACCATTGGTGCTGTTGTCAAGATTTGAACGAAGAAGTCTTGAAAGACCGTCATCATCAGGCCAGACACAAGGGCTGAAATCCCAACACCAATTCCTACTAATGAATAGATTTTGTTATAAAAAGCATTCAATCCACTTTGTTCTTGGATTACTGAATCATTATACATATAAACAAGTTCCTTTCAAATTTGTTTACTATGATTTTAACATTTTTCGATGAAAAAATCTCCTTTTGGCCATCTTTTTACGCCAAGGTTCTGAAGCTTCCTTAACAGCCCAGTATTTATCCACCATGGTCACCACGAAGGATTCTTTGTAGCGAGGCGGAGCAAGGGTAGCCCCCCACATGTGTTTAATGATGATATCTTCTTCCTTAGCATTAAGATCTGTAATCTTTCGCGCATTTCTCACGGCAATGCGTGGATGAATCCAGGCGTGACTCTTGGTAAACTTGGTCTCGCGCCAATCATAGTAAAAGAGGTCATGCAAGAGGCCGCCCCGAGCCGTACTTTTAGCATCCCAGCCAAATTTTTTAGCCAGTTTATAACTAGTATAGCTAACATGAATGGAATGCTCCAAACGATTGGAATGAATATGATGGGGGATGTCGGCTAATTTTTGAACCTTAGGGTGCTGGATCAACTGTCCCACATAGGTCATGTATTCTTTGTCACGATGATATTGCATCAGATCACTACCTTTCCTTGATAGGCTCTCCCAATAAGATTTCCACCAATTTCTTTTTTCAACTTAAGTATACTGCTTTTTCTCAAAAATTCCTTAAATGAAACATCAAAATTCCAGCAGCTACTGCAACATTCAAACTCTCAGCCCGACCCGGCATGGTAATATGAACAAGCTGGTCGGCTCGTGTAGCCATTTCTGGACTGATGCCCTTGCCTTCATTGCCCATTACCAAAATCAATTGATCAATCTGAGGGAGCTGACGGTAATCGATGGAAGCTTCTGATAGCGTCGTTGCGAGGACCGCTAGATTGGATTGACTAGCTCGTTCAAACAGTTCTTCTCGGTCCATTTTCCAGATAGGAAGATGGAAATGACTGCCCTGCATGGATCGAAGAGTCTTGAGACTGTATAGATCTGCGGATGCTTTCGAAAGCATGACACCATCAAAGCCGGCTGCATCTGCTGTTCGAATCATGGTTCCCACATTACCTGGATCTTGGACATCTTCCAAATAGAGGTAACGACCTTGTAACGGATCTGGAAGTTCTGGCTGCTCTAGAAGAATCTCTGCGACAATTCCTTGAGGGGTCTTCGAATCAGCCAAGAGACTCAAGATCTCCGAAGTCACGACAGTGACGTTTTGGATATTCTCTACGCGGTCTAAATAGGCTTCTAAAACAAAGACCTGACGAATGATCGCCTGATTTTCTACTGCCTCTTCAAAAAGATGCCAACCTTCAATGAGATAGGAATCTGTCCGATATTTTTTTTGATGTAATTTTTTAGCATTTTTGATTACATTATTGGATTTAGACGTTATAATATTCATAGACCTATTATAGCACAAAGAAAAAGAAGAAATCATGCCTCAGATAGATTTCTTCGACTCAAGGAGGATGCACATGCAAAAGGTAAAAATGATTGCCCAAGGACGGGTTCAAGGAGTTGGTTTTCGCTGGGGAGTCTACAGTCTTGCCTTGGAGATTGGTGGGATCACTGGCCGTGTCTGGAATAATGACGATGGGACGGTTGGTATTCTAGCTCAGGCAGAGTCTAGCAGTCAAATGGCCAAATTCATCCAAGAAATACGCAAAGGTCCTACGCCGTTTGCGCATGTGACTTATTTGGATGTTACGCTCGCAAACTTTGAAAACTATAAGGACTTCAAAATTTCAAATTAAGACTAGAGAACTATTGTGTATTTTCAAAAAAAACAGTAGAATAGAAAGGTAACATTTTAAAAAAGAAGGAACGATTTGTGAAAAAAAATAAACTTGCATTATTGGCATCGATGGGACTAGCTTCGCTCGTCTTCTTATCAGGATGCGTGAGTGTCGATCGGAAAACTGGAAATCCAACTGGATTGATTTGGAATCTTCTTGGCCGTCCAATGGGCGAAGCCATCAAATTCTTTGCTAATAACCTTGGCTTGGGCTTTGGGATCGGGATTATTATCGTCACCTTGATCGTGCGTTTAATCATCTTGCCACTTGGTTTGTACCAATCATGGAAGGCAACCTACCAATCTGAAAAGATGAACTACTTAAAACCCATCCTTGGCCCAATCCAAGAGCGCATGAAAAACGCTAGCACACAAGAAGAAAAGCTATTGGCACAACAAGAATTAATGGCTGCTCAACGTGAAAATGGGGTTAGCATGTTTGGTGGAGTTGGGTGTTTACCACTCTTGATCCAAATGCCATTCTTCTCTGCCCTCTTCTTTGCAGCTCAGCACACCAAAGGGGTAGCAGAAAGTAGTTTCCTTGGTATTGCTCTTGGAAAACCAAGCTTGCTCTTGACAGCTATCGTAGCGGTTCTCTACTATATCCAAAGTATGCTCTCTCTTCATGGGATTGAAGATGAAACCCAAAAGGAAAGTATGCGTAAAGCATCACTGATGAGCCCGATTATGATCGGTGTCTTCTCATTGATCTCTTCAGCCGGAGTGACTCTTTACTGGGTAGTCGGTGGGGTGATCCAAATTATCCAACAATTTGTCATTAACTACTTGATTCGTCCAAATCTTCGCAAGCGGGTCGCTGAGGAATACAAAAACAATCCTCCAAAAGCGACTAGTCACCGTGTGAAAAAAGACGTTACACCAACTGCAACGACACAAATTCAACACAAACCAAAAAACAACCGCAATGCAGGAAAACAACGCAATAGAAAGTAGTACAAACTTCTAAATTCTAGCGAAAATAGAGCAGCACTTGAACCTTGGGTTCAAGTGCTTTTTTTGATATCGTACAGTCAGCAAAGAATTTTCACTCTCATAAAAAGATTAAGAGCACAAAAAACAGGCCCTCTAAGAGAGCCTGCTCTTTATATTTACGCTGTTTTTTCTACGTTCAAAATTTTCACTTGGTAGCTTCCAGCTGGTGTTTCAACAGTGACCACATCACCTGTTTTTTTACCAATCAAAGCGTGACCGATTGGGCTTTCGTTCGAGATCTTCCCTGCAAAGGCATCTGCTCCTGCTGAACCTACGATGCTGTATACTTCTTCATCTGTTTCGCCAACTTCTTGGACTGTAACGGTTTTTCCGATCGCTACTTCGTCTACAGCAACTGCATCGCTATCGACGATTTCAGCATAGCGGATTTTTGTTTCCAAGCTTGAGATTTGACCTTCCACAAAAGCTTGTTCATCTTTTGCTGCTTCGTACTCAGAGTTTTCTGAGAGGTCACCGTATGAGCGAGCGATCTTGATCCGTTCTACCACTTCAGGTCGACGGACCAATTTCAATTCTTCTAATTCTAGTTCTAATTTTTCTTTTTCTGCTAGGGTCATTGGGTATGTTTTTTCTGCCATTATTCTTCTCTTTCTATTATTTGAATGAAAAAGCTGTGGACGCGCCACATGCTTTTTCTAGTTTGAACTTGCTTGTGTCAATTTACTATTGACGTGTTCTTCTACATTTTTATTGTGTTCTTCGTATGTCTTAGCGAAGAAGACTTCACCATTTTCGACATTTGCGACAAAATACAAGTAGTCTGTCTTGCTTGGGTTCACCGCCGCTTCGATCGCTGATACTCCAGGGTTATCCACTGGACCAGGCATCAAACCGGTATTCTTATAAATATTATAAGGTGAATCCAGCTCTGTATCGATCGTTGCATCTTCTTTCAAGGTCGTCTTTTGACCAAGCTTCCCTTCGGCATAAAGAATTGCAATATTACTTTGCAAAGGCATGTCTTGGTTCAGGCGGTTATAGAAGACACTTGCGATGTCTTTGCGGTCTTGATCCGTCGCCCCTTCTTTTTCAACCAAGGAAGCAAGGGTCAATACTTCGTTTACATTGATGTTCTTGCTCTCAAGTGTTTCATAATACGGGGTTAAGTTTTGATCCATGGCCGCCAGCATCTGATCGATCATTTCTTTCACTGTGGTATCTTTCCCATAGTTATAAGTTGCTGGGAAAAGATAACCTTCCAAACGATAGCGAACACCAGAATCCTTACTTGGCAGGTTAGCCAAGAGCTTAGGATATTTGGCCACCATCTTCTCAATAAAGGCATCATCTTGGACAGCCTTCAAGAAATCTTCTTTCTTAAATGGAGTCTTTCCTGCCTTCTTACTAGAGACATCTGCTGTGATAGCCGTCGCAATCTGATCGATCGTATAGCCTTCTGGAATCGTCACCTTTCCAAGAACTGGAGCCTGAGGAGTTTTGGTCCCCTCTTCCTGCAGTTTTTGGATGATGGTTTCTAAATCCATGCTCTTTTGAAGGTTGAAATAACCGGATTTGAAATTGCTATAGTTCTTGAACTTGGTATAGTAGTTAAAGAACTGACCATTTTTCACGAGTCCTTTTTTCTCAAGGATCGCGCCAATCTCACGATTACTTGAACCCGCTGGAATCTCAACCGTCACGAATTCTGTTGCATTTTTATCCATTGGCTTGACAGCTGAATGGATATAGGTCGCTGCAAAGATCCCTGTAGCCACGATCACAATCAGCAAAAGGCTGACCACTGTCCGCACAATTCGCTTAGCGATTTTATTTTGTTTCTTTTGTTTTTGTTGGCGCTGGTTACGAGAAGAGCGCGATAAGCTTTCCTCTACCGGTTCCTGAGTTGGTCCTTTTTTAGCAGGCTTTGTAAGCTCACTCTTTTCTTCCACAGCAGGAGTCGCCTTTACCGGCTCCACTGGTTCTTCTTTGGGAGCCAACGCAGATTCTTCTACTTTTGGAGGTGGTGTTGCTTCTTCCTCCTCTTTCAGTGAAGAAGGGGTTTCAATGCTTCGATCAGGTAGATCATACTCTTTTTCGATCTTTAAAAGCTGCTCATTGGCCTCTTCTAAGTCTCTGAGGATCTGCTCTTTGAAGCTTAATAACTTCTCACTGTCTTGTGATTTATCAGTCAAATAATTGACCTCCCTCATCATAATCCTTAATATTATATCTTAAAAGATTTAGAAAAGCAATACAAATCGCCCTTCTTCTTCAAAATACCTATTTAATCAAGGTTTTCATTTTCCCAGACCAGATTGTACCAAACCTCACCCGCATATTGGGATTCTGAAAGACCTTCATTGGTAAATCCTTGCTTTTCGTAATAAGGAATCAAATAATCATGACAGGTCAAATTGATCCCTTGACAGTCCTCCTTAATCGCGATCTCTTTCATCGCTTCAAGCAAAAGGGTTCCTACTCCAAGTCCTTGGGCTTCTTTAGCAATGGATAGACTCGTAATGGAAATAAAGCCCTTTTCTAACTGGCTTAGATCTTCAACCTCTGAAAAAGAGGAATCGATTAAATAGCGCTCCGGTCTAACAGGTCCTTCTAAATACCCTAAAATCTGACCTTGGCACTCTGCTACAAGAAAAGTCGCTTGAATCTTTTCAATGTGATCTTTTAAAATCTCACGCGCAATCGCTTCTTCTTCTGAGAAATTCTCAAGCTCAATGCGCTCGATCGCATCCAAATCCTGCAGCTCTGCCTGTCTAATGTGAATCTTTTCTTTCATCATTTACCCCTACTATCGCTCCCAAACCATACAAACACCTCGATCAGACTCAGCTTCATCTCGAAATCCTTGCTGGGAAAAATAAGATAGCAAGTCTTCTGGGCAATCGATCCCAATGGCCTTCTTTTCCTTTTGAACAGCTAGATCCTTTAAAGCCGCGATCAAAATAGAGCCATAGCCTTGACCTTGAAAGGCTGGCCTCACTGCTAATCGCAATACGATTAGGTCTCCTTTTACATGCTGGTCTTCTGTCGCCAACAAGTAGGCCACAGCATCCCCCACCTGCTCTGCAAGCAAAGAAATGGCTTCCTTCGAACCTAGCGCTTCCTCAAGAGTGGCCCTGTGCTCCTTTCCTTCATTCTCATGAAGTTCTTCTTCTAGCAAGCCCAGCTGTTCTTGATCAGCTGGGGTGATTGATCGAATCACCATCCTGCTTTCCTCATCTCATACTCCTTCAGTGGACAGATAAATTTGAGTCTGGAACCAATCGATTCCAGACTCAATCATCTCTTATTGTACACTATGTGTCAAACTAGATAATAAACGCTCAAATGAGTATTCATAGGTTTGAATATCTCCTGCCCCCATAAAGACATAGACTGCATTGTCATGGTCAAGAAGAGGAGAAACATTCTCAGCTGTAATAATCGCTGAACGTTTGACAATTTTTGCTTCCAAATCTTCAACTTTCACATCGCCGTGATCAACTTCACGCGCAGAGCCATAGATCTGTGCCAAGTAAACAGCATCTGCTTGATTCAACGCTTCAGCAAATTCATCTAACAAGGCAATGGTCCGTGTAAAGGTATGTGGTTGGAAAATGGCTACGATTTCTTTACTTGGATATTTTTGACGGGCCGCATCCAAGGTAGCAATAATTTCTGTTGGATGATGCGCAAAGTCATCGATGATCACTGTTCCGTTGACCACTTTTTCAGTAAAACGGCGTTTCACTCCAGCAAAAGTCTTCAAATGCTCGCGGACCAAATTTAAGTCAAATCCTGCAATATGAAGCAAGCCAATGACTGCTGTAGCATTCATGATGTTGTGGCGACCAAAAGTTGGGATATGGAATTGCCCCAAGTCTTCTCCACGGAAATGAACATTGAAGGTTGACCCAGTCGTTGAACGAAGCAAATTGCTTGCTACAAAATCATTATTCTCTTTGTCAAAACCATAGTAATAAATTGGTGCAGGCGAGCTAATCCGACGCAATTCTTTGTCTTCCCCGTAGATGAAAAGTCCCTTACTGATTTGTTTAGCATAATCGTTAAAGGCATTAAAGACATCTTCTAAACTTGTGAAATAATCTGGATGGTCGAAGTCAATATTGGTGATGATGCTGTATTCAGGATGGTAAGGCATAAAGTGGCGTTCATACTCATCTGATTCAAATACGAAGTATTTGGCTGCTGCAGAGCCACGACCTGTCCCATCACCAATCAAATAACTGGTATCGGTGATATTTGATAAGACGTGAGAAAGCATCCCTGTTGTTGAGGTTTTTCCGTGTGCTCCGGCAACCCCCATACTGACAAAGTCACGCATAAATTCAGCAAGAAATTCATGGTAGCGTTTATAGGTTAGGCCGCGCTCATCTGCATAAGCGATTTCCACATTATTATCAGGACGGAAAGCATTCCCAGCAATGAGGATTTTGTCGCCTTCTAAATTTTTCACATCAAATGGATAAATTTTAATTCCTGCTTGTTCCAAGCCACGTTGCGTAAAGTAATACTTTTCAACATCTGACCCCTGAACTGTATGTCCCATTTGGTGAAGCATGAGAGCTAAAGCACTCATCCCTGCTCCTTTAATTCCAATAAAATGGTATGTGTTAGACATGTTTTCTCCTTACTCTTGATCTAGATGGGTTAAATCCAATTCTTGCTTGATCGGCTGTGGTTTCAACTTGTGCTGATCTTTATTGTATATTTGGCTGGTCTTTAAGAAATCATAATTGTTTTTCTTTTCAGTAGGTTCAGCCACTTCTGGTTCCCCTGCAGATTCGAACTCAGCAAGGATCAACTGATCTTGTCGCAATCGTTTGCTATATTTTAACAGTTCACCTGGATTTTCCTTTTGGAAAGGAGCTGTTGGCTGGCCAGGTTTTCGTTCTGAAATAAACGTTTTTTTCCGCTTACTTGTGGTAGCCACTGGCTCTGTAGTCAGGTAGGGAGCTGTACGTTTCTTTTTCAAATCTTCACGCGCACGCTCTCTAGCTTCCTCTGCATAACGATTGGCAGGACTTTTTTTATCAATCGGTTCTTTAAAATCAGGTTTTCTTGCTGGCCGTCTTTTCGGTAGGGGCTCTTCTAGTGGTTGATGATAGGGATGCTTGGGTTTGGTATTTTCAGCAATTGGTTGCCATTCCAAATAATTTTTATCTACATAATCGCCTGTAATGTTACTAATCAAGTCTGTATCATCATACAGGTTCATGTGGGGCATCTCTGTTAACATCAACTCATTATCCCCTACTTGAGGAAAATATTTTTCTGTCATGCTTTCTTCCTTTCGACACTCCTTTAATTATAAACTATTCACAGAATTTTTCAAGCTATTCTGATTGAATTCCAAGAATCTCACGAATTTCCTCAACAGATAAACTAGATCGTGTTTCCGTTCCATCTAGAATCGTTGAGACTAAGTGTCTTTTAGATGCTTGGAGTTCCTGGATTTTTTCTTCAATCGTTCCACGGGTGATCATGCGGTAAACCTCAACATTTTGTTCCTGACCCATTCGATGGGCACGGCCAATAGCCTGGTCTTCCACTGCAGGATTCCACCACAAATCGACTAAGATGACAGTATCGGCTCCAGTGAGGTTCAATCCGACTCCTCCGGCCTTCAAAGAAATGAGAAAAGCATGGCGCTCTCCCGCATTAAAGGCATTGGTCATTTCTTGACGATCTTTAGCCGGGGTGGAACCTGTGATTTTAAAGGAAGTCATGCCGAGCTGATCAATCTCTTGCTCTAGGATATCCAACATTCCTCTGAATTGGGAGAAAATCAAAACTCGATGGTCACCATCCTTGATTTGACCCAAAAGATCTCGAAGGCTCTCCAATTTCCCACTATCTCCTTGATAGTCTTCCATAAAGAGGGCTGGAGTATCACAGATTTGACGAAGGCGCATGAGACCTGAGAGAATTTCAACTTTACTCCGATTTAATTCTTCCTCACTAGAACTTCGAACCCGATCTTGAATTTGCTTTAATTGGGCTAAATAGATCGTTTTTTGGCTTTCGTCCAGCTCATTGTGATAGGTTGTTTCAATCAAGTCCGGTAATTCTTGGAGTACTTCATCTTTTTTCCGTCTCAGGACAAAAGGTTTGACAAATCGCGCAATGGTCTCAGGACTCAACTTTTGAAATTCTTTTTTAGCTGGAAACAGACCAGGAAGAACAATTTGGAAAATGGACCAAAGCTCTCCCACATGGTTCTCAATCGGTGTCCCAGATAGAGCAAATATATGCGGCACCTCAACTCCACGTAAGTGTTGAGCAATCTTGGTTTGGGCATTTTTCATGACCTGAGCTTCATCTAAAATTAGGTATTCATATTGATTTTTCTGGTATTCCTCCACATCCTGACGGAAAGAGGCGTAACTCGTAATGACTACCTGAGGATTGGTTGCGATAAGTTCATCGCGATGTTGCTTGAGGCCGTAAACGACTGCCACTTCCATCTGAGGAGCAAATTTTGAAAATTCTTGTTTCCAGTTGTAGATGAGACTAGACGGAGCTAGAATCAAGATTTTAGTTTCTTTTTTTGCAACATTGGTCAAAAAGGAAATGGTCTGTAGGGTTTTCCCAAGCCCCATATCATCCGCTAAAATACCACCAAAACCATAATGATCTAGCATGGAGAACCATTTGACCCCTGTTTCTTGGTAATCCCTTAGGGTCGCATGGATTGTCATCTGAGGGAGGTGATAATCTTCTGGATGAGTCAGATCATGAGCTAAATTTCGAAATTCTTCTGAAAAATGAACATTGTCTTGATCTGCCAACAAATCAGATAGCTGATAAGCAGCAATCCGGCGGGTTTGTAGTTTCCCACCCTTACTCATCTTAGCGCGCAGATCTGCTAAAGCGCGACTGATCTTCTTGGTTTCTTCATCAAAGACAAGAACTTTCCCTGTATGACTGACAAAATAGTCTTCTTGCCCTACCAGTGCTTTGAGGACCTGGTCCACTTCAGCTGGATCTACACTCTCAAAGTCAAAACCAATCTCCAGTAGACTGCCATTGGTTTTCACATCAATTTTTGGACGTTCCACTTGATAAAGATCTAAAAGGCTATCAGAGAGGATGACCTCCCCTAAGGCTTCGAAAGTCGGGATCTGTTGGTGAAAGAATGGATAGATTTGCTCGCTTGATAAAGGACTTCTTTGAGAAGAAAAATCATCCGTAAACCCTGCTGCTAGCATGGTTGAAAAGACTTCTTGCTCCTTATCGAAATCACTGGAATAAGGAAGGTTAAGGAGCTCCTCACGTGTGGTTACCACACGATCCTGGTATTGGAAAACCACATCTAGTAAAACAGTCTGGTCCTGTGCTAGATCAAAATGAAATTCTGGAGTGAAATCGTGGATTAAAAAGCTGGTCGGTGCTGTTATTTGCCCCAGTTTTTTAAACTCTTTTAAACTATAGGAAAGTTTGGTCTGGTCCGTTGGATCAAAATGCAGGCGTTTTTTGCGATCCTGATCCATTGGAAGATCTTGGATGGCCCTCCATAAGGTCCGCTGTTGGGGCGTCAGGTGATAGAAGACACCATTTCGAAACAGGTAAACAGCAGACTCAACAACCTTCACCTGTGGCTCCGTAATGATCAATTCGTAAAAATCACCATGGTCTTCTACCTGAAAATGAAAGAGATCTTCCTCTCCATGGACATCCTGAAAATAGACTTCAGAAAAATCATACATGCTGTATTGCAAGAGGAAAGAATCCAAATTCATCAGTAATTCTACAGCTTCTTCAAAAAGAGTAGGTGAAAAATAAAGATGGCGCCCAGCATTTGGAAAGAAATCTTGCTCTTTCGATCCACTATCTGTGACCAAGCCCTGTAGGAAATTGATCACATCCTGACTAGGCCCATCAAATTCTAAGTAAGAAATAGGTTCATAATAACTTTTGCCAATTGCAAAGTGGCCTTCTTTCTGAAGGGTCTGCAAAAAAGCTAGCACATCTCTAATCACATAAGAACGTTCGTCTGGCAAGCGACGAATGCGCAGGGTCCACAAGAATTGACCAGAGTATTCATCCTCCTGCCCAACGGCTGATAAGACATAGCGGGTTTCTTTCTTTTCGATTTTTGGAAGGACCTGGTCTAAAAACAAACTTCCAAAAGAGACCTTCTCCTGAGTTTCCTCTGTCGCAGTGGCATCTTCTTCAAGATTTGCAAGAGCTGCTTTCCCACTGTCATCATTCTTCAGATAAGCTTCTACAGCTGCCAGATGTGTACAGAATTTTTTCTTTTGAAAGAAAGCACAGCTACAAAAAACGGCATCGTCATCCAAACTGTAACGCAAGCTTTCTTCTTCCACCCGAAAATACAGGTATTTTTCTTTTACTTCCTGAAGGGAAACTTTCCCAGCTTCATAGAGAAGGCTCCCTTGTGAACGAACCTTCCCAGGAATTAATTTTGCCATCTTTACCACCTTAGATTAATCCCTTTATTATACCATATTTCAAAGTATAGTTAAAATTAATTCGATAAAACTGATTAAAATAGGCGTTTTCGGGCAATCTACTATTCAATTATCCCCAAATGATTAGAATGAGGGAGGTCCCATAAAGGATGGCCTACCCCAAAAAGACCAAAGTATTTTTTAAGAATTTCCTCATGATACGCACAAGTGCCAATAAGCATAACAAAGAAATAAACAGTAGGCATTCTATATTAGACATGGTTACCTTCCTTTTCTATCCATTAAAGCACATCAGGCTTTTTCTTTGAATTAGTTAATCTTTCAGATGTTAATATAAAAAAGGACTCTTCTTGTCTCTCGCGGTCGACAAAGAGTCCTATTTAGTTCTTTTTTACAGTTAGAATGATCCATTCATCTCCTTTTTCAAAGGACTGACAAGATCTTCTTGGCACCTTGACTACCTAACTGTTAAGTGAAGGATGGCAAGACCAGCAAATAGTCTACTAGTATTAGTTTCCTGAGGCACTCAGGCTACTTCCGTTTTCGCGCAATCAAATGGATTGGAGTTCCTTCAAAAACAAAGGCCTTGCGAATTTGGTTCTCCAAGAAACGGAGGTATGAGAAGTGCATCAGTTCTTCTTCGTTAACAAAGACCACAAAAGTTGGCGGCTTGGTTGCCACTTGTGTCGCATAGAAGATCTTGAGGCGTTTTCCTTTGTCGGTCGGCGTTGGATTAATGGCAATGGCATCCATAATCACATCGTTCAAGACAGCTGAAGGAATCCGCGTATTTTGACTCTCACTGATCTGTTTAATCATCTCTGGCAACTTGTGCAAGCGTTGTTTAGTTAGGGCAGAAACAAAGACAATCGGCGCATAAGAAAGGTATTGGAATTGATCGCGAATGTCATCTTCCCACTGCTTCATGGTATGGTTGTCTTTTTCAATAGTATCCCATTTATTGACAACAATGATCATCCCTTTACCAGCTTCATGAGCAAAGCCAGCGATCCGCTTGTCGTACTCCCGAATCCCTTCTTCGGCATTGATAACCATCAAAACCACATCTGAACGGTCGATGGCACGCATGGCACGCATGACAGAATATTTCTCTGTGTTTTCATAGATTTTACCAGATTTGCGCATACCAGCTGTATCGATCATGGTAAATTCTTGGCCATCTGCATCGGTAAAATGGGTATCGATGGCATCCCGTGTGGTTCCAGCAACAGGGCTTGCGATGACCCGGTCTTCTCCAAGGATCGCATTGATCAAACTTGATTTCCCAACATTTGGACGACCAATCAAGCTAAATTTGATGATATCTGGATTTTCTTCTTCTGTGTCATTCGGAAGATTTTCGATGATGGCATCGAGCACATCCCCAGTTCCGATCCCGTGGACAGAGGATACCGGTAGTGGCTCACCTAGTCCTAAGGCATAAAAGTCATAGATATCATTGCGCATCTCTGGGTTATCCACCTTGTTGACTGCAAGAATCACCGGTTTATGGGTCTTATACAAGATACGAGTGACATATTCATCCGCATCCGTGATCCCTTCTTTCCCAGAAACGACAAAGACGATCACATCTGCTTCGTCCATAGCAATTTCTGCCTGATGCTTGATTTGCTCCATAAATGGGGCATCTACGTCATCTATTCCCCCCGTATCAATGATACTAAATTTTCGATTCAACCACTCAGCTGTTGCATAAATGCGGTCACGAGTGACTCCTTCTACATCCTCAACGATGGAAATCCGCTCACCGGCAATCCGGTTAAAAAGTGTAGATTTTCCAACATTGGGACGGCCTACAATCGCAATAGTTGGTAGGGCCATGATTTCCTCTTTTCTAAAGATAGGCGAGACCTCGTTTCAAGAAGGTCTCTCTTCATTTCTATAATAGTTTGTGTTTTTCTAGTAGTTTTTGGGTTTCTTCTTGTTCAGGTTGACCAAATTGAGCTGCCAGGCGCTCGCTCCAGCTGTCCGTTGCACGCGCTCCAGCATAATCTGCCTGTACCTTGTCATAGGCAGTCACAACTGATAAGTCTTGTTCTTGGTATTCTTCTTCAAAAGCAACCTGCTCCAAGGGTAAGCGTGGTTTCACCGCATGCTGCTGATTAGGTACTCCAAGGGCAATCCCAAAAACAGGGTAGGTATAGTCTGGCAGACGGAAGAGTTTTGCAACTTCCTCTGAACAGTAGCGCAACATGCCAATAATGACTCCACCATAGCCGAGACTTTCAGCTGCCAATAGCGTATTTTGAGCTGCTAGAGCCGCATCCACTGAAGTGATCAACAAATTATCCACACCTTCCGGATGAAAATCCTTCTCATGAAGTTTGACAGCTTTTTCAGCACGGTTTAAATCCCCAACAAAGAGGAGAAATACGGCTGATTGGCGAATCGCTTCTTGAGGAAGCAAGTCATAGAGAGCTTCTTTCTTTTCCTTGCTCTTCACCACAATCACAGAATAAGATTGAAAGTTTTTCCAACTTGATGCCATCTGCCCAGCTGATAAAATTTCCTTGAGGTCAGCTTCTTTGATAGCTTCTTCCTTAAACCGGCGAACAGAAAAATGAGCATTCATTAAACGGATGGTTTCATTCATCGGCGATTGACTCCTTCCAAATGGATTTCCTTAGCTAAAAATTTCACGCGCTCCATGACACGTTTGGCCTGCCAGGTTTCATCACCATTGCGCGACGTTGCAAAATGCCGTTCCAACTCTTCAAAATTAAAGTTAGAGGTAAAGAAGGTCGGAAGATTTTCCTGCATCCGGTGCTGTAGAATCACTTGTAAGATTTCGTCTCGCACCCAGGCTGACATCTGTTCCGCACCGATGTCATCGAGAATTAAAATTTCGGCTTTTTTCACCTGATCTACGGTTTCTTTGACCAAGCCCGAACTGATAGCATTTTTGACATCGATAGCAAAACTTGGGAAATGTAGTAGAGTGGTAGAGGCCTGGCGTTTTTCGGATAAATCATGAGCCAGGGCTGCCATCATGTAACTCTTTCCTACTCCAAAATCACCATAGAGGTAAATTCCCTTTTGATACTCGGGATAGTTAGCTACAAAATTAGCTAATTCCTCAAAGGCCACAAATCGTCCCTTATCATCGAGCTCTACCTTGGCTAGACTCGCTTCTTTCAAAGTTGAAGGGAGATTGATCAAGTTGAGACGTTGGTTGATTGCAGCACGTTTTTGAGCTTCGATTAACTCTGGTGTCTCCTCATAAGTGACATCCGCATATCCTTCATTCATGATGAGGATGGGCTTATAACCTTTGGCAATGTAATCCGGATCTCCCAATAAGAAACGGTTGCGCTCACTGATGTATTGATTAAATTTTGAAATACTACGACGAATTTCTTGCTCAGACAAAGACTGGTCTTTGATAAAGGCAGCGACTTCTTGGTCTGCCAAGATCTGTGCGACCAAATCCTCATAGTTAAATTGACGCGCACGATTCATGTGAGACAGGGTTTGACCTACACTTTCCATCTACTCACCTCCTTGATTCAGTTTTTCTAACAGGCGTTGTTTCTCTTTAGCGAGATCCACCTTTTCTTCTTGACTGGTTTGATTTTGATAATGTGGTTGACTCCACTTGGGAACATTGTTTTGCTTGCCCTTGGCTGTTGTAGGACTCGTCCCCTTGTTTCCTTGAACCTTAGCCTGTTTCTGGCGTTCTCGAACTTTTAAAATCGCCAGTTCCGCACTGTTGACTCCTTGATAAGAAAAATCATTTCCTACCTTCAAAGCATACTTTTCATTCAGATTAGCAGACTGGGTCTTGTTAAAGGTCAACAATAAAATAATATTGATCACCTCATCTAGTAAGCCTAGATCAGCTAACTTAGATAGAGTCTTGCGTTCGCTCTGCGTAATGGTCGCATTGCGAACCTTTTTAATCTCCGCTAAAAATTGTAAGCTGGATTTTGCCTTAGCTTCTCTCAGAATAGTTTCTTCCTGACGGCTATAAGACACGCGGGGTTGCTCTTGGCTAGCCTGAGCCAATTTTTGCTTCATTCTCTTCGGAGAAATGGTCCGTTCTACAGCTGTTTCTTTTGCTAGGAGATAGGTTTCATACCAGGTCCATTGCTGCTCTTCTGCGATGGCAAAGAGGGCCAGAGTCGCTACTCCTTCATCCGCAAAACGAAGTCCATCACGCCCCATCATCCGTTTAAACATTTCCATATCAAACTGCTGTTTTTTACTGGCAACAACAGTCACCTCACCAGCATCTAGTCCAAATACTTGAGAGAAGGACACTTGCCGTCTACTTCCTAAAGAGCGTGCTGGAAGCAGATCCTCCACTGCCTTTTCCCCAATCTTTTTTTCCAGTAAGCGTTTAAAAACAGCATTTGAAAAAAATTGTTCTGCCTCAAGAGGGGCATGTAATTGAATGGTGATCCCAACTTCTTCCTCATAGAGATCGATCAAACCCATGGCAATTAAACGATCAAAGGCAAGTAGCAACTGTGGAAATCCTATATTCAAATGATTGAGGATTTGCGCCAGTAAATATTGTTTTTCACCCTGATCATAAGAGGCGAGTAGATACCGATAAACCGCTACCGTATCCGTCTCCAAAATAGGCAGGTAATACTGTTCCAATGCAGCCCCTGCCGGTGGAAGAAGATTATTTTTTAAAAATGCGAAAGGCGTATTGGGCTTCATCTATTTTTCCTTTTTCTTCTTGGTTCCCTTCGTGATTTGTTTCAAGAGGGTCTCTAATTCACCGACATCCTTGAAACTCCGGTAAACACTAGCAAAACGGACATAGGTGATCTCATCCAAATCCGCTAACTCATCCATAACCAAAGAACCAATATACTCACTGTTGATTTCATTATCACTTTGGCTGCGAACCTTTTGCTCAATCCGGTTTACAATTTCTTCGATTTCATCACTAGAAACAGGCCGTTTTTGAGCCGAGCGGATAATGCCATTAAAGATTTTATCACGAGAAAATTGCTCGCGTGTCCCATCCTTTTTGACAACTACTAGAGTCCGTTCTTCTACACGTTCGTAGGTAGTAAAGCGATAATGGCATTCTTCGCATTCCCTGCGACGACGGATGGTATTCCCATCTTCAGCTTGTCGACTATCCACCACACTAGACTTACTTCCACCACATTTTGGACAACGCATTTGCTACCTCCTTAAACTGTTTTAACACTTCATTTTACCATAAATTGAATCGTAAAGAAAGCAGAAGAACAGGAGAATCCCCTATGCTTGCTCCTCATTGATACATAAAAAAAGAGTCGAAGGACGATTCGAATAAAATCGTTTTCCTTTCGACTCTCCGTTTATATTAAAGTGATAATTCAGCCTCTAAGCCATAGTGATCACTGACATGGGGTTTATTTTCCCCATCAAAGATGACACAAAGACGCTGGATGTCCCATTCTGGACTTGCAAAGACGTAATCGATTCGCAATGGAATTTGATTGTCTGTCCAGCCATCAATTCCAGGACCTACAGTATAGGTACCCTTTGTTTCTTTAGCTTCAATAAAGCTATCTTGAAGTTCAAGTGAACTGGATAGAATCGTTTCATAACCTTCTTGACCAGCAGGATTATTGAAATCACCCGCTAGAATAAAGGGTTTCCCTACTTGGCTGAAGTACTTCTCAATACGTGGCCACTCAAATTGGAAACCTTTGTCCCACCATGAAAGATGGACGCTGGCAACAGCAATCTCTTTTCCATCGACACTGGTATGGGCAACGGCCACCCGACGGGTATGGTAGTCCGTTGGATCATCCATATTAGATACCAAAATCTCATCCGCCTTCAAGGGTTGACGCGAAAGAACGGCCACACCCTCATTGAGGTGATCATAGCCAATATGGTTGTAGGCCCAAGTCCAATAATAGTGGAGTCCTTGAGCAGCTAACTCTTCAACCAATACGCGAACAAAGTGATCCTTGTGAATGGCTACAGCTGATGGCAAAGCTTGATAATACTCATCCGTTTTGACTACTTCTGAGGCCATTTCTTGATTGACCTCTTGGAAACAGATCACATCATATTGTGCTTCTAAAATTTGCTCCTTGAGAGTTTCAAATTTTTGCTGGGCATTCTCTTCCATCCAACTATGGGAATTTAATGTTAAAAATTTCATCCCCTGATTTCTCCTTCTTTTCAAATCAAGAAACGGCAAGAGGCCGGGTACACTGCCCCAACCTCGTTTTCTTTGCCGATATCTCTTATAATTCTACTGTTGCAACTGGAGCATTTGCAGCCAATTTACCAGTATGTTCGACCTTAACTGATTTGATCGCATCCGCATTTGTGAAGACAACAATAGTTGATGTTTCACGACCTGCTTCACGGATCGCATCAAGGTCTGCTTCTACCAAGAGGTCTCCAGCAGCCACTGTTTGGCCTTCAGTAACTTTAACCTCAAATGGTTTTCCTTCAAGACTAACTGTATCTAGACCGATATGAACCAAGACTTCCAAACCATTATCTGTTACCAAACCAAGGGCATGCTTGGTTGGGAAGACGCTGGTCACTTTACCAGCAACAGGTGAAACGATGTGGCCATTTTCAGGCTCAACCGCAAATCCGTCACCCATCATTTTTTGTGAGAATACAGGATCTTTCACATCTTCGATGTTAATCACTTCACCATCTGCAACGGAATGCACTTCATCCGTCACACCTTTAAAGGTTGCTTCAGCTTTTTGAACTGCTGTCATTTGGCTAGGAAGTGTTTCAGGAATGACTTCACCTGAATCAAGAACATCTTGGATATCAGATTTTAATACGTCAGCTTTAGGTCCGTAGATCGCTTGGACACCTTGTCCTTTCATGACAAGACCCATAGCGCCTTCTGCTTTCCATTGTTCTTCGGTACCGACTTTTTCAGCATCTTTAACTGTTACACGAAGACGAGTCATACATGCGTCAACATCTACGATATTGGCACGTCCACCAAGAAGGTTGATGATGTTAATCACTTGTGAGCTTGCTGAGCTTGTAGCAGCTCCAGCTGTTGCACCATCTCCTGAAGGGGCATCATCATTTTGTTCGTAGTTTCCATTACGTCCTGGAGTCGCATAATTGAATTTCTTAATCATGAAGTTGGCAATGAAGTACATGATAAATCCAAAGAGGACTGTTACCCATACAAAGTTAAAGATATCTAGTGCCAAACCAGCGTTGATGGCCATTGGAGTACGTGTCAAGAATTCGATTGAACCGAATGAGTGAACACGAAGGTGAACCAAGTCAGCCATTGCAAAGGCAGCACCTTGAACAAAGGCGTAGATCAAGTACAATGGTGTTGCAATGAACATGAACATGTATTCAATTGGTTCTGTAACACCTGTCAAGAAGGTTGCAAGAGCAGTTGCAACAAGCATCCCTTTGTATTTTTCTTTTTTATCTGGATCCACATTGCGGTAGATAGCCACCACAATCCCCATCAAGATACCAAATGATCCAATCATTTGACCAACTTTGAAACGAGCTGGTACGTATGCTTTAAGCAAGTGTTGATACTGACTAGGATCAGCTTTCTTCAAGTTAACAAGGTCTGTTACCCAAGCCAACCAAAGTGGATCTTGTCCAAATACTGTTGTTCCTTTGGCAGCACCTGTAAGAACTTGGTAGCTACCACCCAATTGAGTATAGTTGATTGGAATGGTCAACATGTGGTGAAGACCAAATGGCAAGAGAAGACGTTCCAAGGTACCGAACAAGAATGGTGCCAATACTGGAGCAGTGGATTGGGAGTTAGCGATCCAAACACCAAATCCATTAATTCCTGATTGAACTACTGGCCACAATGCTGCCAAAACCAAGGCTGTAGCAGCTGAACGGACGATAACAACGAATGGTACAAAGCGTTTCCCATTGAAGAAAGAAAGGGCTTCTGGGAGCTTACGGTAGTTGTAGTATTTATTGAAGGCTGTTGCTCCAACAAAACCTGAGATAATCCCTACAAATACCCCCATATTCAGAGCTGGTGCTTCAAGAACACTGATAAAGTAGTCCGCAACTTTAATTGATCCACCGAAGATTGTGTGAACCGTTGCAGCTTTGTCAGCTAACATTGCAGATGTCACTCCGAAAACTGCACCGGTAATACGGTTAATCAAGATGAAAGAGAGACCAGCTGCAAAGGCACCCCCTGCACGTTCTTTGGCCCAGCTACCACCGATAGCAAGGGCAAAGAGGATGTGAAGGTTTCCGATAACCCCCCAACCGATTTGTTCGAGAATTCCACCTGTAATAACAAGTGGAGATAAATTCGGGTTGATCATAGGGATAGATTTCCCGATTGAAATCATCAACCCAGCCGCTGGCATAACAGCGATAACGACCATCAAGGCCTTACCAAACTTCTGCCAGAATTCAAAGCTAAATAAACTTTTGAATGATCCTTTGTTCATCATTCAACCTCCTTATATTGTTTAAGGCTTTGTTTTAAGAAAACGTTTGCGCTTAATTTGTTTCTAGTATACCATATTTTAAAAATTTGTAAAGCCTTACATTCATTTTTTTCTCCAAATTTTATCTTTTTTAAGCCAAATCCTTTTTAAAACCCAGCCTTTCCAAACGCAAACGTTTCCCTTGGGGCATAAAAATATTCGAACCCTCTAAGGGTTCGAATATTTTATTCTAATGCGTCTTGCATGGCATAGCCAATCCCACGAACGGTCTTTATATAGCTTTTTTGACCGGGTAGATCAATTTTCCCACGGAGATAACGGATATAAACGTCAACAATATTGGTCTCCCCCGTACTCTCGTACTTCCAGACACTTTCCAACAACTGATCTCGTGTCACCACTCCCTTGCTTCCCATCAGAGTCGCTAGGAGGTCATATTCTCTGCGGGTCAAACTAATCATGTCTTCCCCACGATAGACGGTATGGTGTTCCACATCAATGCGCAAATTACGGTATGATGTTGGGATTTTCATCTGGCTACAATGTTGGTCAATATAATCACGTCCTCTAAAAATCGCTGTGATCTTATCGACTAAATCGCTGATAATAAAGGGTTTGACCATATAGGAAACAGCAAAGCGCTGAATACTCTCTTTGTGTTCAGCAATTTTTTCGCGACTATCCAAAACAATCAAAACAGAAGCTGGGCGAATCTGACTGATTTCCTCTGCGAATCTTTCACCAGACATATCTGACAAATCGTAATTAAACAAGATCAGATCATATTTAGTCGCAGCAATCAAAGCCAGACCCGCTTTTCCATCTTCGACCACATCAACTTGATACCCCTCTTTTTGAAGTTCCAAATCAATGAAGCGAGCGATTTGCTTCTCATTTTCTACTAGTAGAACTCGTTTGACCATAGAGCAAGATTATTTTTCGTCGTACCAAGAATAGTGGAAGGTACCTTCTTTGTCTTTACGTTGGTATGTGTGAGCACCAAAGTAGTCACGTTGTGCTTGGATCAAGTTCGCTGGAAGATCCGCTGAACGGTAGCTATCGAAGTAAGTGATGGCTGCTGAGAAGGTTGGTACAGGTACACCTGCTTGAACAGCAAGAGCTACAATGTCACGAACTGATTGTTGGTACTTAGCAGTGACATCCAAGAAGTACTCATCCAATAGAAGGTTAGCAAGATCTGCATCGCGGTTGTATGCATCTGTGATCTTTTGCAAGAAACGAGAACGGATGATACATCCATCGCGCCAGATAGATGCGATGTCCGCAAATGGCAAGTTCCAATTGTTTTCTTTAGAAGCGACGCGCAATTGGGCAAAACCTTGCGCGTATGAGATGATTTTTGAGAAGTAAAGGGCTTGACGGATTTTTTCAATCAATTCAGCCTTATCTCCTTCAAATTTGAATGCAGCTGGTTTTGGAAGAACCTTGCTTGCGTGAACACGTTCTTCTTTGTAAGTAGAGATGTAACGAGCAAATACTGACTCAGTAATGAGTGACAATGGCACACCAAGGTCAAGCGCTGATTGACTAGTCCATTTACCAGTTCCTTTGTTTCCTGCAGCGTCCAAGATGTAGTCTACGATAGGTCCATCTTGACCTTCGTCGTCTTTGCGTCCAAGGATATCAGCAGTGATTTCGATCAAGTAGCTGTCCAATTCACCCTTGTTCCATTCAGTAAAGATTTCAGCCATATCTTCTGCAGAAAGTCCAAGCAAGTGTTGCATGAGGTCATAGCTTTCTGCGATCAATTGCATATCCCCGTACTCGATCCCGTTGTGGACCATTTTCACGTAGTGACCAGCTCCATCAGGACCGATGTAAGTCACACATGGTTTTCCATCTTCAGGCGCTTTTGCAGAGATTTCTTCAAGAACGTCCGCTACCAAGTCATACGCTTCTTTTTGTCCACCAGGCATGATAGAAGGACCTTCAAGGGCACCTTTTTCACCACCAGATACACCTGTACCGATAAAGTTGATCCCTGAGTTCGCCAACTCTTCGTTACGACGGATAGTATCTTTATAGAAAGTGTTTCCTCCGTCGATCAAGATATCACCTTTATCCAAGTGTGGAAGAAGGGCTTGGATAGTTGCGTCTGTACCAGGTCCTGCTTGAACCATAAGCATGATACGACGTGGTTTTTCGATTGAGTTTACGAAGCTTTCGATATCATAGCTTGGCACAAAGTTTTTATCAGGATGGCAAGCAATCACATCTTCTGTTTTTTCTTTACTACGGTTATAAATGGCAACTGTGTAGCCACGAGATTCGATATTAAGGGCAAGGTTACGACCCATTACGGCCATACCAACAACACCAAAGTTTGCTTTAGTCATGTGACACTCCTCTTTATAGTTTGCCTTTATTCTACCATTTTTCCTCCTCAAAAGAAAGCAGAAAATAGCTTCCCACCTTCTCTAAGAGGGAGAAGATCATGCAAGTCATTTGATCTTAAAAACAAAAGTGCCCGAGAAACAGTTCTCAGACACTTCTTGATGAATGTCATTAATCTTCTTTTGAAGCTAACTCCTCTGCTTCAATGACCGGTTGTTCTCCTTCTTTGAGTTTATTGACCGTCATATTAACTCCAAGAGCTCCTGCTAGCAATTGACGAATATCAAATCCAGCTCCTTGAGAGACTTGGTCGATACTTTGCATAATATCGCCCACCATCTTAGAAGCATTGCCTTCCCCGTACATGGTGATCTTATCAACCTTGGTTAATGGTTCAGCGACAGCACGCGCAATTTCAGGCAACTTGTCAACGACCATTTCAGTAATGGCTGCTTCTTGCATTTTCTTCATGGCTTCGGCCTTTTGGTCCAAACCTTTGGCTTCGGCTTCCAGTTTCAAGCGAATGGCTTCAGCCTCGGCACGACCTTTAGCCTCAATAGCTTCGGCCTCTTGCAATTGGGCAAATTTCTCAGCTTCGGCTTGGGCTTTTCGAGCTTCGGCTTCTTTTTGTGTTTCGAAGAGTTCTGCTTCCGCCTTGCGTTGGCGTTCAATCAATTCTGCTTCTGCAGCTTGTTGACGCGCATATTTTTCAGCTTCAGCTTGTTTGCGGATGTTGGCATCCAATTCTTGCTCACGAACCTTAACTTCGCGCTCTTTGACTTCCGCTTCTTTTTCCTGTTTCATGATATTAGCTTCGGCTGCCACGCGCTCTTGTTCACGACGTTGCACCTCTGCCTCAATCCCTTTAGCGGCATCCGCTTTTGCTTGGGCAATATCTGCTTCTTGCTTGAGGGCTGCTTGTTTGAGTTTTAATTCGTTTTGTTTTTGCGCAATTTCAAGATCGGCTGCGACGCGTTTGTCGTTAGCCAATTTATCTTGTTCTGCTTCAACTTCCTTGCGTTCACGTTCTGCTTTGGCTTTGGCAATCAAGGCATCTTTCTTAATGGTTTCAACATTTTCAATCCCGAGGTTATCGATGACTCCCCCTTCATCAGAGAAGGATTGAACCGTAAAGGCGATGACTTCTAGACCCATTTTTGCCAAGTCTGGTGCTACGTTGTCCTGCACTTTTGAGGCAAACTCTTGACGGTCATTGACCATCTTACGGAGCTCCATCTGACCGATGACTTCCCGTAAATTCCCTTCCAAGACATCTTGGACAGAGTTGGAAATATCCGTTGTATTCCAGTTCAAGAAGTTTTCTGCAGCACGGGCAATCATCTCATCGGTTGTTCCGATTTTTAACTTAACAGCTGCATCGGCACGGACGTTAATGAAGTCCAGTGTTGGGACTGCTTCAGATGTCCGAACATCTGTCGAGAATTGCTCAATATCAAGATAAGAGCGTTGTTCGACAAAGGGAATCATAAAGCCAGCTTTCCCACGCAAGTGACGTTGCTTCCGAAGACCGGTAATGACCACGACTTCGTTGGGTTTAGCGTTCACATAACCTTTAACAAGCAAAATCAAAATAATAACTGCGACTATTAGGCCGGTAATCAACCAACCTGGAATAAATAAAGTATCCATACTTTTTCTCCTTTTTAGAGGTCTCCCCTCTGTTATTTATTAATCCTAGTATATCAAAAGAAGGCCTTTCCTCAAAGAAAAGACCTGTATTTATGTCTAAATTTATCAAATGTAATCTCTAGCTTATTCTTCGTCAAACAAGCCATTTAGACCAGCGAAAGGACTGTTTTCTTCTTTCTTAATCGCTTGAGCGGCTTGGTATTCTTCTTCGGATAGGATTTTCCAATCATTGCCTTCGATAAAACCTTGTCCAGCCTCTTCTTCTGGAGTAAGAACCTTGAGGGGAATATTGAGCAGGATATTATCCGCTACACTCTCACTCAGGTCAATCTTCCCACCTTCGATTGGAAGGATCAAGTCTTCCTCTAGGGCCTCGATATCTGCGTCAGACTGTACATCCTCCGCAAACACTTCTGTTACAGGATAGCTTTCTTGAAGCTCGACAGGCTCCATGCTTCGGCTAGAGGCCAAAACGATGGTATAGCTCAACTGGTAATCCAAGACATAGAGGCCTGTATCATAGGCTACTCGTCCTGTTGCTGTCACATTCTTTAAATCAAGAATTTCTGGATTACGCTTTTGCAATTCTTTGAGCAAATCCAACTCTTGATCAAAGGCTAGTCCTTCAGGATTTTTACGGATTTCTTGTGTAAATAGGTTCATTCTTTTGTCCTCAAATCTTCTAGATACTACTAGTATATCATGAAGCTGCCCCTCAACCAAGAAGTCTCCTCAAAAATTTGTTATAATCATGAAAAAAGATACAGTAACTAGGCCAATTGGTGTTGTACACAAGGTCCCACCATCTCTTGGACAAAAGAGGGTCACTGGCTAGGGCATTGTTAGATAGAGGAGAATTCATGAAAGAAATCGGAGCTGTTTTTCGGCAAATACGTGAAAGTCGCCACATCTCTCTAGAGGAGGCTACGGGTGGCGAATTTTCGCGCTCCATGCTATCTCGATTTGAAAGAGGAGAAAATGACCTGACGACGCAACGGTTTTTTCAGGCTTTGCAACAGATCAAAACCAGCCTCAGTGAGTTTTCTCATCTAGCAGGAATCGATCAGCACTCCTTTATCCCCAAATTGTTGAAAGAGCACTATGAAAACATGAGCTTGGAACACGATCAAGCCTTGTACCAAAGCTACCAGCAAGCCTATCAGAAATATCAGAAAAAAGAAGACTTCTTAGCCAGCATTATTCTCAAGGCCAAAATACTTGGCTTATATCCTGAGGTAGAGTTGGCTGCTAGCCAAGAGGAACTAGATTTCCTCTATGACTACCTCTTCTCTGTCATGGTCTGGGGAAATTTTGAGTTAAGCCTATTTTCACTGACCTCTCCTCTTTTCTCTAGTCAGCTCTATCGACAATACACAGAGGAGTTGGTCCAACGGGAGGATTTCAAGCTTCTCCTAGATTCCTCTCGTCCTGCCATCAATTCTATTTTCCTTAATGGCTTTTTTCTCGCCATTAGTTCAAATGAATTTGAAGATGCATCTTTTTTTGACCACCTAATTAACGACCACTTTTACTCTGAGAACGAAGCCTACCTTCGGACGGTTTATCTCTACGGCAAAGGAGAATTTCTCTATCGAAAGGGAGAAAAAGAAATCGGTCTTGAAAAGATGGAACAGGCCATCCAGGTTCTCTCTATTCTGGATTGTAAGGACAGTGCCAACTACTACAAACATGGCCTGCAAGAACTGATCAATAAATCCTAAAAACTCACAGATCTACTCTGTGAGTTTTTGTTGAAAATATGCAACATTTATTTTTTCTTGTTTTTTAGTTTTACAATAGGACTATCAAGTAAAGAAAGAAGGTTCTTCCCATGATAACCAAACTAAAAAGCCACTTCCTCCGCTTTCTTCTCTCACATACCAGCGTCTATCTGAAGGATCAGGAACTAGCTCTCTCTGAAAAGGAGAAGTTGGATCTCTTCAAACAGATCTTTCGATCCATCAAACAAGTCCTAGCAACTGATCACGTGAAGGAGGAAGGCTTATGAAACTCTTAGTCCGTAATAAGATTTTTGCCTTACTTAGTCTTTCACGCTTTTTAAATACCCTTGGCGCTGCCATCTACAATCTGGTCTTTGTGGTCTTTGCAGCTAGCATGCCTCACCCTAGTCTGGCAGTTGGGATCGCCAATCTCATTGTTTTTATCCCAAGTCTTTTCACCATTTTCATTGGAATGAAGGCTGATCACACCGCTAAAAAAGCTGACTGGCTGATCCGAATGGGTTTTCTGCAAGCTATCCTTTTCGTCATCATTGCACTGATGACGAAGACTCCGGGTTACCTGGCCTTTTCGATCGTTTGCTTCTTGAATATTGTGTCAGATTGTTTAAGTGATTATCGCGGGGGGTTACAACTTCCCATTATGCAGAAGAACATCCCTAGCGAGGATCTGATGGAAGCCTATTCCTTCAATCAACTGCTTAGTATGGTTTGTTCCATTTCAGGTCAAGCGCTGGGAGTCTGGCTTTTAGCTATCAGTCACCAAAACTTTGCACTTGTTGCTTCGATCAATGCCCTGACATTTCTCCTGTCTTCCACTTGTCTTTTCATCCGACGAAGTCAACTGACCCACGAACCGATTCAAGTGGATTCGAGTAAGAAAGTTTCTTTCCTTCAAGAATGTCGAGATATCTATCGCAATGTCACCACTATCTTTGCAGATGAAGAAGTTCACAACTTTGAAAAACTTCTCCTATCCTTAATTTTCATCAATGCTTTGGGAGGATCCATCTCCGGCATCTATAATTTGCAACTGCTTCACTCCCCCTTCTTTCATTTGAGCTTTAGCCAATCGCTCTTGATCTTAGAAGCGGTAACTATTTTAAGCATGGTCTGGGCTAGCCTGACACCTCACGATTATTTTTCCAAACAAACCCTCCACCATACTCTACTGTGGATTGCAGGTGGTCTGACCATGCTTGGCCTCACAAATATTCTGGTCCACTGGGATATCCTTTCCCTTCTACTCATCACTTTTCTTGGTTATCTTGTTGCAAAAATCAACCCAAAAGTTTCCAGTCTTTTAATGAGCAAACTGCCAGCTGAGAAATTAGCCTCTACCTCTAGTTTTTTGGGTCTGATGGTAAGCTTTGCCATGCCTCTTGGAACAGCCCTTTTTTCTAGTCTAGCTATCTGGAACCTTCCTATTGCCTGGGGGATGTTTGCCATTCTCGGTTTCACTACCGTTCTCTTATCTAGCAAATAAAGAGGCTGGGACAAAAGTCCTAGCCTCTTTATTGTCTTTGGATTGTCGAGCAAGACGCAGTGGTTGAGTGGGCTCTACTACGCTGATTCCATCAGCTTTTACAGCCCTACTCAACTGTGCGGAGGTGGGACGATGAAATCGAATTCTAACGAATTACCGATTTCTGTCCCACTCTCACTTTACATTCTTCTTAGTCTTTCCACCCGTTCAGCAATGGGGGGGTGGGTATAAAAGAGCTTTTGAAAGCCGGATTCTTTTTTGGGATCGTTGATAAAGAGAGCACTACTGGCACTATCGACTTCTCGCTGCATGGGTGCACTATGATCCAGTTTCAAAAGAGCATTAATCATCCCTTGAGGATTCCGTGTCAATTCGACACTTGAAGCATCCGCTAGAAACTCCCGTTGACGAGAAATGGCTAACTGTACCAAGGTCGCCGCTAATGGAGCTAATACGATGGCAATCAAGGAAAGGATCAGAATGATAATTTCTAAACCACTGCCCCCTTCTCGATCATCATCTCGTCTACGGCCACCGCCCCACCACATCATCCGGCCTCCGATACTAGAGAGCATCGTGATGGCGCTGGCAAGAGCAACTGCAATGGTGGAGATGCGGATATCGTAATTGCGAATATGGCTAACTTCGTGTCCAATAACTCCCTCCAATTCCTCTCGATTCATCACAGCTAGAAGACCTGTCGTTGCTGCAACAGCCGCATTTTGAGGATTGGACCCTGTCGCAAATGCATTCATGGACGGATCGTCTACAATATAGACACGGGGCATAGGAATCTGAGCCACCATGGCCATGTCTTGGACAACATGGTAGAGTTGAGGAGCTTGCTCTTCTGTCACCTCGCGTGCACCATTCATTCGCATCACAACTTCCGTTGATTGAAAAATCATGCTAAAGGCATAGATGCCACCAATAATCAAAGCAAGGATGATGCCACCAAGCGAGGAACCTAACCAGAGGTAGCCGACGGCTGCTCCGATGAGGGCCAAGAGTATGAAAAAAGCAATAAGGAGAATCCAAGTTCTCCTTTTATTGCTTGCAATTTGGTCAAAGAGCATATTAGTCTCCTAATCCGCTAAAGTCCACCTTTGGTACTGCTTTTTCTTCTTCAGGCACTTGAAGAAATTCGGCTTGTCTGAAGCCAAACATTCCAGCAATTACGTTTGTTGGGAAAGTTTCCAATTTCACATTGTAGTTGCTTGTGACACTGTTGTACAATTGACGGGCATAAGAAATTTTGTTTTCTGTATTGGTCAATTCTTCTTGCAATTGCATGAAGTTGGTGTTAGCTTTCAAGTCTGGATAGTTTTCAGCAACCGCAAAGATGCCTGCCACTTGACGGGAAAGAGCATCGCTGGCCGCCATTGCTTCTGCAGGTGAAGAAGCTTGAGCCACTTGTTGGCGAAGTTGAGTGACTTTTGCTAGTGTATCTCCTTCGTACTTGGCATAGCCTTTAACGGTTTCGATCAAGTTTGGAATCAAGTCATTCCGACGTTTCAATTGTACATCAATTTGACTCCAAGCTTCACGAGTTTGCATCCGGCTTTTCACCAAACCGTTGTAAACTCCTACTACAATCAACACAAGGACCACAATGATCCCAAGAATAATCCAAATCATTTTATTGAATTCCTTTCATTTCTTTCTACCAGTATATCAAATTTCCCTTATTTTGTGGTAAAATAATAGCATGAAACCAGAAGAATTTTATGTCCGTTTAGCCGATCTCGGCTTCCCATTAACTGATCGACAAAAAGAGCAATACGAACGCTATTTTGAGCTCCTCGTGGAATGGAAT
Source organism: Streptococcus sp. 20925_1_77 (assembly GCF_041432125.1). Lineage (NCBI taxonomy): Bacteria > Bacillati > Bacillota > Bacilli > Lactobacillales > Streptococcaceae > Streptococcus > Streptococcus sp. 20925_1_77. Next base: position 36,733 of record NZ_JAPVZB010000005.1, read on the forward strand.
GAAAAGATTAATCTCACTGCCATCACCGAAAAAGACGAAGTCTATCTCAAGCATTTTTATGACTCTATCGCACCCATTTTACAAGGTTTGATCGAAAATCAACCCATCCGTCTCTTGGATATCGGCGCTGGTGCTGGCTTTCCGAGCCTTCCTATGAAGATTCTTTTCCCTGAGTTGGATGTGACCATCATCGATTCCCTTAATAAGCGGATCAATTTTCTCCACTTGCTGGCTGAAGAGTTAGGTTTGCGCGGAGTTCATTTCTACCATGGACGTGCGGAGGACTTTGCGCAAGACAAGGCTTTTCGTGCCCAATTTGACCTTGTGACTGCTCGTGCCGTTGCTCGGATGCAGGTCCTTTCTGAGCTGACCATTCCTTATTTGAAAGTAGGGGGGCGCCTCCTCGCACTTAAAGCTAGCAATGCTCCAGAAGAGTTGGAGGAAGCCAAAAACGCCCTGAACCTGCTATTTAGCAAGGTTGAAGACAATCTACAGTATGAATTGCCAAATGGAGATCCACGCTATATCACTGTTGTAGAAAAGAAAAAAGAAACCCCCAATAAATACCCAAGAAAAGCAGGCATGCCCAATAAGCGGCCTTTATAATAAGATACAAAGGGCCAAGCGGATAAAGTCAAAAAAGAGGCTGAGACAAAAGTCCTAGCCTCTCAATTGTTTTTGGATTGTCGAGCAAGACGCAGTGGTTGAGTGAGCTCTACTACGCTGATTTCATCAGCTTTTACAGCCCTACTCAACTGTGCGGAGGTGGGACGACGAAATCGAATTCTAACGAATGGCCGATTTCTGTCCCACTCTCTTTTTTATTTTTGTTTCAATTCTGTTCGCAGGGCTTCTTGCTGCTCTTTTGTCAGATGAACGCCCTTACTTGCAACAATCTGGCTAGAGACTTTATTGGCAAAGCTTAAGGCTTGCGCGATATCTAAACCTTCTAAACGAGCGGATATAAAAGCTCCGACATGGCTATCCCCAGCACCTACTGTATCAACGACTTCTGCTGGGAAACCGTCCGCCTCATACCAGTTGCCATCATAGGCAACCGCTCCTTTTTCCCCCAAGGTGACAATGACTAATTGCCCCGTTCTCTGATACAAACGTTCGATGGCTGGCTGGATCTCTCTACACCCAGAAAAAGCCAGTGCTTCAGCCTCATTAACATGGAGAATCGGATGCAGATCATAAATTGCTTCCAGTCGATCTTTGGGAATCATGAGTCCGCGTGGTCCTGGTGCGAAAATCACCTGGCCTTCTAATTGCGAAACAGACTGCACCAATGCAAGACCGGTTGGCTCCTCGACTTCAAGGCCACACAAGTAGATGTAATCAAACGGATCTGTCTCGATCTCTTTTAGCCACTCTGCTTGGAAGCTATACTCCACTCCGTGATCTGATAAGAAGGTCCTCTCACCATCAGACTCTACAAAGCAGTAACAGCAACCATTGGCCCCTTCTAATGAGATGCTAGAGGAAATCCCTAATTGTTTTAGCTCTCTCCGAATAAAATCACCATACATCCCAGAACCAACAGGCGAGACAAACTGGTAGGGTTTCGACAAAAAATGAAGAATATTGACGACATTAAAGGCACAACCTCCCACAGACCATTGTTGGTGATCAATATGGGCATCTCCTTCACGACTCGGCAAACGATCCAAGTAGATCATCACATCACAAACGGTAGAACCAATAATTAACGCAGCTGACATCTTTTTCTCCTTACTTTGCCTTCTATTATACCAGAGGAAACATAAAAAACAACCAATCCCTTGTGGAGTGGTTGTTTCTCTTTTTAGTCACGATAAACGGGTTGAGGGCCAAAGGTTTGGGAAACGGGCATGATTTCAATCCGGTTAACATTGACATGCTTGGGCTGTTGAACGAGCCAAGCTACAGTATTCGCAATGTCTTCAGGCTGAATGGCATGGGCATCGCGATAGAGAGCCTCTACCCGTTCTTCGTCTCCTTTAAAGCGAATAGAAGAGAATTCAGTCCCTTCACATAGACCAGGTTCAATATTGCTGACACGAATCTTCTTCCCTGCAAGATCTGCTCGAAGATTGAGGGAGAATTGCTTGACAAAGGCTTTGGATGCTCCGTAGACATTGGCTCCTGGATAAGGCACTGTTCCTGCCGTAGAGCCCATATTGATGACATAACCGTCATTTCTTTCCACCATCTGGGGGAGGATTTGCCGGGTCAAATAGGTCAGACCGATAATGTTGGTCTGAATCATGGTCAACCAATCTACGATCTCTGCTTCATGAGCTGGAGCGAGGCCTAGGGCCAAGCCAGCATTATTCACCAAGACATCAATTCTCTCCCAAGTTTTTGGCAAACTAGCAAGTGCATGATCTACCTGAGAGGGTTCCGTCACGTCCATTTGCAGTGGGAAAAAGGCTGTGCCTAACTCCTCTTGAAGAGCTGTCAATTTATCTAAGCGTCTAGCTGCACCAATCACCCGATGCCCATCGGCAACTAAGCGACGACAGATGGCTTGTCCAAAACCGGCTGATGCTCCCGTTATTAAAATCGTCTCTGACATATTCTTACCTCCAAGGATTATAGAAGCGACCTTGGTTTACCCAAATCAGGACGATACTTAAGACTACCATAAAGATTGACCCCAGGATAATCAAGTGATCACGAGTCGTCATCTCCTGATAGGTGTACCAGGTTCGTTTTTTATTTTTTCCAAAGCGTCGCAATTCCATCGCCGTAGAAATCGTTTCAATCCGCTCTAGAGAACTAAAAATTAAGGGAGAAATCATCTGAAGATTTCCCTTCACCCGCTGGACAAAGTTGGCCTTTTTGGACAACTCCAATCCTCTTGCTTCTTGGGAGAGCTTGATAATCTGGTATTCCTCCTGCACATCTGGAATATAGCGCAGGGTCAAGCTGACTGAATAAGCAATCTTGTAGGACACTCCTATCTGATTAAGACTCGAAGCAAATTGACTAGGATGGGTGGTCATCAGGAAAATAAGAGCCAAAGGAATGGTACAGACATATTTCAAAGTAAGGTTGAAAAGATAAAACAACTCTTGAGCTGTAATGCTATAAGCTCCTAAACCATCTAGAAGAACTGTTTTTGCTCCATAGATTTCTACCCCATATTGGGGGGCAAAAAGATAGACCATCAAGACATTTAGAAGGGCAAAAGCTAAGGCAAAACTAAGAACAAAAGAGATGTCTTTCAAACGAATGCCTGAGGTTGCAAATAAGGTGAGGGCACCCAAACCAATGACCAACAACAAGCGAGTATCGTAACTCAACATGGCAGCTAATGATACCAACAATAAGAAAAGAAGCTTGCTAGCGCCTGAAAGGCGATGCAGAAAGCTGGTTCCGGCATGGTAGCCGACTAAGCGATTATTCATGACCTTCCCCCTTCTGATTCATATAAAACTGGGTCAAGGCAAGAGGATCGACACCAAGTCGATTTGCCAAGTCGAAAATAGACGTTTCTTTCAAATTAGCCCGTCTCAAAATTTCTGGTTGGGTCAAGAGCTCTGCCGGTGTCAAATCAGCCAAAACCTGCCCATCCATAACCACGACTGCCCGGTCGGAATAATCTAGCATGAGCTGCATATCGTGGGTAATCATGACAATAGTATGCCCCTTTTGCTGAAGTTCATCAAGGAAATCCATAATTTCTGTATAGTTTCGTTGATCCTGGCCTGCCGTCGGTTCATCCAGTACCAAAACCTCAGGCCCCAATACTAAAATCGAAGCGATGGTCACCCGCTTTTTCTGGCCATAGGATAGAGCAGAAATTGGCCACTTACGAAATTCGAAGAGACCACAGGTTTTCAAGGCTTGATGGACACGATTTTCAATCTGGTCCTCTGGGACATTTCTCAAGTGAAGACCGAGAGCTACCTCATCAAACACCATGGTCGATGAAATCATCTGGTTAGGATTTTGCAGGACATAACCTACTCTCTCTGCCCGCTCCTTGACACTATCACCCTTGATATCCTCTCCCTTTGAGAAATAGGTTCCTTCCGTCTGGATGAAGCCACAAATCGCCTTAGCAAGGGTAGATTTTCCAGCCCCATTTTTACCAACAATTGCTAGCCGTTGTCCTTTTGGAACGGTTAAAGAAAGATCTTTAAGAATAGGCTGGCTTTCTCGATAGGCAAAGTTCAAATGACCAAGCTCTAAAATTGCTTCTGCCTCTGCACCTTTTTCAAAATGTGGAGTTGGAATTTCTACTGATAAATCTTCAAGTGGTATTTTTTCAACGTTATCCAAATTCGGTAGCTTGCTGATATCCTGGCCTAACTGGCGAAGAGTTGTTAAATAGAGGGGCTCCCGAATCCCATTTTCAGCTAGCAGTGTCGTTCTCAACAACTCATCTGGCTCCCCATTAAAGAGGACTTGCCCTTGATTGATCAAGATGACCCGATCAATGGGACGATAGAGCACATCCTCCAAACGGTGTTCGATGATAATAGTGGTCGTCCCTTGCTCTTCATGAATTTGATCGATTAGATCAATGATATCCTGACCCGACTTGGGATCTAGATTAGCCAGTGGCTCATCAAAGAGCAGGATCGGACTTTCGTCAATTAGAACGCCTGCTAAGCTCACTCGCTGTTTTTGCCCACCGGACAAATCTTGTGGCCGATGTTCCAAGAGCTTCATCAAATCTAAGCGTTCTGCCCAACTCTGCACACGCTCTTTCATCGTTCCCAGCTCCACCATGTCATTTTCAAGGGCAAAAGCCAAGTCTTCTGCGACACTAAGACCGATAAACTGGCCATCCGTATCCTGTAAAACCGTACTGACCAAGTGAGATTTTTCATAAACACTATGATTAAAGGCTTCTGTCCCCTGAATGAGAAATTGCCCACTACTGGTTCCCTTATAGATATTGGGAATAATCCCGTTTAGACACTGACCAATGGTTGACTTACCAGAGCCAGATGGTCCCACAATCAGGACCTTTTCCCCCTCGTAGATGGTCAGGTTAATCCCCTTTAAGGTCGGCTCAGACTGAGCCTTATACTGGAAGGAAAAATCCTTCAATTCGATGATTGCTTCTTTCATTTAGTTTGCCTTTTCCCATAAGAGCGCAAATTGAATGGCTAACTCTGCGATTCGGTCCTTACCATCTAAGTCCTCATGACTAGATAAGGTTCGGATATCCCATTTTTCTTCAGAGAGGTGGTCCGCCGCGTAGAAAAAATGGCAGAGTTCAAAGCCCCTAAAAGCTGCTAAGGCTGCCACTGCCGAACATTCCATATCCACACAGATGGCTCCTGCTTCCTTTCGACGTTTCATCTTGTCGATGGTTTCCCGGTACGGTGCATCTGTCGTCCACACTTTTCCTGACTGATAGGAAACCATGTGACGATCCAGAAAGGCTTGGAAGAGAGGAAGGCTTTCCTTATTTACTTCCACTTCATCACTAGCCGGAAGATAGTGGTAGCTGGTCCCTTCATCCCGAAGAGCTGCTGTTGGAATGATGATGGAGGTCGCTTCAATATCCCTGTCCAAAACCCCACAAGTCCCAAAAAGAACGAGTTTTTCCATCCCAAATTGAATCAAATCCTCAATAATTCCCACACAGGAAGCTGCCCCAACGGGCGCATTAAAGGCAGCGATCTGTTGGTCTCCGATAGTGATCCCATAAACGAGAACTTCAAAGTTGGCCATGGAGGTTCTTGTGATGACCTCATGTTCATAATTTTCAAGGAGGCGCGCAAAAGTTACTCTTGAAAAGCAAGAGATGACTACTTTGGGAAATCCTTCAATTGGTTTGTGTAAGTCTTGTGGATTAATAATAGCCTGTCGGTTGGCGTCAAATTCTTCTAACAGCATTTCGTGCACCTCTTTCATTCTACTTCTAGTCCCCTATTATACCACAATTAGCCTAGTCATTGGTTTTTGATCAAAGGTAAGAGTATAAAAAAGAACTGCTCCCAGACGTTAGATTTTTTGGATCAAACGTCGGAAGGACAGTTCACTGCAATATTTTTTACTTATTCTCCAATTGTGCTAATTCTAGCAAGCGTTCTTTGGACAATTTTTTGATTTCAATTTGACTAGCATCAAGCAGCTGGAATTCATCTGGCTCTAAGGCCTCCAGTAAGTCCTTCAGAGCAAGAGAACTAATTGGATGGTAATTTTCTGGCTTATCCGGATCTCCCTCGATCGCTACCAATAGCACCCGCCAATCAATGATACCCGCTAAGCCCACGATTTCTACATATTCTGCAGGAACATGTGGCACCCGTGGCAAGACTGTATCCGTATCTTCTGTCAAGCTATAGCTGGCTAAGAAGGCTCCTTTCTCCTCCTGTTGGTAAAAACGGACTTGACTGAAATAAGCTGCACTATATTGAATCTTCTTGATAAAGGCGGAGTAGGCTTCTAGGGGATGGACATGGTTCAAGACTTCCTGCACTGTATCCCGATCCAAATAGACCGGATGAGCGAAGCCTTGTACTTCAAACTCTTTTAGATCTTTTTCCTTGGTCAAATTCCCCAGCGTTTCTAGGATAACGACTTCATAATCAAAATGGAAAATAGAATCTGGAGTATAGCTCACGCCGTCGCTCGATACAATCTCTGTTCCCAACACTTCTGCTAAACGACTGATCCAGCGCAGGGCCAACTGCCAATCTTCTTCTACCGCAAAAGAGGGCACCTGAATCTGATAAGACTCTTCCTCATCAAAATAGCGTAACTGCAGAGGAAGACCACTCTTTCTATACACGATACAGTTCAAGCCTTCAAAATCATTTAAGGGACGATGAAGAGTAGCAGGATCATAGTTGTAGGTTGTCAACCCTTCCACCAATTTAAGAACTTCCTGTGCTGCGAGTACTTTCTGATAGCCAAATAAGCTCTTTTTATTTTTGATTGAAAACACGATACTCATTTGTTTTCTCCTTTGTGAAATCGCTTACCTAAAGTATAGCACAATTTTCAATCAATTTCCATATAAAAACAGCCTGAGCTTTCAGACTGTTTGTTTCTATTATGCAGGTGCTCCATCAAGCGTCTCACCGATAAGGGCCAAACGCTCAGCAACTTCTGCTTGTGACAAGTCGTGTTCTTCTACATAACGATTGCGAGGGTGAACCCGGCACTCATGCGAGCAGCCACGGAGGTACTTGTCTTCATTTTCTTCTGAAGCAAGGATACGACGGTTACAGAAGGGATTGCCACAGTTGACATAGCGTTCACAAGGTGTACCATCGAACCAGTCTTTTCCGACAACACTTGGATCAACATGGTTAACATCGACAGCAATCCGCTCGTCAAAAACGTACATCTTCCCATCCCACAGTTCGCCTTGAACTTCTGGATCTTTCCCGTAAGTCGCGATTCCTCCGTGTAATTGACCAACATCTTTGTAGCCTTCACGCACCATCCAGCCTGAGAATTTCTCACAACGGACTCCACCCGTACAGTATACGACCACACGCTTGTCCATGAATTTTTCCTTGTTATCACGGACCCATTGTGGCAACTCACGGAAGTTGCGGATGTCTGGACGAATAGCCCCACGGAAGTGACCAAGATCGTACTCGTAGTCGTTACGAGTATCAAGGACAACAGTATCTTCGTCGAGAAGAGCATCTTTAAACTCTTTTGGAGACAAGTAAGCACCAGTCGTTTCAAGTGGATTGATGTCATTATCGAAATTATCATCCTCTAAACCAAGGTGGACAATCTCTTTCTTATAACGTACAAACATCTTCTTGAAAGCTTGCTCTTCTTCCTCATCCATCTTGAACCAGAGGTCTTCCATCCCTGGAAGGCTGTGAACGTAGTCCATGTATTTTTGAGTTGTTTCGTAGTCACCAGAAACAGTTCCATTGATTCCTTCGTCAGCCACTAGGATACGCCCTTTAAGACCGATTGATTTACAGAAAGCCAAGTGGTTGGCTGCAAATTGTTCTGCATTTTCAATGGGGGTATAGAGGTAATAGAGTAATACGCGAATAGGTTTTGCCATAATATTCTCTTTTCTAAGATTAAATTATCAGAATTTTTCATTCAACTATACCAGTATACTCTCCCAAGAAAACGAATGCAATTTATTTGACTGAAAAATAAAAGCCTGGGATACCAGACTTTTACACGATGAAACCAAGTTACTCTTCCTTCTCCAACTGATCCAGATAGGCTTCATAGCGTTTTTTCTCAACTTTTGCTAGGAGCATTACAAGGGAATTCACCCCCCATACAATCGGAAGATTCAGTAAAAAGGTAATAGGTAGCACCAGTAAGAATTTTGAATGGAAGGGATTTGACTGATAGACAGCCTGGTTTAATTGAAAATTTTGAGCCCAGATGAACAAGGAAAGAACAAGGGTTACTGCTACAATTCCCATCACATTTAGATAGCTATAACTGATAAATCTCACACCCAATCGCTGACAGCGCACCGAATAATACATTCCTGAGACGATGAGTAAGGCTACCACCATGATTGGACTGAGCCCCACCTTAGACGTAAAAATGGATCCCACACTAAAAACAGTTAAGGCAAGGAACATAAAACCAGCCGTCTCCGCACCAGCTTTATTGGCCAGTCCTTCTTCTCGTTCATCTATGATTTGTTTGTTCAGCAATTGTAATCTCATTGTTTTCTCCTTATTCTTCATCCTCTAACTCTGCCTCTATCTTCTCTTGTTTTTTCCGATTGATAAGAGCAAGTGGTTTTTCAAGCAGATAAGTCAAGATGGCAAAGACGACGATTTCTAATAAAATTTTGACCAGATACTTGGGACTCAAGATAAAGCTCGTTGCCTCTCGCTTTCCAATCACATCCATGGCTATCATCAGCACAGCAAAGACTAGACCTGACCCAAGGCGGCTCAACCAGCTATCTTTTTCTAACATATCTCGAACATCAATCCCTGAACTGATCCTTCTCACAAAGGCATAAGCTCCCATGACAATCAAGAGAATAAGCTCTGGAATATAGGATATTAGGTCCAAGTCCAGGATACTAGCTTTCACAAAGGCAGAGACTGCAATAAAGCAGGTCATTCCTAGAACAAGTTCCCCTGCAATTTTTCCATCAAGCAGCATGGTCCGCTCATCTTTTACAATTGGTTCTTTCTTTTGTTTCATTTATTTCCTCTTTCTATTGTTAAAACTGTTACTCCCAGAACAGTTGATCCAGCGTCTTATCCAAGGTCTTACAAATGGCCAGGCAGAGGCTGAGGGTTGGGTTATATTTCCCCGCCTCAATCAGGCCGATGGTCTGACGCGTCACCCCGATGGCATCTGCAAGATCCCCCTGGGTCATATCATGTTCGACCCGGGCCATTTTTAATTTGAGATTTTTCGCCACACGCTTTTCCTTTCTTGTTTTTATAGCTCTATTATACACTATATTTTCTATTTTGCAATATATATATTACATTTTGTAAAAAATATTTTCGATAAACAAAAAAAGCCTGGTTTCCCAGACTTTCTCTTCTTATTTATAATTAGTCTTTAGACAAACTTCCGTCTTTTGTTTGGGTACGAGCATAGGCAATCAAAAGAAGAGAACCTGCAATAGCTACAACTAAAGCATTGACAGAACCTGCTACAACACCCTGAAGGAAGACCTTGTTGGCACTTTCTTTGTAGATCATCACATCCCCAATCGGAGCAATCAATCCCCAAATAAGCAAGTTGGCAATGACTTGCACAACGTTAAAGACGATCAATTCTTTCTTGGTCACTTCCCCTTTAAGTTCACCGATTTGCTTACGGAAGAAACCAACAAAGAGTCCAAACAAACCACTTGAAATGATCCAAGTCCACCATAGACCACCTGACATAGCATCCTTAATGGCATGACCAATTAAGCCCATTAAGAAACCAACAATTGGTCCAAAAACTACACTGAAGAGGGCCTGAAGGGCATATTGCAACTGAATACTCGTATTCGGTGCAGGTGCCGGAATTGGAATCATCGCAATGACCACAAAGAGGGCTGCTCCAACCCCAATGGCTACAACATCCTTAATTGAAAAAGCTTGTTTTTGTTTCATATTTTATCTCCTATTAATTTTCCATTTTTCTAATTTCGATATGCCAAGAAGCTCCAACTCCTACATTATGGGCCTTGGCAAAGGATCCCTGGTTGATGGCAAGACCAACACGGTAGAGGGAATTGATATAAAGGATTGGCTGTCCAATCCGCACATCAGCGAAAGACTTGCCATAGGTCACTTGGTTTTGGTAAACCAGCATGTCATTGTTATAGATGGTCACTTCAAAGCGTTCCCCAAATTCGGGTTCCAAATGATTAAACTCTTCCCGAGTAATCGAAGTCCACAGAGAACCAAAGCGCACATCGAGAATATCGACTGCTCCTTTAACTAAGTTCTCTTCAAAGATGGTCTCCACCACTGGAATTTCTACAATGTGTTCAACACTGAGTTCTGGACCCACTTCCTCAAAGCTGATATGGCCACTGGCTAACTTAGCTCCTGTATAGGCATAGACATCGCGCCCATGGAAGGTATAAGAAAACTCTGTATTGGCCCGGCGGTTCTTCACCTCTGAAATCTCACGAATGGCAACAATCCCTACATGTTTCTTGATGAAAGAGAGGGTCCCATTATCTGGTGTGACAATGTATTGATTTTTGGCCGTTTTGGCTACGACGCTCTTTCGTTTAGAGCCGACACCCGGATCGACGACCGAAACAAAGGTTGTCCCCTCAGGCCAGTAAGCCACTGTCTGAAAGAGGCGGTAACTTCCCTCAAAGATATTATAAGGTGTAATGTCATGGGTCAAGTGGTGTATCTTGAGGGTTGGTGATTCCTCTAAAGCAACCCCGATCATAGCAGAGACAGCCCCATCTACCAGACCAAAGTCTGACTGAAGGACTAGTAAATTATTGTGCATATTTCTTCTCCATCATATCATTTTCTATCTAGCTTTTGATAGACCAATTGTCCAAGAAGATAACCTAGTAGAGCTCCAAGAAGAAGGGTCAGTATAAACCAGCTCACCGTTCCCATATTCGACGGTACCATAACGCGTTCAATATAATCCATCGACTTCCCACGGGCTAGTAAAGAAGCACGGTAACTAGCCGGTTGGATCCACATCATAAGAATGGGCCCTGTCGTCGTAAAGGAAAAGAGGAGGAAGGAAAGCGCATTGCCTAGCTTCGACTGATAGTGGCCACGGGCTGCGACCAATTCAGCCAAGAGGCCTCCAACAAGAGCAGGAAGAAAAGCTCCGGCCCCATGACGAGTGAAAAGGAAAAAAGCACCAATCACAAGAGCAACGACTAGAATGGCTCCTGTTCGTTGAATTTTTTCAACATAGAGTCGATAGATGGCTCCACCAACTAGAGCAGAGAAGGCTGGAGCATAAAACATGTTGCCTCGATGATCAACCAGACTTCCAAGCAGGACGCCTAAGCCAATAGCAAGAAAATACAAGCCTGCAAAGGCCGCAACCTGCTTAAACTGATGTTTCTGTATTATTTTCATGTATCTATCCCATCATTACCGGTGGCTAATTTTCTTGGATAGGAAATCGCCCATAAATTGGACCAGAACGATCAGAATGAGAATCAACAAGGTCGCTACAAAGATGACATCATTGTTAAACATGTTTTTCCCGTAGTTGATGGCTAAGGTTCCTAGTCCTCCTGCCCCAACGGCACCAGCCATGGCGGTTTCCCCGATCAAGGAAATGATGGTCACGGTTGTTACGCGGATCAAATCTGGAAGCCCTTCACGAAGGTAGACACCGACAATATCCCAGAAGGTTGCCCCACTGGCTTGGGCCGCTTCAATCACGCCTCCATCCAATTCGGACAAGACAACTTGAACTTGGCGGGCAAAGAATGGAAAGACAGCTAGGGACAATGGAACAAGGGCTGCTGTAGGTCCGATGGTATTTTTCAAGAGCAAGTAGGTCAATGGATTAATAAAGGCCAACAAGATAATGAAGGGAATGGCGCGGAACAAAGAAGTAATCTTGTCTAAAATTTGGAAAACGATTCTATTTTCGATGACGCCACCTGGACGGGTCAAGACTAATAAAAGCCCTGTCACTAAACCTAAAAATCCACCAATAATGAAGGAAATAACGGTCATATAAAGTGTCAGGTAAATAGCGGTTCCCCAACCATACTGGCCAGACCACCCTAATTTATAGACATTTGGTAAATATGTTTGAATTAACTGGATCATGCTTTTCTCCCATCTTTCACAATAGTCACGGAAACTCCTGCATTTTCTAACTCAGCTTTGGCCGTTTCCAGATTTTGAGTTTCACCTGATAAGATGACCACCAACTCTCCAACAGGCGTGTTATCAAGGATCTCGATATTCCCAAATAAAATGTTGGCAGATACTTGGTACTGCTTGTAAATATCATTGATGATGGCTGTATCTGTTACAGAACCTGCATACTTGAGATGCGCTAAAATCGAATCATCTGGCAAGTTCTTAACAATCGCTTGTTGGTTGATTTTCACCATGGCTTCATCGATTCCTGTTGCAACAGTGATAAAGTCTTGGGTCAAGGCATTTTTCGGATTCGAGAAGATATCTAAAACAGATCCTTCTTCGATCAATTCGCCATTTTGCATGACAGCTACTCGGTTCGCTATATCTTTGACAATTTGCATCTCATGGGTAATCAAGACAATGGTCAAGCCTAGTTTTTTGTTCAATTCTTGCAATAAAGCTAGAATTTGTTTGGTCGTCTTTGGATCCAAGGCTGAAGTTGACTCATCTGAGATCAAAATCTTTGGATCGTTGGCAAGGGCACGCGCAATCGCAACCCGTTGCTTTTGACCACCAGATAATTGGGCTGGGTAATTTTCTGCACGGTCAGCTAGACCAACTAGTTCCAACAATTTCGCCACTTTCTCATTCTTTTGTTCTTTGTTTAATTTAGAATGCTTGAGGGCGAAAGCAACATTTTCTGCGACAGTCATTTGAGCCATCAGGTTAAAGTGTTGGAAGATCATCCCGATATCCCTACGTTTCTCTCTTAGGGCAGCTGGTTTTAGGGTCACCTGATCTTGATAAATCACATCTCCATCCACAGTAATGGTTCCGGCGCTAGGCACTTGCAAGAGATTGATCACCCGAACCAAGGTCGATTTTCCGGCTCCGGAATAACCCACAATCCCATAGATATCGCCTTCATTGATCTGAATGGTCACATCTTTGACAGCTTGAATCTGACGTTTCTTTTGCTGGAAGGTCACATCAATGTGGTCCAGCTGAATCATTGCTTTACTCATAACTTGCTATTAACTCCTTTATCAATTCAATATGGGTATAATAATCGGCGATTTTCACATTCTCATCGCCCCCATGGTCACGGCTATTGGCATTGCCAATTCCAAAGGCTGCCATAGGTACCTGCAAAGCCTCAAATACCGTATGCATTGGTCCTGTTCCCGCTGTTGTTGGAAGAACTGAAACCCCTTCTCTATAGAAATCTTTGGCCAGCTGAATCACATTTAAAATCGATGGGGCACTCATATCACTTCGGTAACTCATTTCACCGAGAGTGTATACCAATTCGACCTGATCATAGCCATTTTTCTTCAATTGCTGCTTGATCTTTTCTAAGACATCTTTGGGATCTAGTCCTGGAACCAAGCGCACCTCCATCTTAGCACGCGCCTCTGCTGGAAGAATCGTTTTGACACCTTGACCTTGGTAACCAGAACCAAAACCTTCAATATTCAAGGCTGGTTTAAAATAGAAACGGCGCAGAAATTCTTTCCGGTCTTCCTTCAAGACGGGGAGGGTTAGACCATAGGTTTCTGCAACATCTTCTGGGCCTTTGTTGGCATATTGTTCAATCAAAGCCAGCTCGCGTTCATTGGGTTCTTGAATCTGATCGTAGATCCCATCCACCAAGATTCGACCTTCTTTGTCACGTAGACTTGCAATAGCATTTAACAAATACCAGGAAGCAGAGTCTACGACACCACCATAGCTGGAATGGATATCCACTTCTGCACTCTTCACCACCATATCAAAGGTGACGATCCCTTTGCTACCACCAGAAATTTCCAACTGACCCTGATGATTTCGGGTACCTTGTTCCCAAACTAGGAGGTCTGCCCCACGCAAGTGCTTTTTATGTTTAGCTAAGTATTTATCCAAGTCAGTCGATGCAGACTCCTCTGCCCCTTCGATGATAAAGGTGATATTGACTGGCAAATCGCCACTTTCACGAATGTATTTTCGAAGAGCTGTGAGACGAGCTGTGATATGTCCCTTGTCATCATCAACCCCTCGACCGTACATGGTCCCGTAATGAACCGATAAGGTAAAAGGATCTCCCGTCCAAGGTTGGTCTCCATCCGCTGGTACTGTATCATAGTGGTTATAGAAGATGATGGTTTTTGCGTCTGGATTTGGGGAGAAAAATTTGGCAATCACAAAAGGGGCTGTGTAGCTATCATCAACTTCGACTTTGGCTCCTGCAGCTGTAAAAATTTCCCCCAAATAGTTGGCCACTTCCTTGAGACCTACTTGTTGAGCAAAGATGGATTTTTTTGAAATCAAGGTTCGCAACACTTCAAAATAATGTTGTGCGACCTCATCATTTTCAAATTTACGAATTTGTTCCGCTTCTGTTGCAAAAGGCATGCATTCCTCCTAATACACGATAAGAGGTAGAGAATTGCTTCTCCACCTCCTTCATACACTTGAGATCGAATCTTAAAAGACTGGTTGGTCCATTCCTTCTGAAGATTCTTCGATCACTTTCTTCACATTGTCTTTGTGATAGGCTTTGATGATTTCTTTGATAGCTTTTGCTTTATCAGATTTTTCCCAATCTTTCTTAGCAGCGATCAAATTGTACCATTGTTTTGAGTTGTTGTCTTTCTTTTCAACATAGATAGCTTTTTTGAAATCAACGCCTGCTTCACGAACGAAGGTATTGTTGATGACTGCAGCATCTACTGATGGAAGAGCAGATGGTGTTTGTGAAGCATCCAATTCAGAAATCTTCAAATCTTTTGAATTTTCTTTGATGTTTGACACGTTTGCCAATTGTCCATCTTTGGTATCCAATTTAATCAAACCTGCTGATTGCAAGACATACAAGGCACGGCTTTCATTTGTTGGGTCATTTGGTACAGCGATTGTTCCACCTTTAGGAATTTCTTTAATTGAAGTGTATTTGTTTTTACCGTTTTCTGTACCAGAGTAAAGACGGATTGGAGCGATGTACGTATCTGCTACTGCAACAAGGGCATTGTCGTTTTTAGAGTTCCAGTTATCAAGGAAGTTGTAGTGTTGGAAAGCATTGATATCCACGCTACCATCTTTTACAGCCACGTTTGGTTGTGAGTAGTCTGTAAATTGAGTGAATTCCAATTTGATTCCTGTTTTAGCGTCATCCAAGTTCTTTTGAACTTGATCCCAACGAGCTTTTTCAGTATCGCTCAAAGTCATGACACCTACTTTTACAGTTGTTTCACCATCTTTGCTAGATGATTTTGAAGAACCACATGCTGCAAGAGCAAATGTTGCAATAGCTGCAAGAGCTGTTAAACCAAGAATTTTTTTCAATTTCATTTTGAAGTCTCCTTTAATTATATATTATTCTTTAATATCTTTTGCTTCTGGTAGATAAACTCCACCAAAGTATTTTTTAGACAGTTTTTCAAGGGTTCCATTGTCATAGAGTTCCTTGATACGTTTGTTGACAAATTTTTGAAGGTCTTTATCCTCTTTTGCAATAATTGGATACACATAAGGTTGTTGGTCGCTTGGAAGCTCGATAACCTTCAAGTTGTCATAGCCTTGATCACGAATGATAGTATCTACTGAGATCCGTTCGAAGATCTTGTAATCTGTACGACCATCCGCTAAATTAGCCATGATGGTTTGAATGGTTCCATCTGTGTATTGCAAGTCAGTTGGATTATCTGAATGTTTTTTATTGAAATCTTCTAATTGTTTAGCAGTAGATGTTCCTTGAACAACTTCTGTTTTCTTGCCACCAATGTCATCCAACGATTTAATAGAAGAATCTTTTGGTACGACCAACACTAATGGATTGCGAGCATATGGATTTGGATAGAGGTATTTTTCTTCCCGCTCTTTTGAGTAACTAATGTTGTTGGCACCGATTTGGAAACGGTCACTATCTAAGCCAGCAAAGACGGAAGACCACTCTGTTTTGTTAAAGTTTACTTCATATTTGTCTGAGCCTTTGAAGATTTCACGCAAAACTTCGATTTCATAACCGGTTAGCTTGCCGTCTTTTTCTTCGTAAGAGAATGGTTTGGTTGTTCCAACAGTCCCAACTTCAATGGTTTTCTTACCACTGGCTGATTTACCAGATGAACATGCTACTAAAGCACTGGTTGCAAGGACTGCAACTAATCCTAAAGCAGAATACTTAATCACTTTTTTTAGATTCATAGGATCTCCTTTTTGGTTTCAGGCACATAAAACGCCATTTTAAAAGTATTTTTTTATTTTATCAGAAAAACATTCACTTGCCTAATATATATTTTTTATGGAGGTGATAGTTTTTCTTTATCACACTTATTTTTCTTTGAAATACCGCAATAAAGCTTGCGCATTTTCAACATAATAGGGAACGGATACCTGAAAGGCTGCATCATCGATGGTCATGTGATCATGATGGAGGTCTGGCGCATCCGGATCTCCATTTGAACCGATAAAGGCAAAAACTCCAGGAATTCGTTCTTGGTAAAAGGCGAAGTCTTCTCCAGCTGTAGATGGATTTGCTGGAAGCACCTCAGCCAAGTCTTGTGAAGCTTCCCAAACGACTTTGGTCAATTCCTCATCATTAAAGGTAACAGGCGGGGTCACTCCCCACTCAAAAGCCACATCCACTTCCAGGCTTTTTGCTATATGACGAATGATCGAAATGAAATGTTCCTTCAACTCTCTTTGCACACTCGGATTAAAGGAGCGAATCGTTCCTTCAAAATAGCCTGATTTTGGGAGTACATTCCAGGTTGAACCTACATCCAAGTGAGTAATAGACAAAACAGCTGTTTCAAAAGGAGAAACGGTCCGTGAAATTAATAATTGTACATTCTGAACCATGGTTGTGACGGCTGTTACCGTATCAACTCCCAAGTCTGGTCTCGCAGCATGGCTACTAACCCCTGTTACAGTGACCTTAAATTTCTCTACCCCTGCCATCATAGCTCCAGCATTCAAAGCAAGTTGTCCTGCTTTTAGCTGAGGCATATTATGAAATCCAATAATTCCTTGAACATCCTCCAACAGTCCTGTTGCTAGAACGTCAGAAGCACCTTCTGAAATTTCTTCTGCCGGTTGAAAGATCAAGCGTATTGTTCCTTCCAGCTGATCTTCTTTTTCCTTGAGAAGAGCTGCTGCTCCTAGAAGACTGGTTTGATGAAAATCGTGACCACAAGCATGCATGACACCTGGATATTGACTTTGGTAGGGAAGATTCGTTTGTTCCAAAATCGGAAGGGCGTCGATATCTGCACGTAGCGCCACCACTGGTTGGCCGGACCCAATTTCTGCAATCAGACCAGTTTTTAACCCACTCTCTAAAATACGAATCCCCAACTCTTCCAAACGTTCCCTTATAAAGGCGGTTGTCTGGTATTCTTGACCAGACAATTCAGGGTGTTGGTGGATATAGTGGCGAATCTCTGCTAACTCTTCATAAGAAAAAGACACAAGCCTTCATCTCCTTTCAAACTTAAAATTATTCTATCACTAATAGGTGTTTCCGTCTAATTCCTGTTTCTTGGGTTTTGATATAGTTTCAAACTATAGATAAAAACACTCCTAGATTCATTTCCTAGGAGTGCCAACTTCAGCCTTAAGAAAGATTTCCCTCGAATTTTTCCATAAAGCTATCACTATTATAGGCTTTTTCCACTTCCCACTTGCCATCTTTCTTAACAAAGGTCAACTGGTAGTCGTACCGATCCGGCGTCGTTAAGGGACGATCTGCAAGAGAAGCCATCATTTCCTCTCTATAGGCTTTGTTTTGAGCCTGATTCGCTTCGATGATCCCTGGGTAGTCTTTACGATGTTCTTGATAGAAGGTCTGCATGTGGTTTAAAATCGTCTTTTCCATGCTGACAGTCTCAGGATTTAAACTAATGACCACCTTGTCCGGGAGATATTGTTTCACCTTATAGGTTAATTTAGCACGCTTTGCATTTTCCTTTTCATAAGCATCAATAAACTGGGTCACTTCTTCTTCTGGAAATTGGTAATCATGCAATTGACGGGTAAAATCAGCCGCAAATTTCGCACGGAAATCACTGGCTTCCTTTTTCAAATCAGTTCCCAAAACAAAAGCATTATCCTTTTTGACCTTTCGTTGGCCACTAAAGTAAACTTGATTGATGTATTCATCAGCTAGAAGGGTGGAAGCTTCCACCTTGTCCTCATAATGAGAAGAATCCACCACAAATTTTAGAGGCTTCGTTTTTTTATCAGAGCTATAGGTTTTTCGTTCATACTGCACTTCGTATTTTTTGCCTTTTTCGACTGGAAAGACTATATAGCCGGTTAATTTTTTATCTTGGGCCAACTGATCACTCTTGAGCAATTGGAAGGCTTCCGTTTGGTCATAAATTCCTGACTGCAATTTGACCTTGTTATTCTCCGCATCGTAGATGGTGATATCTGAATCTGACACGTTGATAGATTCTTTGGAAACATTCTTAAATTCTAATTGAAGGGCCAAATAAGTGCCGTCTTCTGAGTCATTGAGGACAGGCGGTTTGATGTATTGCCCTCCTTTTAGGCTCAGCTCTACTTGACCGTCAGATGCTGAGCTTTTCGCTGCTTTTTCCGTCTTTGATTGTTGCGAATTTGTCTTTTGAGCAGTGGTGCCACAAGCTACTAGACTCAAAGTCGCCACAGCAAATAGGGTCCATTTAAAAATCTTTTTCATCCTTATCTCCTTAAAAAAGTTTTGTTCTATTTTAACATCTTTTTCTATCTATGTATACGCTATATAGTGATAACTCTTCCCTATCATAAAAAGGCTAAGACCTTCGTCTCAACCTTTTAACTAGAATATGTTTGGTCTTGATTTTACAAGATGCCTTTTTCTTTTTGAATCATGAAATCCTTGAGGGAAATCAAGAGAACTGCAAGGAGGATCATGGCCATCCCAATCACATCAACCATAAAAAAATGCTCCTTCATAATGACAAAGGCAAAGAAAACTGCCGAAACAGGCTCAAAGGACGCCAGCAAGCTTCCTTTAACGGCTCCTACCAAAGAGGTTCCTTTCAGAAAGGCTGTATAGGCAAAAATCGTCCCAATCACCACCAAGCCAAAAAGGGCCATCCAGGTATCGAGTCTGTAGTTTCCAGAAGAAGAAAGAAGACCACTAAAAGGGAGCATTAGGATTCCTGGAATAGTCATCCCAACTCCAATCACCAGCATACTTCCCCATTTTTGAATTAAGTTCAGAGGTAGAATGATGTAAAGGGCATAGGCAAATGCTGACACCACTCCCCAAGCCAAACCTTTGGGATTGATGGCCAATTGATTGAGTTGACCATGGGTTGCTATTAAGAATGTGCCACCAATCGCTAGAAGCATCGAAAACACTTCTGCTAGTGTAGGGGCCACCTTATCCATGATACAGGTATAGGCTAAAATTCCCACTGGACAGAGATACTGTAACACCGTAGCAGTCCCAGCATTGGTTTCAGCAATCGCCTCTAAATAGGTCAACTGAGTCAATAACAATCCTAAAAAGGCAAAAATAAGAAGGGGAAGGTAGGAAGATTTATCTTTGGCAAAGGCCAAAAACTTCTCCTTATCTGCAACGTAGGAAAGAAGAATAAGGACAATTCCAGAAAAAAGCAAACGGAGATTTGTTAACTCAATAGCCGAAAATCCATGAACCATTAAATATTGCCCGCTAACTCCGGATAGTCCCCAAGCGATCCCGGCGATCAAGGTCATGAGTGTTCCTTTCATCGTCTTTGACATAGTCCCCTCCTAAATCTGTTCCTTACTTTTATTGTATCATAAAAGGCCGAAACGAAACGTTTCAGCCTCATATATTTCATATAAATTTATTCGCTTATTCAGGTTGAACCAAAATCTTGATTTGAGATTTATCTTGTGTTAATTCAATAAATCCTTCTTCAACGATATTTTCCAATTTAATTTTCTTGGTAACCAATTTTTCAGCAGAGAAGTAGCCTTGTTCCATCAATTCCAATACTTTAGGGAAAATATGACGGTAGGCAATAATTCCTTTGAGAGATTTTTCTTGGATAGCGAATTCATTTGGATTGATGCTAGCTTCACGTTCCCAGATAGATACGACCATACATTCCCCAGCTTTATGAACAGCTGCAAGGGCTTGACCTAAAACAACTGGAACTCCAGTCACTTCATAAGAAACATCTGCTCCACCACCTGTCAAGCGATGGATGGCTTCGACGATTGTTTCTCCTTCTTCTGGGCGAACAACGATTGCTCCCAATTCTTCCGCTTTCGCTTGGCGTTCAGGAGATAATTCAACCGCATAGATTTTTGATGCTCCTGCTGCACGAAGGGCTTCAACAATCAAAAGACCGATTGGACCCAAGCCAAAGATAACGGCTGTATCCCCAGTTTTCAATGCAGATTGACGAACGGCATAAACAGCCACAGCTGCAGGTTCTGTAAGCGCAGCTTGTTCATAGCTCAAGCCATCTGGAATCACATGGACAATGTCACCGTCAAGGACACAATATTTGGCAAAACCACCATCTGCAGCGAGGCCGACAAAGTTCAAGTTTGGATCAAGGTTATAGTCACCGATTAGGTTATGTTTTGCCAAAATTGGTTCAATCGTCACGCGATCCCCAACTTTGACACGAGTCACATCACTTCCGACTTCTACAATTTCACCAGAGAATTCATGTCCCAAAGTAACCGGTGCTTTTTGACCAGAATACACATGTTCTTCAGTTGGGATGAAGATCGGTCCATCCAAATATTCATGCAAGTCCGTCCCACAGATCCCTGTGAACTTAACTGCCACTTTTACTTGATGTGGTTGTACTTCAGGTACTTCCACTTCTTCGATACGAACGTCTTTTGCTGCATGCCAGCGAGCTGCTTTCATAGTAGCCATATGATGATCTCCTTGTTTTCACCTTTTTTGTTTTCTTTTCAGGAAACTTTATATTTAAAATTGTAAACGTTTTCCTTTTGTTTGTCAAGGAAAAACTGAAGATGAAAAAGAGCAGCCCTTTGACTGCTCCTTCTTATTTCTTCTTGATCCGAGAAGATTCCAATCTCCACCCAACAATCCAACCAAGGACAAGGAGATAATTTTCAAGCGCACCAATCCCATTGACCGGCAGATGATAGTGAAAATAACTGAAAAGATGATTGGTCCCAATTCCAAACCCACCAATGATCAAGGCCACTAGTACCGTCCGAAGATAAAACCAATCGTATTTGAGATTGACGGCAATCAAGATCACAAGGACTGCCATATTCCAAATCCCAATCTCCCGTTGCCAACCGACAGAAATACCATATCCCGAATGACTTCCCATATAGGATGGAAAGAATAGTTGGAAGATAATCGCTCCAGACATAGCGATAATGACTAGGATAAATAAAACTCTTAAAAATTTGTTCATGTGACTCCTCCTAATGATAGTTGATATGTAATGGTCTTTCCTATTCTAACACAATTTTATGGATAGTAAAAACCAACCTCTCGGCTGGTTCTTTTTCTATCAATCTTCTTTCAACTTCGCCAATTCTTGAGCAAGTAACTTGAGGGCTACTTGTGGGTTAGCTTGGCCTTTGGTTGCTTTCATGAGGAAGCCTGTGAAGGCCTTGTCCGCATTCCGTTTCCCTGACTTGAAGTCGGCTACGGCTGCTTCATTGTCTGCGAAGACTTGGTGGATGATTGGAATCAAGACTTCAGGGTCTGAAATCTGTACCAATCCGGCTTTTTCGACGTATTCACGCGCACCGCCACCGTTTTTCGCCAAATGAACGAAGACTTTCTTGGCAATCTTAGAAGAGATGGTTCCATCTTCGATGATGGCAATCATTTCTACTAAGTTTTCTGGTGTTAATTGGATTTCTTCCAGTGTTTTGCCTTCTGCATTCATGAATTGCGCCACTTCACCTTGGAGCCAGTTAGACACTTGCTTGGCATCTCCACCAAGGGCTACGGCTGCTTCAAAGAAGTCAGAAGTGACTTTCGTCGCTGTCAATTGGCTGGCATCATAGTCAGACAAGCCAAGCTCTGCCACATAGCGAGCACGGCGGTCTTTTGGAAACTCTGGCAACTCCGTGCGCATTTCCTCAATCCACTCATCTGAGATTTCAAACAAAGGAAGGTCTGGTTCTGGGAAGTAACGGTAATCCGCTGCTCCTTCTTTGACACGCATAAGAATCGTGCTCTTGTTGGCTTCATCATAACGGCGTGTTTCTTGACGAATGACACCACCTGAACGCAAGATTTTCGCTTGGCGCTCAACTTCGTATTCAAGACCTTTACGGACGTTGGAGAAGGAGTTCAAGTTTTTCAACTCCGTCTTGGTACCAAATTCCTCTTGACCGTATGGACGAAGGGAAATATTGGCATCGACCCGCATCGATCCTTCTTCCATCTTGACGTCAGAAATACCTGTGTACTGGATGACTTCTTTGAGGGCTGTCAAATAAGCATAGGCTTCTTCTGGAGAACGCATATCTGCTTCAGATACAATCTCGATCAATGGCACCCCTTGACGGTTGAGGTCTACATAAGAGAAGCCATCTGTTCCGTGCGTGTTCTTACCAGCATCTTCTTCCAAGTGGGCCCGTTCAATACCGATTTTCTTCGTTGAGCCGTCTTCCAATTGCACTTCAATCCAACCGTTGTAACCGATTGGCTCATCAAATTGTGAGATTTGGTAGGCTTTTGGATTATCAGGATAGAAATAGTTCTTACGGTCAAAGTGCATGTGCTGGTGGATATCCATATTCAAGGCCAAAGCAGCCTTGATACCAGCATCCACAACACCCTTGTTCAAGACAGGAAGCACCCCTGGGAAAGACCAGTCAATCACATTGGTATTGGCATTTTGCTCGTTCCCAAAGTGAGCAGAGGTTGGTGAGAAAATTTTTGAGTTTGTATTCAATTCAACGTGGACTTCAAGTCCGATGACTGTTTCAAAGTTCATTAATTGTCACCTCCGAAAATAAGGGGTTGTTGCTTATGGTAATCCGTCGTTGCTTCAAAGGCAGCTGCAGCTTGGTAGATGGTTTCTTCAGAATACTTAGGACCGATCAACTGCAACCCAACCGGAAGACCTTGAGCAAAACCTGCAGGAATCGAAATCCCTGGAAGACCTGCCAAGTTGACTGGAATGGTCAAGAGGTCCGCCAAGTACATAGCAACCGGATCATGGTTAAGCGAATCCAAATCAAAGGCCACGCTTGGAGCTGTAGGACCAAGGATGAGGTCGTAATCCGCAAAGACTTTTTCGAAGTCTTGGATAATGAGGGTACGAACTTGTCCGGCTTTCTTGTAGTAAGCATCGTAGTAACCAGATGACAAACTGAAGGTTCCCAGCATGATCCGACGTTTGACTTCATCACCAAAGCCTTGGCTACGAGTGTTCACGTAGATATCATCCAAGTTCTTAGCATCTTCCGCACGGAAACCATAACGAATCCCGTCAAAACGTTGCAAGTTTGAAGAAGCTTCAGATGAAGCGATGATGTAGTAGACAGCAACCCCGTATTTAGAATGAGGCAGACTGACTTCTTCGACAGTTGCTCCCAATTTTTCAAAGTGCTTAGCTGCATTGAGAATCGTTTCTTTGACTTCTGGGTCAATCCCTTCCCCAAGGTATTCTTTCGGAAGGGCAATCTTCATCCCTTTGATGTCTTGACCAATCTTAGAAGTAAAGTCTGCTACACGAACAGGTGCAGAAGTTGAATCTTTGGCATCTTCACTGGCAATGACATTGAGCAATTGCGCATTTTCCTTAACGGTTGGAGCAAACGGTCCAATTTGGTCGAGTGAGCTACCAAAGGCAATGAGACCGAAACGAGAAACTGTTCCATAGGTTGGCTTGAGTCCAACAATCCCATTGAAGGCAGCAGGCTGGCGGATGGAGCCACCAGTATCTGAACCAAGAGACAAACGGACTTGTCCTGAAGCGACAGAAGCTGCCGAACCACTTGAAGATCCACCAGGCACCTTGCTGTGGTCCCAAGCATTCTTGGTTGGTCCATAGTAAGAAGTCTCACCAGATCCACCCATGGCAAACTCGTCCATGTTGGTCTTACCAACGACAATCATACCTTTAGCTTTGGCGTTAGCAACCGCTGTCGCATCAAAGATAGGCTCGTAGTTGTAAAGCATTTTTGAAGCTGCAGTTGTCAAGATGCCATCTGTTGAGATATTGTCTTTGACGGCGAGTGGAATCCCTGATAAGAGATTATCTGCATCGATGCCTTTTTCATCAATGGCCTTGGCTTGTGCAAGGGCTGCTTCTTCAGCCACCGTCACAAAGGCATTGACTGCTTCTTCACGCGCCTTGATATCGTCAAGTGTCGCTTGAGTCAATTCGGTTGCTGAAATTTCCTTAGAGACAAGGAGGTCGTGCAACTCTTCAATGGTTTTATGGTTGAATGACATTAGGCATCTCCTCCATCTTCTAGGATAGCTGGCACCTTGATGTAGTAATTTTCTTTTTCAGGTACATTTTTAAACAAACGGTCGCGGTCAGTGCCTTTTTCAGCGACATCCGGACGCAATACGGTCTTACGATCCGCCATGGTTGTTGTTGGGGCCACATCGGTTGTGTCCACTTCTTCCAACAATTCCACCATGTCGACAATCTTCGACAAGGTTGTCGCAAACTCAGCTGTCTCTTCTGGAGAGAATTTCAATTTTGAAAGATTGGCAACGTGGGTTACCTCTTCTTGCGTAATTTTCATCTTGCTTCCTTTCGTGAATTGATGATTTTTCAATACCCTCTATTTTACCATAATTTAGCTCAATTTGCTTGCCTTAGAAAAAATCTGTAGGACTTTTTTGTCGCTACAGATTCTTCATTTTATATTGCTTTTTCGCCTAATTGTCCCATCTCTATTAGAGTTTCTTTCCAGACTTCCTGGACATGAGATGCGAGGTAGCAAGAAGCCAAGTCATAAGAAGCCTGATGAAATAGTGCAAGGTCTCTTTCAAAGAGATGGACCAGCTTGTCTGCCAACTCTTTCACCAATTGTTCTTCGGGCACTGTCTCGCTATAAGGTACCAAAAAGCCATTTTCACCCTCTTTTATAAAAGTTGGATTGCCATAACGAGCATCAAAGCCGAGCAAGGCTAACCCTGCTCCAGCCGCCTCCATCAAGGTCAATCCAAAGGTCTCCCACTGAGAAGTGGTGAGGTAGGCTTGGTAGCAAGGATAAATCTGCTTAAGATCCGCATGACCACGTAGATGAATAAAGTCTTGCGCTTCAAGCTCCTGAATCAGGTGTCGCAAGTTGTCCGCTTCGCCACCTTTCCCATAAATATCAAGCTGAAGGGCTGGGAGTCGTTTCTGTGCTTGAGCCACTACTCGAATAGCCAAATCGATGCGTTTTCTTGGATCCAAACGGGAAGCTGTGAGCACACTAAAGGGAGGTCTATCTCCTTGTGATCCCGTCAATTCTTCTAGATGCCCCACTGGAATGCTATAGATTGGAATTCCTTGGCATCCTTGTTTAGCAAGTGTCTGCTCCAAGACTTCTTTTTGAAGATCCGTTGCCGTGATGAAATAATCGAAGCGTTTGGCATACTTGAACACATAATAATATTCATAATTGAGATGGCCATTTTCAAATTCATGCTCCGAATGAAACACCATGGCGAGCTTTGAAGGAGCAGCTTTCTCCAACAAAGGACGGGCAAAATCCATGCGCGAAGCCCGGTCAAGCAGAATCAGATCTTCTTCTTTTAGCGACAGCTGCGACAAAAAACGTCTCATCACTTCTGTATGGTTGGTCAAAATCTCAGACCCCAGTTTATAGAGCCAGCTTCCACCGAACCTCGATTCTTCAAAAGCGATAGTCCCATCTTGATGGTGATAGGTCCGTCTGACAACACTACCATACTGAAAATACTCTGTGACAAGTTTACAAGCTCCATAATACTCTCGCTTGATCCTATTTCCAGCCAAAAGATAGTCTACATAGCGGACACAGTTTGGATGATAGGGATCCAGATGAAAGGTCAGGGCGTTTCCATCCGCAAATTGGTAGCGAATGGCTCTTTCCATTTTTTCAACAACATCCAGACGTGTCAGTTGAAACTCCATTTGCAAGGCCCCAACCGTCTTTTGAGGGACCGTAGTCTGTTGATCCGTAAAAGCTAAATGGGCAAAAAGCAGTTCCTCATCCCGGTGACCCAATGAGAGGTAATAGGCTAATTTTTCTGGTGTGGGCCAAGTGGTAAAGACAAACTTCGCTGCCACTCCTAGTCTCCGGAGCATCTTTGCCCGAGAGGCTTGTGCAACATCAACCCCATTAGGTTCGAATCCCACTAATAGATTAAAGGTATAAATGGTCATGCGGTTCCTCCCTCTAATCGCTTAAACAGCTCTTCCAAAGCTTCTTTTTCAGGCAATTTCAAGATTCGTGCCTGCTCTCTTACCAATTCTTTGTGGGTCTCTGGCTGCTGGAGCAAGGTATCTAGTTGCTGTTTCATTTCTTCGACTGTATCTGTGATTGTGCTCAAGTTTTTATAGGCTTCCTGATGAACCGTGCTCTTCAAACCAAATAAGACTTGCCCATTTTCAAGAGCATGAAGACTACTACTCCACACTTCTTCTCCCTGGTTGCAATCCAGATAAATAGAGCAGCTGGATAACAAGTCCTCATATTTGTCCAGCGAAATCCCTGGATAGAGGCGCACATTGGAGCGAGTCGCTAAGTCTGTTAATTTCGGCCCCATAGCCGTCAAAGCAGCAATGTGAAAGGTGACTTGTGGGAATTGATGGACCAGGCTAGATAGGCCTTCGACCTCTTGAGAAGCCGTCATAACCATGGCTTCTGGTTGAAAACTTTCCTGCTCCACATCTACCAGCCCTGACAAGACTGTGATTCCGTCTATTTTCTCACTCAACAGACCATCTTCTACCAACAAAATCTGACTGACTTGTTCTTTGATCTCGTCTAGATCATGCGCGTCACTGGCACAGTAGGCGAGTCTTTCCTTTGGTTTCTCTTTCACAACATCTAGCAATGCCTTGTCCATCAAAAGAACGGCTTCATCTTCCGGCAAGACTTGTTCTAGGACAGCTCTTTGCAGCTCTTTCTTATTGGCATACAGGCGATCCCGTCCCTTAGGAGTTTGAAGTAAAAAGGTTCCTTGTGAGACAAAGTGAAGCAAGACTTCTTCTTGCTGAGGGTTCAAATAAATGTCTAAATAGGATTGACCAGCTTCCGTCAGGAGACTCCGTTTGCTTCTCCAGCCATAGCGGTTGTAGACATCAATGGATACGATCTCTTCTCCCTGACCAAACCATTCCACTCTGTCAACCGTTCGTGACAAGATATCCTCTCGCAAAACTACGTTGGCACGACGTTCCTCCCCATCAAAAAGATAGGTCGTGATCCCTAGTGTCCAACATTCCCATAATTCTGGAACTGCTAGATCATTGAAAAATAAAGGTTTTCCCACTTTTGATGCTGGGTCTTTTTGGGTAAAAAAGGTCGCAAGACTCTCTGTCTGTTGGTCCAAATCTGTTTCCAGATTGGTCACAAATACCCGGTAGGGCTGGCCAAGTTTATCCAAGTATTTTTGCAAACGATCCAGCTCTCTGGTCCGCTCTGGTGCAATAATGAACATGCTGATCCTTTCTCATCAATAAGGGGTTAGTCCATCGTTTCAATAAAACGGAGGTTGGTCACTACGCGCTCATAGGTTTCTGTCCCTTGCAAGCCTGCTTCCTCTAATTTTTCAAGGGCCCGTTTCAAGCGCGTTTTATAGATATAGCGATGCCAGGTCAAATCATAGCCCAACATCCCCAGTAGAGCCAACTTCTCCTGCTTAGCTTCCATCTCATCGACGACTCGCTTTTCTGTCCAAACCTGGGACAGAGTATCTGCACGGCCCACGCGATACCAATAAATACATTTCTCCGTATGAACTACCCGATGGGCTTTTAAGAAGAGCTTGTACATGAGGAAGTTGTCTTCGACATTTTTTCCGACTGGAAAACGAAGCCCTTCAAATAAGCTACGCTTATAGAGCTTCATCATGGCACAAGCCCAGGCCATATCTCTAGTTTCCTGAATGGCATCGTGGTCCATAATTGCTCGCCCCTCATAAAGGGTCTCTGAATAATCGTCGTCTGTTACCTTGATCAAGTATTTGCTACTACTGTCATCATAGAGGTTATAGTTGGCTACGGAAACATCCGCATCATACTTCTTCAGTTGACGATAGAGCACTTCTACATAATCCTCCGTCACCCAGTCATCTGGATCAATAAAGGTAATGTAATCACCAGTCGCTAGCTCAATCCCTGTATTTCGAGCAGCAGATAAGCCCCCATTTTCTTGGCGGACGTAGCGGATGCGCGCATCCTTCCTAAAAAATTCTTTACAGATCTCTTCTGACTGGTCAGGCGAACCATCATTGACCAGGATAATTTCCAAATGAGGGTAGGTCTGATGGATAACCGTTTCCAAACATTGTCTCAAATAAGCTTCTACATTATAGATGGGAATGATGATACTCACTACTTCATTTGTTTCCATGCTTCTTCTCATTTCTCTTTAAATAATCGCGAATCGCTGCCACCATCTCCTGCACCTGATCATCCCTAAACACCTGATTCTCACCATTCTCCACATGATTGGTTCCTTCAAAAGAAAAAATAGGGAGACCTTGTTGACTGATCGTTTGCGTGATCTGATCGACCTCATCATAGGGATTGATATCCAGATAAAAATCCAATTTTTCTAGGACTTTTCGACTGGTCAAAGGATCAAAAGAGGGATAAAGAAAGAGGTTAGGGTAGCGTTCCAATCGCAGCAAGTTAAAACCAAAATGACTATGGGCAAGAACATGAATCGCGACATCTGGCAACTCTTTTAACAACGTCTCCAACTCGTGGATATCTGCTGTATGGGTATAAATGGCAGCATGATAAGGAAATTCTCCCACTAGATCTTGATAGGTTTGCTTCAAAATCGGTTTTCGAAGCAAAATTTCCTCCCAAGAGAGGGCATAATAAAACCACCATAATTCACGAAAACGATTGAAGCGTTTGGAGGTCCATGGTTTATTATGAGAGGTGTAGTGAACGACTGCTGGGATCCCTTGGAAGGCATCATACCAGTCCAAATCACCATAGAGATATTGATCCTTATCAGACCCTACTTGTAGATTATAGGTCCAAGGTAATGGATACCAAGCATCTTTGAAATACAAATTCAAAATTCCTTGATCTCCGTAGACATGCTGATGGTGCTCGCGAGTGAGGTCAAAAAGAGCCTCTGTCACTTGGTGCTCTTGCCACCAAGCCTTATCAATCACCAAAAGTCCAGCATTAAAACCATCTGTCGTCGTCGGCTTATCTACCACTGCACCCAGTCCATAACCTTTTAGATCGACCTCAAATAAAGGCGATAAATCCTGTGTAAAGATCATATCACAATCCAGATAGAGGATTCGCTCTTCTTCCACAATCTCTGGAATAGCGTAACGGAAATAGGTTGCATAGTGAATATGGTCACTTGGAAGCGAAAAGGACTGGAATTGCTCGGGAGACATCCGACAATTGATCACTTCTGAATCCAACTGGCGCAAGCGCTGATTCATGATAGTAAACCACTCAGTTGGTAGATCTTCATTTAAGACATAAATTTTCAACTGGTCCTGATGGGCACACAGTGACTTCATAGCGGTTTCCAACTTCTCCATATAAGATAGATTGGCTGAAAACACGACAGCTTTTTTACTCATAACTTCCCCTTTTTTCTTTCATTAGAATACCATTTTCAAGTGAGGAAAACAATTTCTAAGCCCCAAAAAAGAGGCCTAGACAAGTGTCTATGACCTCTTTTACATCGGTTTCTTATTTTTGGTCTAATACAGCTAGTGTATCGTCTACCAAACTTGCCCCTAAGACATGTTTGAAGTGATTCAAAGCAAACTGGTGATTTTCAGGAGTGAGCGACGCCACTGCAGGTTCCACAACTTCGATCTGATAACCCAGATTGTAGGCATCAACCGCTGTATGAAGGACACAGATATCAGTCAAGACACCCGTCAAAATAACGGTATCCACATGACGTTCACGAAGGCGGATATCTAGATCCGTCCCTGAAAAAGCAGAATAATGACGTTTGTCCATCCAAAAGACGCGCGGATCCGCTTTGTGGTCCCGATAAAAGTCTGCCAAAGGGCCGTACAAATCACGTCCACTAGTCCCAATGATATTATGGGGTGGGAAGAGCTTGCTTTCAGGATGAAAAGGATCGTCTACATCATGCGCATCAATGGCAAAAAAGACATAGGCTCCTTGGTCAAAGGCCAATTGGGTCACCTGAGCAATGCTCTCAGAAATAGCTTGGGCGGGAGCCCCTGCCGTTAGCTTACCTTCATCCGCTACAAAATCAACAGTGTAGTCAATCGAAATTAATGCTTTAGCCATTAGTAGTCTCTTTTCTTAATTTCTTCAAAAATATCTGGTATCAACACTTTGAGATAAGTTCCCTTCATTCCGAGTGAACGACTTTCAATAATACCAGCAGATTCCAATTTCCGAAGTGCATTGACAATCACAGAACGAGTAATACCAATACGATCTGCGATGATAGAAGCGGTCAACTGACCTTCATTGCCTTTCAATTCACTAAGGATGGCAGATACGGCACGCAATTCGGAGTAAGACAAGGTATTGACAGCCATATTCACCGCTGTGCGACGACGAATATTCTTCTCGTCCTCCTCGCGTTGGTAGTTCAACATTTGAATCCCTACCACAGTACTAGCAATCTCAACCAAGATCAAATCATCATCCGCAAACTGTTTATCATTGCGCCAAATGATTAAGGAACCCAACCGAATCCCAGAAACATGAATAGGCGCAATGGTGGTCAAGCCATCAGGAAATTCAGACTTGGTTTCAACCGGAAAGATACTCAAATCATGGTCCACATCTAAATTAGCTTCTGTATCGTAGACCAAACTAGCCGCCTTGGCATAATCTTCTGGTAATTTTTTATTTTGAAAGAAAGCTTCTACCCGGTCATTGTTGGTCTTGTAACGCATGAAATAACCAAGAAGAGTTCCCTTACTGTTAATGATACAGGCATTACAGTGAATAATATCCGCCAATTGCTGGGCAATATCATTGTAAGGCATCTCAGCCTGCAACTGTTCATCTGTCCGTTTCAAGATAGATGTAATTTTACGTGTCTTTTCTAATAAGTTTGCCATAATAAACCTCGCATATTGTCAGCTAAAGTATATCATATAAGTGTGGGAATTTCAATCAAATTATCTGAAAATTATTTATTTTTTCTACAATTATGCACAATTCAGAAAAATGGCGATGAGATAACATGGATTTTATAAAATGAAACAAAAAAAGATTGAAGACCTTCATCTTCAATCCTTTAGCTAATTAGCGTTTGTATTGTTTCAAGAAACGAGTCATTTTTTCTTGAATTTGAGCCAATTCATCCACACGTGGGAGGTAAACGATCCGGAAGTGATCTGGGTCCTTCCAGTTAAAACCACGGCCATGAACCAAAAGAATCTTTTCTTGCTTCAAGAATTCTAAAACAAATTGTTCATCGTCATCCACGCGGTACATATCCCGATCAATCTTAGGGAAGATATACAATCCAGCCTTTGGCTTAACAGCTGAGAGGCCCGGAATCTCATTGATGGCTTTGTAAATAAAGTTCCGTTGTTCGTAGATTCGACCACCTGGAAGCAAGAGTTCATCCACAGATTGGTAACCTCCAAGAGAGGTTTGCACAACATGTTGAGATAAAACATTTGAGCAAAGACGCATATTGGACAACATGTTCAAGCCTTCGATATAGCCCTTCACATGATGCTTCGGACCAGACAGAACCATCCAACCAACACGGAAACCTGCAATCCGGTGAGATTTTGACAAGCCATTCATACTCACACAGAAAAGATCCGGCGCTAAGCTTGCAATAGCCGTGTGTTTTTCGCCATCCATGACCAAGCGATCGTAGATTTCATCCGCAAAGATGATCAAGTTATTTTGGCGAGCGATCTCCACAATCTCAAGTAGGATCTCATCCGGATAGAGGGCACCTGTTGGGTTATTCGGGTTGATGACAACGATAGCCTTGGTGTTTGAGGTGATTTTCGACTTGATATCCTCAATATCTGGATACCAGTTTGCTTCTTCATCACAAAGATAGTGAACCGCATTCCCACCAGCTAGGCTGACAGCTGCTGTCCAAAGAGGATAGTCCGGCATAGGAACCAAGACTTCATCGCCATTGTCGAGCAGTCCTTGCATGGACATGACGATCAGCTCACTCACTCCATTTCCAAGGTAAATATCATCAATATCCACATTTGGAATTTTTTTCAACTGGCAGTACTGCATGATGGCCTTGCGGGCTGAAAAGATCCCTTTTGAATCCGAATAGCCTTCACTATCACGCGCATTCATGATCAAATCATGGATAACTTCATCTGGAGCTGTAAAGCCAAATTCAGCAGGATTCCCTGTATTCAAACGAAGAATTTTTTCTCCATTTGCTCGCATGCGCATGGCTTCTTCCAAGACTGGACCACGAATATCGTAAGCGACATGTTCGAGTTTGCTTGATTTATTATATTCCTTCATATTCTGCCTCGATTCACGAAATTATCTCTATTATACCACTAGTTCAAATAGAGTACAAATTGAGGACTTTATAAATTCTGCAAAAATATACCAGAAAAGTGAGACTTTACCTTTACATTCTAGCTTAAAAGGAATAAAATATAAGTGTATAAAGAATAGAAGAACTTCTGTTCTATCCATGTTTTCAAGCTATAAGGAGGTAGGGTTATGTCTCAAAAATACGAAAACATCATGGTCGCCGTCGACGGTTCCCATGAAGCAGAATTAGCCTTTGAAAAAGGGGTTAATGTTTCTCTTCGCAACGGCTCTAAATTGACTATTGTCCACGTCATCGATACCCGTGCCCTTCAAAGTGTCTCAACCTTTGATGCTGAAGTCTACGAAGAATTGCAAAAAGAAGCCAATGAATTGCTCAAAGGCTACAAGGAACGTGCTGAAAAAGTCGGGGTTCAAAATATTGCGACTGTTGTAGAAATGGGAAATCCAAAAGTCCTCTTGGCCAATGATATCCCAAGTAAAGAAGGGGTTGACCTCATAATGGTCGGGGCTACTGGACTCAATGCATTCGAACGCTTAATGGTCGGATCCTCCTCAGAATACATCCTTCGCCACGCCAAAGTAGACTTACTAGTGGTGCGCGATAAGGATAAAACCATGTAAGAAAGAAAAAGAGGCTGGGACAAAAGTCCTAGCCTCTCAATTGTCTTTGGATTGTCGAGCAAGACGCAGTGGTTGAGTGGGCTCTACTACGCTGATTTCATCAGCTTTTACAGCCCTACTCAACTGTGCGGAGGTGGGACGACGAAATCGAATTCTAACGAATTACCGATTTCTGTCCCACTCTCTTTTTTAGTTGTCTTTTTTTGCTTCTTTTTGTTTCGCGTGTTTTTCGTAGGCCTTGAGCTGGCGATCGAGTTCTTTTTGGATAGCTGGTTCTGGGGCATATTTTTCTTCCCAATCATCTGGCTTCAAAATCTTGTGAGTCACTGGATCAAAGTGCGCTCTTCCATCTGGGAAAATCTTACCCATATTTGCCCGATGAACAATCTCAAAGACCTCTTCTGGATCCACTCCCATTAGAACAAAGCTACCATAAGTCAGATAGAGGGTATCGATCAAGGCATCAACCTGTCCCACCATGGAAATCTCAGCCGGATGCTTGCTACGCACCTTATCTGCAGCCTTATCCAAAGTTTCGTGAAGGGCCGCTACCGAGCGATCGAATTCTTCCTCACTTGAGCTAGCTGCTCGAACAAATTCCACCAGTTCCTCTTGCTTGAACATGGTCCGATAAAGGGCATCTTGAGGTTGCCAGACCACTGGTTTCTCCTGGGTTTCCCCATCCATTACACCATGGAAGGTTTTGACCTTATTGAAGTGATCATCCTTAGAAAGAAAGAGTTCTTTCTCTGAGAGAATACCAAAGTGTTGCAGGGCTTTTTGAATGCCATCCTTGCCATTACTAGTCGTGGTATGCTTGGCAATCGCTTTGACACTAGTCGTCCCATTCCCCATCGCAATGGACAAGCCAACTCCCGAAAGCATTTCTAAATCATTATCCGAATCCCCAAAAGCCATCACTTCATCGATGTCAAAGCCAAATTCCTGACCAACGATGCGGATCCCTTCTAGCTTAGAAATGCCTGGGTTGAGGACGTCTGCTGCAAAGGGGCTGGAACGTGTAAATTTCAGATGCGGAAACTCTTTTTCAATTTTTGCAGTCTCTTCCGGACTCGATAAGATCAGTACTTGGTAGATTGGTTCCTGCGCTAGTGCATAGAGGGTGTCCTGATCTTGTGGGACGACCTTGCTGACCACTTTGTTAAATCCTCGACTGACTGTTCGGGCCATTTTGCGAGGCACAAAGCGACTGGACCAGGTTGAAATAGGACTCATCCCAAAACTCATGATCCGAGAACCAAATACTCCATCCTTTGTACCAAGAGCAATTTCCTTACGGTGTTCTCGAGCATAGTCGATCAGCTGGTGCAGGCTCTTTTTGTCGATTGGGCTGGTAAACAGTACGCGGTCCTTGGTCAAAATATATTGACCATTATAGGTTACTGCAAAGTCAAAGCCATAGCGTTCCATAAAGGGTTTGACAAAGGCAGGTCCCCGCCCTGTCGCAAGGCCTACATAGATTCCTTCTTCCTTCAAAGATTGAATAGCTTTTTCTGTTGATTTTAAGACCGCTCGACTATCATTGACCAGGGTCCCATCGATATCAAAAAAGACTGCTTTTATTTCCATGTCTACTGTTTCTTTCTTTTTATGATAAAATAAATTATATCACATATTCCAAGGAGCTTCACATGTTTAAAAAAATTTTAGCACTTCATACAGGAGGGACCATTTCCATGGCTGCAGATGACTCTGGGGCAGTAATTACTAATGAAATCAATCCCATGACCCAAGTTATTTCTCCAATTGAAGGAATTGAAGTCACCTCTGAGGATATCTTCAATCTACCAAGTCCACAAATGACACCGCATCACATGTTAGCTCTATATCAAAGAATCAAAGAGGCAGCCAGCCACTTCGATGGGATCGTCATTACACACGGAACCGATACACTGGAAGAAACAGCTTATTTCTTGGATACCATGGAGTTACCTGAAATCTCCGTGGTGATTACTGGAGCCATGAGAAGTTCCAACGAACTTGGAAGTGACGGTGTCTATAATTTCTTAACAGCCCTCCGAGTGGCAGCCGATCCAAAAGCACGCGATAAGGGTGTCTTAGTCGTAATGAACGACGAAATTCATGCAGCTAAGTACGTCACCAAAACCCACACCACCAATGTCAGTACCTTTCAGACACCAACCCACGGTCCTCTGGGGTTGGTCATGAAAAAGGAAATCCTCTTCTTTAAAACAGCTGAGCCACGAGTGCGCTTTGATCTCGATAAAATTGAAGGTTTCGTTCCCATTATCGCTACTTATGCTGGTATGAAAACTGATCTGCTAGATCTACTGGATCACTCAAAAATTGATGGCCTCATTATTGAAGCCTTTGGAGCAGGAAACATCCCTAAAGAGACTGCCCATAAACTCCAAGAATTCATAGATGCCGGACTTCCAATCGCTTTAGTATCCCGCTGCTTCAACGGGATCGCAGAACCAGTTTACGCGTATGAAGGCGGTGGCGTCCAACTCCATCAAGCCGGTGTCTTTTTCATCAAAGAATTAAATGCCCCCAAAGCTCGCATCAAACTTCTCATCGCCCTCAATGCCGGCCTAAAAGGACAAGAACTCAAAGAATATATCGAAGGGTAGCATAAGATACAAAGGGCGTAGCGGATACAGTCAAAATAGGGAATTCGACGCAGAATCATTAGATTCTAGGAGGATTCATCTTTTTGACACAATCCGCAGCCCGTGTTCATTTACTAAGATACAAAGCCCGTAAAATGCCATCTTAAAAGTGAGTAGAGTGGAAACCAAAGAATTCCACTCTACTCACTTTTTATGATCTAATCTAAATGTTCTTGCTTCTCCAGATAAAGAGAGAGCAAATGCCAGTCTGGGTGTTCTCGCCAATTTGGCGTAGTTACGATCTGGCTAGCAACTTTCCTTGCTTCTTCAAGAATGGGATAATCTTCAACTAGATCGGCTACTTGAAATTCTGGAATCCCCGATTGACGGGTGCCAAAGATTTCACCTGAACCCCGCATTTTCAAATCTTCTTCAGCAAGGACAAATCCGTTTGTCGTCTCTGTCATGATTTTCATGCGCTGTTTGCCACTATCTGTTTTAGGATTGGCCACTAGAATAGCATAGGATTGCTTATTTCCCCGACCAACCCGGCCTCGAAGCTGATGCAGTTGACTAAGGCCAAACCGATCTGCATCCATGATGACCATGACAGTCGCATTGGGCACATTGACTCCTACTTCAATAACGGTTGTGGATACCAAAACATCGACTTGGTGCTCTTTAAAGGCCTGCATGATGGTCTCTTTTTCTTCACTTTTCATCTTCCCGTGAAGAAGAGAAACACGCGCCCGCTGACCAAAGAAGGCTTCTAACTCCTCCTGGAGGGCAAGGGCATTTTTCAGATCTAGTGCTTCTGACTCCTCAATCAAGGGAGAGATAAAGTAGGCTTGAGAACCTTTTGCGAGCTCTTTTACCAACCAGTCGAGGACCACTTCTAACTGCTCATGCTTGACCCAACGCGTGATGATTTCCTTGCGTCCCGCAGGCATCTGATCAATGATGGACACATCCATATCTCCAAAAGCCGTGATGGCCAAGGTCCGGGGAATGGGGGTTGCCGTCATCATCAGAACGTCTGGATTTTGTCCCTTTTCTCGAAGAATACGACGTTGGGAAACCCCAAAACGGTGTTGCTCATCAATAATGACCAAGCCTAGATCTTGGTAGTGAACTCCCTCTTGAATCAAGGCATGTGTCCCCACAATCAGTTGAGCTGTTCCTGAGGCGATCTCCTCTAAGACTTCTCGTTTCTCAGCTGCCTTTAATCCTCCCGTTAGAAGAGCAATTGGCAAATCCGGAAAAAGATTTTGCAAGCTTTCCTTGTGTTGCTCTGCCAAAATCTCCGTTGGAACCATCAAGGCTGCTTGCTTACCAGCGCTTAGAGCTGCATACATGGCAAGACCAGCCACGACTGTCTTCCCGCTTCCCACATCCCCTTGAAGCAAGCGGTTCATATGATAAGGAGAAGCCATATCTATCAAGATTTCATTCAAGCTGTTTTCTTGAGCTTGCGTTAGCTCAAAAGGAAGCTGTTTTTTTCGTTCTGCTAATTTTTCTGGATCCCAGGCCAGGGAAATTCCTTGGCTGGCTTCGTGATTTTCTTCTTTTAGCACTTGGAGCTGTAGCTGGAAAAAGAGGAGTTCTTCAAATTTCACCCGGCGAAGGGCTTGCTTGTACTCTGCTAGATCCTTAGGAAAATGCATAGCCTGCACTGCTTGAGAGCGTGACAAGAGTTGATAACGCTCCCGCAAAACTTGGGGCAAATTCTCTTCTAAAAGCTGATCCAAGCCCTGATCGAATGCTATTTTGATCAATTTCACCAGGCTGTTTTGGCTGACTCCTTGCGTCACCCGATAGACTGGCTGCAAATCATCTTCCACTTGAGCCAGGAGCTTCATTCCTGTCAAACTGCCTTTTGCCTTGTCCCATTTCCCAAAAATCGCTACCGTCTGCTGGACTTCGATTTTATCAGCCAAATAGGGTTGATTGAAAAAATTAACCGCAATCACTTGGTCTCCCTGTTTGATCGAAAAACGCAAGCGATTTCGTTTGTAATCATAATATTGGACATTGGCTGGTGTTGCTACCACCCCAGAGATGACTGCTTTTTCCCCATCTTCTAACTCTAAAACATTGCGGGTTTTGAAGTCTTCATACCGAAAGGGGAAATACAAGAGTAGATCTTCTAAGGTTTCAATCCCTAATTTTTTAAATTTTTCCGCCGATTTTGGACCGACGCCAGGCAGTACGGATAAGGGTTGGTGTAAATTCATTGTTCCTCCTTTCTTTTATAAAAAAGCAGGTCCTTCAGGGAAAACCCACCTGCTTTTTTTATTCTTCACCTGCATAGTCACGAGGAATCCGATCACTCAAGAGACAGACTACTTCATAATTAATGGTACCACGGTAGTCCGCAATCTCTGTTGCCGTAATTTCTTTCTCGCCGTCTCGGCCAATCAGGGTAACCTTGGTTCCCAGAGGTAATTCTTCTGGAAGGCGAACAGTAATCTGGTCCATCGAAACTCGCCCAACAATGGGACAATACTCACCCTTAATTAGCACATGGAAATTTTGCATCTCTCGGATCCAACCATCCGCATAGCCAATGGGAATCGTTCCAATCCATTGGGCATCTTCCGTCGTATAGGTTGCCCCGTAGCCAATATCTTGTCCGGCTTCTAACTGTTTGATATGAACCAATTCGCTCACCAAACTCAAGGCTGGCTTGATTTCATAAGGCAAGGCTAGCACCGAACCACTTGGATTCAAGCCATACATGACATCTCCCAGACGAACAGCTGTGAAAATCGTATCTGCATGCCACAAAGAGGTGGCTGAATTACTCGCATGAACAATCGGAGGAAGGATTTCAAGAGCAGCCAATACTTCTTTGAAAAAATGATATTGCGCTTGAAATTTTCGATCATCTGCTTCATCTGCCGTCGCAAAATGAGTAAAGATTCCCTCAATTTCAGCACCAGCTACTAAGAGAAGGCGTTCAGCCTCTTTGATCTCTTCGATAGTTCGGAATCCAATCCGCCCCATTCCAGAATCCACCTTGATATGGATCTTCAATCCTGAAAGATCTGCTTCTTCTCCAAGCAATTGATCCAACCAAGCAAGACTAGCCACCGTTAAGCGGATGTCATGCTCTTTGGCCAGACTCACTGTTTCGCTTGGTACCACTCCCAAAATCAAAATAGGGTGTTGCAAGCCTACCTCACGGATTTCGAGGGCTTCATCCATATTGGAAACACAAAAACCATCTACCTGAGACGCCAATTTCTTCGTCACTGCAACAACCCCATGACCATAGGCGTTAGCCTTGACGACTGCATATTTCAAAGCTTGACTCGGAATATGTTCACTGAGTTGTTGCACATTAAAGGCAATGGCATCCAAATCGACTCTTGCAACAGTTGGTCTATGTTTACTTGCTTTCATTTTCTTCCTCCAAAATGACACTGGTCGAGACTAAGTCTCCCTTGTGACTGATCGAAATCCATACCTTCCCAGAAAAAGGAGACTTGGAAAAATAAGGAGCTCCGTGGGCATCATTTAAAATTTCTAAATCTTGAAAGCCAACCGGTCCAATCCCTGTTCCCATTGCCTTTGAAAAGGCTTCTTTAGCAGACCATCGACCCGTTAAATATTCCATTTTCCGCTTTCCGGACAATTCCTCAAAGCGCGCCCGCTCAGCCTCAGTTAAAACTTTTTCTACAAATCGTGCATTCTTTTGATAGGCTTTTTCAATCGCAGTGATCGATTCAATATCGATCCCATGTCCTTTGATCATCTTGTTTTATCCTTATTTGTTGTCTCAATATCTCTTTACTGACAAAAGAGAAGGGGCCAAAGAATCACTCCTTCCGCCCCTGCCTTTTATTTATTCATCGTTGCAATTTCTTTGACCAAGGCCTGTGTTTTTTCCCAACCCAGGCAAGGGTCTGTGATCGATTGACCATAAACCACCGGTTCATTTTGACGGCCATCTTCTAAGTAAGACTCAATCATGAAACCACGAACTAAGGATGCTAAATCTTTATTCCAAGCACGGTTCATCATGGTTTCTCTCACGATGCGTACTTGCTCTTTAAATTGCTTTCCAGAATTATCATGGTTGGTATCCACCAGGATGAAGGGATGTTGCAAACCCATTTCGCTATAGCGTTTTGATGCCGCTAGCAAATCTTCATAATGGTAATTTGGAATATTCTTACCACTTGCATCCAAGCCTCCGCGAAGGATCGCATGGGCCAAAGGATTTCCTGATGTTTCCACTGTTTGGGCATTGAATAAGAAATTTTGGGGATGTTGGGCCGCATAAATCGCATTAAACATGACAGAAAGATTTCCTGATGTTGGATTCTTCATGCCTGTTGGAGCAGAGATTCCACTTGATACAAAGCGGTGCTCCTGGTCTTCGACTGAGCGCGCTCCAATCGCGTGGTAGGAGATCAAATCTTCGACATAAGGAAGACTGCCTGGATAAAGCAATTCGTCCGCAGTCGTTAAACCAGTTTCTGTAATCACACGATAGTGAAGATGCCGAACAGCTTTTAAGCCATCGACAAAGCTTGGTGCGGCCTGTGTATCTGGTTGGTGCATCAAGCCTTTGTAGCCATCCCCATTGGTCCGAGGCTTAGCCGTATAGACCCGCATCACAATAAAAATCTGATCTTTCACTTGCTCTTGCAGGTCTGCCAAGCGACGGGCATACTCCATCACCGCTTCTTCATTATCAGAAGAACAAGGCCCAATCACAAGAAGGATCCGTTGGTCTTCTCCTTTGATAATCGCCTCTAACTCTCGATCACGCGCTTCTTTACGCTCCAAGGCTGAACCTTCCAAGCGGTACAGCGAAGTGATCTCTTGCTCATCAATCTTATTGCTCTTCCTAACGAATACCATACGGCCCCCTTCTACTACCTAGCCCCTTCCTCTCTATGTTTAAGAGAAGATCTTAACCTTTACGTCCGTGACAGTTTTTAAATTTCTTACCTGAACCACAAGGGCACAAATCATTGCGTTTCACTTGTGACAAATCAATTTCCGCTGGAATATCTTGTTGTTGTGCTGCAATATTGCGAGTAGCAGTTGTTGAAATGCTGTGTTCTGTACGTGGACGTTCTTGTTCGTGAATTTGGGCTTTCATCATGAGACGAGTGACATCAAATTCAATTGATCCAATCATATCGTTAAACATACGGAAACTTTCTGATTGGTATTCCACCACTGGGTTATTTTGCGCATACCCACGAAGTCCAACTGCATTTCGCAATTGATCCAAAGCATCGATGTGGTCTGTCCACTTGCTGTCCACCACTCGAAGGATCAATACCTTTTGGAACTCTTGCACAGACTCTTCGTCACGCAATTTTGCTACTTGACTGGCATAGATTTCTTCTGCCCGTCCATACAAGTAGTCGATGACTTCCTTGTCTGATTTTCCTTCAATATCACTTTCAGAAATCGTATCTTCCGGAACCAAATTGTATTTGGCAAAGTTCAGAATCGCTTCAATGCGTTCTTCCTTGCTTGAGTGGCTAGCTCCTTCGACAATCCGTTTGATGGTCCGTTTAATCATAGCCATGATTTCAGGAGCCAAGTCGCGGTTAGCTGTGATCACATCATAGCGTTCTGCATAGATGATCTCCCGTTGTTCCCGCATCACGTCGTCGTATTGAAGGACTTGCTTACGAGTATCGTAGTTGTTTCCTTCAACCCGTTTTTGTGCTCCCTCTACTTGGCGGGTAAACATGTTTGAACGAATAACCGATTCTTCTTCACTCAACTTGAAGCGGTCGAGCACTGCTTTGATCCGTTCTGAACCAAAACGACGCATCAACTCATCTTCAAGAGACAAGTAGAATTGAGATTCACCTGGATCCCCTTGACGTCCGGAACGTCCACGAAGCTGGTTATCGATCCGACGACTTTCGTGACGTTCGGTCCCGATGACACAAAGGCCACCGAGTTCGCGAACCCCTTCACCGAGCTTGATATCGGTACCACGTCCAGCCATGTTGGTCGCGATGGTAACGGCACCACGTTGACCAGCATTCATAATGATTTGCGCTTCTTTGTAGTGGTTTTTCGCATTCAAGACTTCGTGAGGAACACCTGCTTGCACCAACAATTGAGAAAGGTAATCACTGGTTTCAACGGCAACAGTACCAACAAGGACTGGTTGTCCTTTTTCATGACGA
The DNA here is from genome assembly GCF_041432125.1 of Streptococcus sp. 20925_1_77. Classification (NCBI taxonomy): domain Bacteria; kingdom Bacillati; phylum Bacillota; class Bacilli; order Lactobacillales; family Streptococcaceae; genus Streptococcus; species Streptococcus sp. 20925_1_77. Next base: position 78,987 of record NZ_JAPVZB010000005.1, read on the forward strand.
GACTTGACATCTTCCACAACAGCCTTGAATTTTGATTTCAAGCTTGGGTAGAGAAGGTCTGGATGGTCAATACGGGCAATCGGACGGTTAGTTGGAATTGGAATCACGCGAATGTTATAAATTTCACGGAATTCTTCTTCTTCGGTTTTCCCTGTCCCTGTCATCCCTGACAACTTCTTGTACATACGGAAGAGGTTTTGGTAAGTAATCGACGCAGATGTTTTGGTTTCTTCTTGAACTGGAACACCTTCTTTAGCTTCGATCGCTTGGTGAAGCCCATCAGAATAACGACGACCTTCCATGGTCCGACCAGTAAATTGGTCGACGATCAAGATTTCTTGATCTTCGCTGACCACATAGTCGATATCCAAAATCATGATGTAGTTGGCACGAAGGGCGTTGTCGATAAAGTGGGTCAAGGCTACGTTTTCAATATCGTACAAGTTTTCGAGATTAAAGTAGCTTTCTGCCTTATCAATCCCTGAATCGGACAAACCGATGGTTTTAGATGGGACATCGATAATGTAATCGTCCTCTGTTAAGGTCTTCACATAAGCATCCGCCATGTGATAGAGCTGGCTCGTATCAGAAGCTGTCTGACCAGAAACGATCAACGGAGTACGAGCTTCGTCAATCAAGATCGAGTCTACCTCATCGACCAAGGCGTAGTTCAATGGACGTTGAACCATGTTTTCTGCACGAACAACCATGTTGTCACGCAGGTAGTCAAACCCGATCTCTGAGTTGGTTGAGTAAGTGATATCACAGAGGTAAGCTTCTTTTTTCTCAGCTGGAGATTTTGCTGCCAGGTTGATCCCTACTGAAAGGCCAAGCCATGAGTAAAGTTCTCCCATCTCTGTCGCATCCCGCTCTGTCAGGTATTCATTGACGGTAACAACGTGTACCCCTTTACCAGACAAGGCATTCAAGTATACAGGCATGGTCGCTGTCAACGTCTTCCCTTCCCCTGTACGCATCTCTGGAACGTCACCATGGTGAAGGACGATCCCCCCCATGACCTGAACCTTATATGGGAACAAACCAAGGACCCGTTTTGCCCCTTCACGAACAACTGCAAAAGCCTCGTACAAGAGATCATCCAAAGACTCACCATCTTGGTAGCGTTGCTTAAACTCAACTGTTTTCGCTTTTAATTCGTCATCCGTCAAAGCTGCCATTTGGTTTTCATAAGAAAAGACCTTGTCAGCCATTTTTTCAAGGCGTTTGATTTCGCCTCGATCATTTTCAATAATTGTTTTTACTAAATTTGCCATTTTTTTCCTTACTTTGATTTTTTCAAAATCTAAAATGTTCTTTTTATTCTAGCATTTTTTTAACATTTTTTCAAGATCAAGGCTGTATCTTACAAGACTTTCGAGTGGTTTTTTTCGTGTGAGAAAATCCAAAAAGATGCCTGCTCAAGCAGACATCTTTTCTATATGCGATAGTTATTCAGACAAATGGTAAGAATAGCTTGCCACAACCACTTCTTCATGCCAACGAAGTGCGTACTTCAATTTCAAACTCATTTGGTTATGGAGAATATTTTGCCAATGTTTTTTAGGGATGAATTGAGGGACTAATACTGTGACGGTATTGCCTTTTTCCTTAGCTTCCTCAGCTACTTTGGAGACAAATTCAACTGTTGGTTGAATAATATCCCGGTAGCTCGTCATGACATTTTCAAAGCGAATATGAGGGAAATAGTGCTTAAATTCTTCTGCCACCTCTGCATCTTTAACCTTGGTTTCTTCTGTTGAGACGTGCATGGCTATGACGTCATTTCCGAGGCTATTGGCATAACTCATCGCTCCCACACTTACCTGAGTGACATTTCCGACAAGGACGATCACGGTATTGCCCGCATAACTTGTCTTTTCGATCTTACCACCTAAACGTAATTGAGCCGCAACTTTATCATAGTGATTACGGATACTCAAGAACATCCAAAGCAAAAGACCGATAATAGGGAAGAAGGGCCAGATCTCACGCAGACGGAACAGCAAGAGGATCAAGACAATCCCATAACAGATGGCTGCCCCGAGGATATTGGCAAGTGAATACTTGAGAAATCCTTTTTGATATTGGCGTTTCCAGTGGATAACCATCCCTGTTTGAGAAAGGGCAAAAGGAATGAAGACCCCAATGGTATAAAGCGGAATCAAGCTTTCTGTTTGCCCATCAAAGATCAAGAGCAAGACGATGGCACCAATCGCCAAGGTCAAAATCCCATTGGAATAGCCCAGACGATCCCCTTTTTCCATATACATGTGTGGCATGTATTTGTTTTTAGCCATGTTAAAGGCCAACATTGGAAAGGCTGAGAACCCAGTATTCGCCGCAACTGCCAGGATCAAGGCTGTTGATAATTGGAAAACGTAGAAGAAGGCTTGTCCGACCGGAGAATTTCCTAAGATAGCTTGGGCCATTTGAGCTAGAGTTGTTACCCCTTTTGCTGGTACAACACCCACCCAGTAATTGAGGAAGGTAATCCCTGCAAACATGATCCCTAAAATCAAAGCCATGATGGTCAAGGTAGAGGCTGCATTCTTTGCTTTTGGTTTCTTAAAGAAAGGAACCGAATTGGAGATAGCTTCAACCCCTGTTAGGGAAGCTGATCCACTCGTAAAGGCCCGCAACAAGAGAATGACACTAACCCCTGAAATGGTTTGACCCACATGAGCAGTCGCGTTATAGGCCAATTGACCAGTCAAAATTTGGATCACACCATAGCCGATCAAGGCAATGGTACTGACAATGAAAAGGTAGACCGGAATCATCAACGATGTCGCCGATTCGCGCAATCCCCTCAGGTTCATCAGCATCAAGACCAAGACCAACAAAATGGAAATGTGAAGATTATAAGGATGAAGAGAAGGGATCGCCGACGTGATAGCATCTGCACCGGAAGAAACAGATACTGCTACTGTCAGCATGTAGTCGACCAAGAGACTGCCACCAGCGATCAACCCCGCTTTCGGAGACAAATTCTCCGTAGTCACCATGTAGGCCCCTCCCCCTTGAGGATAGGCATGAATGACCTGGCGATAAGAAATCGTTAAACTGGCTAAGAGAACTAGAACCACAATCCCAATTGGAATGGACCACCAAATGGCTCCTGCTGATACGGTCATCAAGACCAGGATTACTTGCTCTGGACCATAGGCAATAGAAGAAAGTGCGTCACTAGAGAGCATGGCCAAGGCCTGCATTTTCCCTAACAGCCCTCCTTCACCTTCTGCACCAGATTTCAACGGACGGCCAATAAACCATTTTTTCAATGTTGAAAACATAAAAAACTCCTTGAAAAAAAGATCATGAGGCCGGGAATCCCCTGCCTCTTTTTCATAAAACAGGGGTTATTCTACTCCTTTTTTTCAAGACTGTCAACCGAAATTGTGAAATTTTCATAAAGTTTTCATTATGTTCATCCATTCAAGCTCTTTTAGATCGGCCTGCTTCTTTTCAAATTGATCCAAGCAAAAAACGAGGCTGGGACAAAAATCCTAGCCTCTCAATTATTTTTGGATTGTCGAGCAAGACGCAGTGGTTGAGTGGGCTCTACTGCGCTGATTTCATCAGCTTTTACAGCCCTACTCAACTGTGCGGAGGTGGGACGACGAAATCGAATTCTAACGAATTACCGATTTCTGTCCCACTCTCACTTTTTTATTTTGCTTGATTTTCGACATAAAAGGCAATGACATCCGAAGTGTACTGGGCTGTGCCAACTCCAAACTTGTCGATGTTTTCCTTGAATTCTGGATTATAGACATAGCCTTTGCCGATATGGCCAAAAACCTCTATAGAGCAGTCAAATCCATACGTTCGAATCGCGTCTAAAAGTTTGGCTGCTTCTTCTTGATTTTCCGATGCTGTTACTGGCAAACCTGCTTGGAGGTTTTTCGCCAAGACTTTGAAGACTTGATTAAAGGCTCTTGTCGCCTCATCTTCACGCCCCTTTTGGCGCTCGAGAGCTTGGTCCATGACTTCTTGACCGTACTTCTCTACCGCCTCTTGCTGGTATTTTTGAGTATCTTGGTAGCTAAATCCAGTAAATTTTTCCTCAATGGTCATTTTTCTTTCTCCTTTTTGTTCTTGAATGGTTTTTTGCAAGGTAGAAATCAAGGTATCCAGACGTTGTCTTTCTTGAGTCAAATAGTTCAACTGTTTGGTTAAATGGGGTAATAAGTTAGATTTTTCTTCGGCTAAGAGTTCTGCTATTTGGTCTAAGGAAAATCCTAGATACTTGTAGTAGAGAATCACCTGTAATCGTTCTAAATCTTCTTGACTGTATGTCCGATAGCCATTTTCAGATTTGACAGGGACGAGAAGTCCTATCTTGTCATAGTGGTGCAAGGTCTTGACAGAGACACCTGACAGATCTGCAGCTTCTTTGATATGATACATGATTTCCTCCTTACAAGGATAGTATAACCCCTCCCCTTAGGTCAGAGTCAAGGCTTAACATAAAAATAGTTTTCAGATAAAAAAGGCTTGAGTTGTTTCACAACTTTTAACTCAAACCCTTTCTTTTTTATGGATGACTCACGATCAATTCTAAACCTTGCCCTTCCAAAGTCCAAGATTCAACATCGCTCGGTAGGATAAAGTGACTTCCTTTTTGAATAGGATAATCCTTCCCATCTACCGTCAATTTCCCTTCTCCGGCTAAGACGCTCAACAAGCTGTAATCAGCGGTCTTTTCAAAATCAGCTTTTCCAGTCAGTTCCCACTTATAAACAGTGAAGAAATCACTGGCAACCAAGGTGGTCATACGAAGATCATCGATCACAACTGTATCTGGATGGCTATTGGCAGGCTCTCCAATGTTCAAGACATCAATCGATTTTTCCAAGTGAAGTTCCCGCAAGTTTCCTTGAGCATCCTTACGGTCAAAATCATAAACCCGGTAGGTGGTATCACTCGACTGTTGGGTTTCAAGAATCAAAATTCCAGAACCAATGGCGTGCATGGTCCCGCTTGGCACATAGAAGAAATCTCCAGCCTTGACAGGAACCTTTGTCAGCAAGGCATCCCAGTTCTTGTCCTCAATTTGCTGGCGGAGTTCTTCTTTTGACTTGGCATTGTGCCCATAGATAATCTCTGATCCTTCATCAGCCGCAATCACATACCAACACTCGGTTTTTCCAAGTTCTCCTTCATGCTCCATCGCATAGGTATCATCTGGGTGCACCTGTACACTAAGCCAATCGTTGGCATCCAAAATCTTTGTTAATAAAGGAAAGACAGGCTCTTTACGATTACCGAATAATTCCCGGTGTTCTTGATAGAGCTGGTCCAATCCCATTCCTTCGTATGGACCATTGGCCACTTTAGAAACGCCATGCGGATGGGCCGAAATCGCCCAAAATTCCCCGACATGGTCGCTCGGAATTTCGTAACCAAATTCTTCTTTCAGACGAGTTCCTCCCCAAATTTTTTCCTGCATGACTGAATGTAAAAATAATGGTTGTCCCATAATATCCTCCTCGCATTTCATGTTTCTATTATACAAAAAAAAGAAAGTTTTTGAAAGCCCTTTCCATTATTTTCCTCTCTCGCCAGAAACTTCATTTTTGTGTATAATGAAAGGGATGACACTAAAAGAAAACATTATCCAACTGGCGCATTCTATTGGGATATCAAAAATTGGCTTTACAACTGCTGATGACTTCGCTTATTTGGAAAAATCGCTCAGCTTGGCCGTTGAGGAAGGACGGAATTCTGGATTCGAGCATAAGAATATTGAAGAGCGCATCCACCCCAAATTAAGTCTCTCCTCTGCCAAGACCATCATCTCAATCGCTGTCGCCTACCCCCACAAACTCAAGCAACAACCTCAAAAAACAGCCTATAAAAGAGGAAAATTTACGCCCAACAGTTGGGGATTAGACTACCATTATGTTCTTCAAGACAAGCTCAACCGCTTAGCTGCTGGGATTGAAGAAATGACGCAGGATTTTGAATATAAGGGCATGGTCGATACTGGAGCACTGGTTGATACGGCTGTCGCCCAACGAGCAGGGATTGGCTTTATCGGAAAAAATGGCTTGGTCATTTCAAAAGAATACGGTTCTTACATGTTTCTGGGCGAATTGATTACCAACCTCGAAATCGAACCGGATCAGCCAGTCGACTATGGTTGTGGAGACTGTCGGCGTTGTTTAGATGCTTGCCCAACCTCCTGTTTAATCGGGGATGGCTCTATGAATGCCAAACGCTGTTTGTCCTTCCAAACCCAAGACAAGGGCATGATGGACCTAGAATTTCGCAAGAAAATTAAAACGGTCATCTATGGATGTGATATTTGTCAGATTAGTTGCCCTTATAACAAAGGGCTAGATAATCCCTTAGCAACGGAAATCGATCCTGATCTGGCTCATCCAGAGTTGATTCCTTTTATCGAGCTGTCCAACGGACAATTTAAGGAAAAATTCGGACATGTTGCTGGAAGTTGGCGAGGCAAGAACATCCTCCAGCGCAATGCCATCATTGCACTAGCCAATGCCAATGACCGTTCGGCCATCCCTAAACTTCTGAACATCATCGAAACTTCACAAAATCAGATCCATATTGCAACGGCTATCTGGTCTTTAGGACAACTGCTACGTGAAGTCACTCCAGACCTTGTTGAGCTCTTACGGAATATCAAACATCCGACTAATGCTATCATAGAAGAACGAACTGCTTTCTTTGAAAAATTCGGCATTCAAGCAGTTTCACAACTACAATGAAAAAACACTAAGGTTACAACCTTAGTGTTTTTTTAGTTCCTTCAAGAAATACCAGCTCCCCATTTCTACATGGTTAAAGCTAATCTCGTTAGAGTAGACTTCCTTGTAGCCATTTTTCGTGTAAAAATAGACATTTCCTTTGGTATTGGTATAAAAGGCTAGTTTTTTTCCTTGGTTCTCTTCCAAGAAAGGCTCAATTCCTTCTGTCATAAAGCGACTGCCATAGCCCTGCCGTTGGTGTTTAGGGGCGACTGCGAGAAGCATCAAATACCAATCAAAGTCTACATTTTGCTCCAATTCCTTATCCGTGTCCTCCATAAATTTAAAGTAGGCCAACATATTCTTCAAGGAAATAAACTTGAGCAAGCCAAATCCCCCATTTAAGAGATAGGCCCGAAAAGGGATCGGTCCCTTTTGCAACAAGGCAACTGCATAAATTTCATCATTTTTTTCTGCCACAAGGCAAATATGGTGCTTAAGAAAAACCTTTACCAGGATGCGCATCATTGCCTCAACAAAGGCTGGGTATTGCTTGGGATCACGCACCAAATCCTTGATAACTTTTAAAAATAGATAGTCCTCAAAGGCTGCACTGGCTACTCGAACCACCTGATCCAGATCTGCTTTTTCTGCTTTTCTGTACTTCATCTTCTCTCCTATTCTAAGTCTACTTTCCAGTATACACTATCCCTCGCTCTTAGACAAAGGTCAATTTTCAGCAATTTGTTCATTCAAACCAGCAAAAAGAGTCCTCCCCAGACGAGTCCCAATCCCCAAGCGACGAGAACGTCCTTGGGATAATGAACCCCTCCAAGAACTCGGACAAGGGCTAATAGAAGAGATAGGAGCATCGAGCACATTCCAAACGGAAGCGACAACTGACAGACACACATAGAAATAATGGTCGCCGAAAATACATGTCGGCTAGGAAAGGAATGTCCGGATGAATTCTTTTCTAATAATGGTTGAAGCTCCCACTTCTCATAAGGTCTCGGAACATTGACCCAATGACGAAAGATGCTAAACAAGACAAAGCCCGAAGCAGGAATCCAGAAAAAAGGCCAGATTCCTCCAAGCGAAGTTTTCTTTAAAAACAGCCAACAAAAAACCATTCCGTAGACGCCTGGCATCACAAGCGTCAAGATTCGATTCATCCGTTTAAGGACCTGTATCCGACTTGGTTTTTTCGTAAAAGGCAAGGTTAGCCAACGATAAAATTTTGGATAATCGTGAAGGTTACGCTTCATGTTGGCACTCCTGTCTTTCATCTCATTTTTGTACTACTAGTATACGCGATCCTAAGAAAACCTGTCAAGCAAGGCTTCTTTTTTATTGTTTCTTTCTTCTTTTTCTATACAACCGCTATTCCTTTTTTTGCTTTTATCAATTTTATGTCTCCAAGAATCGACTTTTCTATCACTTTTTCCTAGTAAAAAATGGAGTCGAATCGACTCCATCCTTCATCTTTAGATAATAATACCTTCTAGATGATCCATTTCGTGCTGACAGATCTGGGCTGGAAAACCTGACAAATGAATCGTTTTTGCTTTCCAATTCACATCTCGATAGGCCACTGTCATCTCCTCATAACGAGTTGTTGGCCGACTCCCCACTAAAGATAAACATCCTTCCTCTGTTTGATAAGGCTTTTTCTTTTCAAGGAGAACAGGATTAAACATGACCAGATTTTCATTGCCCATTCGAATGATAATCGCCCGCTTTTTCACTCCGATCATATTGGCCGCCAAACCCACACACTCAAGGAGATGAGCATTTAAGGTATCCTGCAAATCAAAAGCCAAGGGGCGATCCTCAAGTGTCGCTTCTTCTGACTTTTGACCCAAGAATAAGACATCCTTCACAATATTCTTTTTCATTCCTTCCCTCTCTTCTTTATAGATAAACGAAAGAAACCGAGACAAATCTGTCTCGGTCTCGCTCTTGTTTCTAACCTCTAAGAGACAATTGCTACTTATTTTTTAAGCTTCTCGCTCACTTCTTTTGCAAGAACAAAGTTCCCCAAGGTCGCTGAACCATTGCCAGCAACTGCAGGTGTCACAATATAATCTCTCACATCTGGTACAGGGAGGTAACCGTTCAATAAAGCTGTAAATTTCGTCCGCACACGATCCAGCATATGTTGTTGAGCCATGACTCCTCCTCCAAAGACAATGATGTCTGGCCGGAAGGTAACTGTCGCATTCACTGCAGCTTGTGCGATGTAGTAGGCTTGAATATCCCATACATTGCTGTTGAGTTCAATGTTTTCCCCACGAATACCTGTACGAGCTTCGAGACTTGGACCAGCCGCAAAGCCTTCCAAACAGCCATTGTGGAAAGGACAAACACCCTTGAATTCTTTTTCTACATCCATTGGGTGTTGGGCAACATAGTAGTGTCCCATTTCTGGGTGTCCAGCACCCCCGATAAACTCACCACGTTGGATAACACCAGCACCGATCCCTGTTCCGATGGTATAGTAAACCAAGTTTTCGATGTGGGCACCCGCATTATTACGTGCCACCACTTCTCCATAGGCAGAGCTATTCACATCTGTCGTGAAATAGATGGGTACATTTAAAGCACGACGAATCGCTCCAACAATATCTACATTGGCCCAATTTGGTTTTGGAGTCGTTGTGATGAAACCATAAGTGTTTGAATTTGGATCGATATCAATTGGTCCAAATGATCCAATCGCAAGCCCAACTAGATCCTCAAATTTTGAGAAAAATTCAATACACTTATCAATCGTCTCAATTGGCTTGGTTGTTAGAAATTGTACTTTTTCCACAACATTATAGTTTTCATCACCAACTGCACAAACAAATTTTGTACCGCCAGCTTCCAAACTTCCATATAATTTTGTCATGTTGGCTCCTTTTTTATTATGAAAAATATCCTGTATTTATTATAGCATATTTTGTAGTCAATCTTTTTCTCTTCTCTAAAGAAAAAACACACTTTTTTTGAGAAATAAAATTCAAGGACTGGAGATGATAGACCAGTCCTTGAGAACTTATTTTTCGATTAAGCTTTGACTTCGATGATCGCATCACCCTTCGCAACAGATCCAGTTGCAACAGGTGTGACAGAAGCAAAGTCAGCTGTGTTAGTGACGATCACCATAGTTGTGTCTTCAAGACCAGCTGCGGCAATTTTCGCTGCATCAAATGTACCAAGGACTTCACCAGCTTTGACTTTATCGCCTTGAGCTACTTTTTGGTCAAATCCTTCACCATTCATTGATACTGTATCAATCCCAACGTGGATCAAGATTTCAGCACCATTAGCTGTTTTCAAACCGTAAGCATGTCCAGTCGCAAAAGCAATAGTTACTTCCGCATCTGCTGGTGCATAGACAACGCCTTCAGTTGGTTTGATAGCAATCCCTTGTCCCATCGCTCCACTTGAGAAGACAGGATCATTCACATCAGCAAGCGCTACAGCACTACCAACGATAGGAGTTACAATCTCTTCATCTGCCAAAGTCGCTTCAACCTCTTCAGAAGCAGCTGCTACTTCTTTTGCTTCTGTTTTTTCAGAAGCTTCCGCTACAGCTACATTTCCTTCTGCTGCAAATACTGCTGCTGCTTTTGTTTTACCGTAGAAGTAAGTCAAGGCAAAGGCTACCGCAAAGGCAATCACTTCACACAAGAGATAGAATGGGATTGACGTTGCATTGATTGAAAGGAAACCAAGGAAACCTGCTGATCCGAGAGAAACAGCAACGACTTGGAGAAGACCCGCAAAGAGGGCACCAACTGCTGAACCGATAAGGGCACAGAAGAATGGGAATTTGTATTTCAAGTTTACCCCGAAGAGGGCTGGTTCGGTGATCCCAAGAAGGGCTGATACACCTGCAGAAGATGCAAGACCTTTGGTTTTTTCGCTCTTCGTCAAGAACAAGATGGCAAAGGTTGCAGCACCTTGCGCTACGTTAGCCATTGATGCAACGACAAAGATGAAATCTCCATGACCCGCACCTTTTTGCCATGCTGAAAGCAATTGTGTTTCAATAGCTGGGAATGATTGGTGAAGCCCTGTCATAACGATCAATGAGTAAGTTCCACCAAAGACTGTCATACCGATAAAGCTTGTTGTGTTATATAACCATACAATAGCATCTGTGATTCCGTTTGATACCAAAAGCATCACTGGACCAACCACTGTAAAGGTAAGGAAACCAGTAATCATCACAGAAAGCAATGGAGTAAAGGTAAAGTCAACCGCAGATGGCAATTTCTTGTGGAAGAATTTTTCCAAATGTGCCAAGATCCAGATCGCTGCTAAGACAGGAATAACTTGGTAGGCGTAGTTTGTTTGTGCTACATTGTAACCAAAGATATCCCAGAATTTAGTAGCCCCACCAAGATCTGGTGTGGTCATGATCATACCGATCGCAGCACCCAAGAAGATGTTTGCTCCAAAGCGTTTTGCTGCAGAAATACCAACCAAAATTGGCAAGAACATAAATGGTGCAGCAGACATCAATTGGATCATTGCTGAAAGACCCTTGATAGCTGGGTACATTTCTTCCAATGATTTTGGTCCAAACAAACCTGCTGATGTCAAGAAGTTCCGAAGGGCCATCAAAAGACCACCTGCAACCAAGGCAGGAATAATTGGAACGAAGATATCAGACAAGAGTTTGATCAAGGCCATCAATGGGTTGAATTTCTTATCTTTTGCAGCGATTTGTTTCAAATCATCTGTTGAGACTTCTTTCAAACCAGTCGCTTTGATCAATTCTTCATAAACAAAGTTTACATCACCAGGTCCGATGATGACTTGGTATTGACCATCTGATTTGAAGGTTCCTTTGACATCTGCATTGTTATCAAGTGCAGCTTGATCAACTTTGCTATCGTCTTTCAATACCAAACGTAGACGTGTCGCACAGTGTGCTGCCGCAACAAGGTTATCTTTACCGACTGCTTCGATAACCTCTTTGGCTACTTTATTGTAATCCATAAAGTAAATCTCCTTATATTTTGTAATGTAAACGGTTCAACCGTCTCTACGTTTTCAATTGTACCACGTATTAAAAATATGTCAACCGTTTTGCAGGATTTTTTTGAAACTTTTTTAGACTTTTTGACACCTTTTGACAGCATGAAACTATTTTCATTCCAATATGTTTATATATTACGCCCTTATGCACTTTATACAGATCCGGCATTTTCATTTTCTTTCATTTTTTCATAAATTTTCACACCTCCCTATTTTAAATAGGGGGTAAATCAGATGTCAATCGTTTGACATTTTTTGCCATTTTTTTCATTTAATGCTTGCATTTTTAATGGGAAATCGTTACTATGGAAGTAAGAAAAAATTCGGAGGACTAAAATGGAATGGACAACTGAACGTCGTTACCGACGTTACGAAGACTGGACAACAGAGGAAAAGCAAGCGATCCAAGAAAACATGGCGAAATCTCCTTGGCATACACACTACCATGTAGAGCCAAAGGCTGGTCTCTTAAATGATCCTAACGGTTTTTCCTACTTTGATGGGAAATGGATCTTGTTTTACCAAAATTTTCCATTTGGAGCAGCTCATGGATTAAAATCATGGGTACAAACAGAAAGTGAAGACTTGGTTCATTTCAAAGAAACTGGTGTAACGCTTCTTCCAGACACAGATCTGGATAGCCATGGCGCTTATTCCGGATCAGCCATGCAGTTTGGTGACAAACTATTCTTATTCTACACTGGAAATGTTCGTGATGCAGAATGGGTTCGTCATCCTTACCAAGTCGGTGCTTTGATGGACAAAGACGGAAAGATTGAAAAAATTGACAAAATTTTGATTGATCAACCGGCTGATTCTACTGATCACTTCCGTGACCCACAGATTTTTAACTTTAAGGGGCAATACTACACTATCGTCGGTGGTCAAGACCTTGAGAAGAAAGGATTCATCCGTCTCTATAAGGCTGTAGATAACGACTATACCAACTGGGTTGCAGTCGGTGACTTGGATTTTGCAAACGATCGGACAGCTTATATGATGGAATGTCCCAACCTAGTCTTTGTTGGAGATCAACCCGTTCTCCTCTACTGTCCTCAAGGCTTAGATAAATCGGTCCTCGATTATGACAATATCTATCCAAATATGTACAAGATCGGGGCAAGCTTTGACCCAGAAAAGGCCGAAATGGTCGATGTATCCGAATTGCATAATCTCGACTATGGTTTTGAAGCCTATGCGACTCAAGGATTTAATGCACCCGATGGAAGTGCCTATGCTGTTAGCTGGCTAGGTCTTCCTGATGTTTCTTATCCAACAGATTCCTATGACTACCAAGGAGCTCTCTCACTGGTCAAAGAATTAACCATCAAAGATGGCAAGCTCTACCAATACCCAGTTGAAGCCGTTAAGGACTTGCGCGCTGAGAGTGAGGCATTTGCCAACAAGGCACAAACCAATAACTGCTATGAATTGGAATTGCAGTTTGAAAAGGATAGCCAGAACGAAATCGTCCTCTTTGCAGACGCAGAAGGAAAGGGCTTAGTTCTCACATTTGATCTGGCTAAAGGATTGGTCACAGTGGATCGTAGCCAGGTTGGTGAGCAATATGCCCAAGAATTCGGTACGAGCCGTAGCTGCCCAATCGCTAACCAAGCGACAACCGCTAATATTTTCATTGACAATTCGATTTTTGAAATCTTTATTAATAAAGGAGAAAAAGTATTTTCTGGTCGGGTCTACCCACATGCAGATCAAAATGGAATCTTGATCAAGTCTGGAACCCCTACTGGAACTTACTACGAACTTGATTATGGTCGCAAAGCTAACTGATGTCGCTAAACTCGCCGGTGTCAGCCCTACTACTGTCTCACGGGTTATCAATAAAAAAGGATACCTGTCTGAAAAAACAATCCAAAAAGTCCAAGAAGCCATGCGAGAATTGGGCTATAAACCTAACAATGTTGCTCGTAGCCTCCAAGGAAAATCAGCCAAGTTAGTCGGCTTGATCTTTCCCAACATCAGCAATGTTTTCTATGCTGAATTAATCGACAAACTAGAGCACCAACTCTTCAAACATGGCTATAAAACCATCATCTGCAATAGTGAGCACGACTCCGAGAAAGAGCGCGAATATATTGAGATGTTGGAGGCTAACCAGGTAGATGGCATCATTTCAGGAAGTCATAATTTGGGCATTGAAGATTACAACCGGGTAACTGCTCCTATCATTGCTTTTGACCGCAACCTCTCCCCAGAAATTCCGGTTGTCTCTTCAGACAACTACGCTGGTGGAGTGCTAGCAGCAGAAACCCTGGTCAAAAGTGGTGCTAAAAAGATCATCATGATCACAGGTAATGACAACTCCAACTCCCCAACTGGCTTGCGTCATGCGGGATTTGCATCAGTTCTACCTGAGTCCATGATCATCAATGTTTCCAGTGATTTCTCCCCTATTCGCAAAGAAATGGAAATCAAACAGATTTTAACCCAGCAAAAACCAGATGCTATTTTTGCATCCGATGATTTGACGGCGATCTTGATCATGAAAGTCGCTAGAGAATTAGATATTCAGATTCCTCAGGATTTGAAAGTGATTGGTTATGATGGAACCCAGTTCATCGAGACCTATACACCTGAACTGACAACCATCCAACAACCCCTCGAAGACATTGCTATCCTCATGGTGGATCTTTTACTCCAAAAGATAGAAGGAAAAAAAGTAGCAACTACCGGTTATTTCTTGCCCGTTAGTCTCCACTCTGGAAAAAGTGTCTAAAACAACCCCTACAGTTCTATTACTGTAGGGGTTGTTATTCGTCAAAAAAAGGCTGGGCAAAAACTGTCTAGCCTTTTATATTTAATAGAAATAACTGTATGACGCAGTGGTTGATTGGCATCTTTGTTCGCCTTTTAAGCTCCAAAGATGACCTAATCAACTGTGCGGGGGTGGGAAAACGAACTCTTTCAACTAGTTGGAGTTCTTTCCCACTCCCTTTTTACTTATTCTTCTGTCACAAATTGACTGAGGACACCGTTGACAAATCGTGAAGAGGTTTCATCTGAAAAGGCCTTGGCCAATTCCACCGCTTCATTGACTGCGACGATCTGTGGTGTATCAAACTCTGTTATTTCATAAATTCCCAGACGAAGGATGTTTTTCTCTACCAAGGTCAAGCGCTCAACAGTCCAGCCGGTTTTCAAATGTTGACCGATTTGTTGGTCCAGTTGATCTTTGGATTGGTAGACGCCCGTCACGAGATTCATGAGAAAGGCAGGAAGATCGACTTCTTTGTCTTCTGCTAGGTCCTTATCATGTAAATAAGCAAAGCGACAAGCTTCAACAATGTCTCCATCGTATTCCAAGGCCATCAAGGCTTGGAAGGCGCGCTCACGCAAATCTCGACGTGATTCTAATAAAATTTCATCAGTCATTGAGGAAGTCCTCATTAAACAAATCTTTCAAGTCTGGTTTTGGAGATTTTTCCGTTGCGATACCAACAACGTGAATGTTGACAGCATCCAAGGTTACATCTGCCATATCATAAACTGCAGACTTGACCGCTTTTTGAATGGCTACAGCGACAGATGGTACAGCCACTCCGTATTCTAAATAGAGATAGATGTCTACTGAAACTTGACCATCTTCTTCTGTATGAAGGTAGACGCCACGTCCAAGGGAGCGTTTGGATAAGCTATCTGAAACACTCTTGTTTTCAAGCGAATAGACACCCTCTACTTTTGCTGTCGCAATCGCAATAATTTTTTCTAATACACGTGGTGCAATAACGATGTCACCAAATTGTTCAGTTGCCATAGAAGTTCCTTTCTATTTGACACCCTGAGATGTCTCTTATGCACGAGAAACGTAAGTTCCTTCAGTAGTGTTAATGACCAATTTTTGTCCAGCTTCGATGAAATCAGGAACGTTTACGACCAAACCAGTTTCCATTGTAGCAGGTTTACCAGAACCAGTCACTGTAGCACCTTTGATAGATGGTTGAGTTTCTGCAACAGTTAATTCAACAGTTGTAGGAACTGTTACACCGATGACTTCGCTTCCGTAGAATTGAATTTTTACTTCTGAGTTTTCAAGGATGTAAAGCAATTCTTGTTCTACGTTCACAACTGGAATTTCATATTGGTCATATGTTTCCGTGTTCATGAAGTAGGCTGTATCATCCATTTTGTACAAGTATTGAGCTGGAACAGTTTCGATAATCGCTTGTTCAAATTTTTCTTCTGGACGGTAGCTAGTATCAAATGTTGAACCAGTACGGACATCACGCAATTTCATACGCATGATAGTGTTTCCTTTACCTGGTTTGTGGTGGCTAGCTTCCAAAACGCGGATCAATTTTCCGTCAGCTGTTTCAAAAGTCATACCAGCTTTCAATTTACTTGCTTCGATCATGTTTTATTACCTCTTTTTTAAAAATAGATTACTCTTTATTGTAACACACTATTTGATTTTTCTCAAACAGCAATTTTCTCTTTTTAGGAAGGCTAGAAGGTGGAGAGCGATTGCAGGAACGAGTCCTTAGAATCTCTATAACTCCAACTCCATCTTCACTATTCCTTATTGGTCCACAGGCACAATATTGCCATCAGCATCTTTGGTGACATGGACATATTTTCCATCTACTTCGATGTAGAAGGTATGAGGCTTGTCTTGCGCTGGAGAGGCTTGTTTTTGAAGGTCATTGCCAAGGGCTTGACCCAAGTTCATCCCCATAATCATGTTCATGCCATTGCCACCTTCATTTTTAGCAGCTGCCACCAAGGCCTCATTGCGAGCACGACGTTCTTCGATTTCAATGGTATTGTACTTCATCGCTGCCAATTCACTGTCCAGTTTATTGACCTTGGCCATACTGTCTGCATCGTAGCTCAAATCTTCGATGAGGACATTGGTTAATTCGATACCATATAATTCTGTCCAAGTTTTATTGACTTCGCGTTTTGCAACTTCATTGAAGACATCTTGGTCCGCATTGATATTGTAAATGTCTGCTTTATTTTCTGCTGTATATTTTGAAATGGCCACTGCAATTTTTGGTGCCAGATTTTGGCGCAAGGTTCCCTGAGCCACATCTTCCAAGGTAAACGGCTTATCTGCAGTGATTTGGCGACTGACTGCACTGATGTAAAAGAGTACAGGATCTGCTACTTTAACATCATAAAGACCATAAAAACGAATGCTAAGAAGTTGTTGGTAACGGTCGCTAAAATACTCGACTGGATTTTGAGTGCCAAATTTATTTCCTGTAAAAGGTTGCATCCGCACAAAAATAATTTCTTGTTGGGTGACCACTTGGCCTCCAAATGAGAAACGATTCTTGAACTGATCCCACGTTCCTTTCACACCACCCTTTTCAAACAACCAGGCATTTTCACCGGCTTGCCATTCGTGGCTCCCTGCTTCTAGAAGGTCTCCTAGAAACGTTCCATTATTGACCAAGAGAGCAACATAGCCTTGAGGAACAATGACAACAGATCCATCTGTCAATAGACCTGTATTTTGGTTGCTCTGGCGAGAGCGCCCATCTGGATCTTTGGTCAAGAGCTGTCCCTTAATGGCCAAAGCTGTTGCTGGAACAGCTTCTGGCAAGGTAATGGCTTCCTTAAATTTACTATCTTGAAAACTTGAAATGCCCGCTGAAAGGGCTGCTTTAATAAATCCCATACATTCTCCTATCTGTAGAATTCAATTTCATCCACAACTTCGTAGACATCCAAGACCCAATCTTTTGGATTGTGCTTCAAGGATGCTTGGCAATATTCACACTTGTCGATTGAATCAATCGTCAATGGCGCACCACAGTTCGGACAATGATCACTAACGACTTCTGAATTCTTAATGATCTCTGTCTGCGCTCCATGTTCACGGAGGAAGACCATGCGGTAAACGGTAAAGAGATCTTTGGTTGGATCCCCTTCGATCACACGACCCGTTTCATCATTTCGGATGTAATCTCTCATCGTCGATGACAGAATGACTTCGATGCGGTCATTGCCTTCTGGATTTTCGATAAAGTCTTTGATCTTGGAATCTTCCACACGCACGCGCTCTAGAACATTGGTTGTTTTGGCACGAATATGTTCTTGTAACTGCGTCAAGTGCTGCTCATAAAGACTCGTACTTTCTAAATTCCGTACGGAATTCCAATCTTTTTCTGTCCAAGCAGACTGCAATTGAAGATAAACCAGCTTGACTTGCGACAAGAAGCGGTCTTCATCAAACATTGGATCCAGTTTACGGATGCGGCGAATCGCTTCATAGTTGTTTTCAATTGGTCGACCGGCCCGCTCTTCGGTTGTCCGTTTTGGACCACTATTTGAAGAGAATGATTCATCACTATCATTAGCCTCTTTTGCAATATTATAGATAAATCCAATCAATCCAACGATAGCAAAAACTGCCACTACACCACCAGAGTCTGTTCCAGAACTAGAACTGTAGCTACTGGATCCACCAGACCAGCTGCTGCCACCAGACCAACTACTTCCGCCATCGGACCAGCTACTGCCACTATCGGACCAACTGCTACCGCCACCTGAATCAATCAAGCTACTGCCACCACTATCTGTATTACCGACACCTGCATGGGCAGAAGGAACAAATACAAACAGCAGGACTACTAGAAGAATTCCAACAATTACACTTCGTTTTTTCATAGGCCTCTTTTCTTATCTTTGTTTGTTACACAGGGGTTAAGAAAATACTGTCTATTTTATAGGACAATCAATTCTTTAGGAGCAAGAGTCAAGACTTCACAGCCAGTTTCTGTGATCAAGAGGTCATCTTCGATCCGCACACCAGAGAGGCCTTCGATATAAATACCTGGCTCATCTGTTAAGACCATCCCTGCTTGAATCGCTTCTTTAGACGTTTGGCTGAAATATGGTTCTTCGTGGATATCTAGCCCAATTCCATGACCGATTCCATGAGTAAAGTATTGACCATAGCCGGCTCTTTCGATCACATCACGTGGGATTTTATCAAAATCACGGAAGCCAAGTCCATCTTTAGCAGCAGCAATCAAGGCTTGATTGGCTTTCAAAACCGTTTCGTAAATTTCTCTTTCCTTGTCGCTGACATGACCCGCATAGATAGTCCGTGTCATATCGCTGACATAGTGGTCATACAAGCAACCAAAATCAAGGGTCAAGGCATCTCCTGCTGAAATCACTCGATCACTTGGAGTCGCGTGAGGCATCGCAGAACGTTCACCAGCTGCTGAAATAATATCGAAAGATACACCAGAAGATCCCAACTCCCGCATTCTAAAATCGAGGAAAGTCGCTGCTTCCAACTCTGTCGTTTTCCCTACCTTAATATAGTCTAAAATATCATGGAAGGCTTGGTCAGAGATGCTACAAGCTTTTTTAATGGCCGCAATCTCAGTTTCATCCTTAATCAAGCGCAATTCCATGACAAAGTTCGCTAGGGATTGAAGGCTGATGCCACTGAAAACAGAAGCCATACGGGCATGGTAGGCTACCGTCACTTCGTCCTCAAAACCAAGTTCTTTGATTCCAAGATCCTTAACGATCTCTGCAGCTGTAGTCAACTCATCGCGAGTTTCCACAATCTCTACAAAGGGGAAACAAGTCGCATGAGCATGGATGGTGTAGCGCGAATCCGTAAAGAGGACCACGCGTTCTTCTGTCACCAAAGCAGTCCCGTTTGAACCCCAGAAATTGGTCAAATAATAAACATTTTTCAAATTGTTAATCAATACCGCTTTGAGGTTTTGGGCTTTCATTTTGTTTCTTAAGTTGCTGATCCGTTGATTCATTGTAATTTTCCTTTCAAATATTGTCCTGTGTAGCTAGCAGGATTTGTTGCTACTTCTTCTGGTGTTCCGGTCGCAATAATAGTTCCGCCACCGACACCGCCTTCGGGTCCTAAATCGATGATATGATCTGCTGTCTTAATGACATCCAAATTGTGCTCAATCACAAGGACCGTATTGCCATCATCCACAAATCGCTCTAAGACTTTGATCAAGCGAGAAATGTCTTCGGTATGGAGTCCGGTCGTTGGTTCATCCAAGATATAGAAGGATTTCCCTGTAGAGCGCTTGTGCAATTCAGAAGCCAACTTCATCCGCTGCGCTTCCCCACCTGAAAGGGTGGTCGCTGGTTGCCCCAGCGTTACATAGCCCAAGCCCACATCTTGGATGGTCTTGAGTTTGCGTTCAATTTTTGGAATGTGCTTGAAGAATTCAACTGCCTTGTTGACCGTCATATCCAGCACTTCTGCAATATTTTTTTCCTTGTAGTGGACTTCAAGGGTCTCACTATTGTAACGACGTCCATGGCAGACCTCACAAGGAACGAAGACATCTGGCAAGAAGTGCATTTCAATCTTGATGATCCCATCTCCTGAGCAGGCTTCACAACGCCCGCCCTTGACATTGAAACTAAAGCGGCCTTTTTTATAGCCCCGAATTTTGGCTTCATTGGTCTGAGCAAAGAGATCACGAATGTCATCGAAGACGCCTGTATAGGTCGCTGGATTGGAACGAGGAGTCCGGCCAATCGGGCTTTGATCAATGTCGATCAAGCGATCGATATGCTCAATCCCCTGAATCGTCTTGTATTTCCCTGGTTTTTCCGAATTGCGGTTGAGCTTTTGAGCGATGGCTTTTTTCAAGATGCCATTAATCAAGGTCGATTTCCCAGAACCGGAAACTCCAGTGACTGCGATAAATTTGCCCAGAGGAAAGCGCGCTGCGATGTCTTGTAAGTTATTCTCACTGGCTCCTGTTATTTCAATATAGCGACCATTCCCCGAACGACGCTCTGTCGGAACCGGAATCTTGCGCTTGCCGGACAAATACTGGCCAGTGATGGATTTGCTGCTGCGTGCTACCTGCTTTGGAGTTCCTGCTGCAACGATCTCTCCCCCAAAGACACCGGCACCTGGGCCGACGTCGATCAGGTAGTCTGCCTCTCTCATGGTATCTTCATCATGTTCGACGACGATCAAGGTGTTGCCTAAATCGCGCATCTTCTTGAGACTGGCGATCAGGCGGTCATTGTCCCTTTGGTGGAGGCCGATAGACGGCTCATCCAAAATATAAAGGACACCAGAGAGGTTGGAACCGATCTGGGTTGCCAAACGAATGCGCTGGCTTTCTCCACCTGATAAGGTCCCAGCCGATCGTGACAGGGTCAAGTAATTGAGACCCACATTGTTTAAGAAGGTCAATCGATCCTTAATCTCTTTTAAGATCGGTCTTGCAATCGTGGCTTCATTGTCTGTTAAGACCAACTGATCCACGGCTTTTAAGTGGTCCGCAATCGATAGATCTGACACTTCCCCGATATGCATCCCCTTTTCTCCTCCGACACGAACAGAAAGAGCTTGGTCATTGAGACGGTAGCCATGGCAGGTCGCACAGGTCAATTCGTTCATATAAGAGCGCATTTGGTTGCGGGTGAAATCACTATTGGTCTCACGGAAACGACGGTGAATATTGTTTACGACCCCTTCAAAAGGAATCTCAATATCTCGAACCCCACCAAACTCATTTTCATAGTGGAAGTGGAATTCCTTGCCATTTGAACCATAGAGGACCAAGTCCTTTTCTTCTTGAGAAAGATTGGAAAAAGGCTGGTCCATATCAACGCCAAAGTGGATCATGGCCTGTTCTAACATCTGTGGATAGTAGTTGGAGGAGATCGGATTCCAAGGAGCAAGTGCTCCTTCGCGAAGGGTTAAGCGATCATCTGGCACCACCAAATCCAAGTCCACCTCTAGCTTAATACCCAGCCCATCACAGTCTGGACAAGATCCGAAAGGTGCATTGAAAGAAAAGAGGCGGGGCTCTAATTCAGGAACGGTAAAGCCACAGACTGGGCAAGCATAATGCTCAGAAAAGAGTAGCTCCTTGCCGTCCATGGTATCAATCACCACATAACCATCCGCAATCCGAAGAGCTGCTTCAATCGAATCAAAGAGCCGCGAGCGAATGCCCTCTTTGATCACGATTCGGTCCACAACCACTTCAATCGTGTGCTGCTTGCTTTTAGATAGTTCTGGAACCTCTGTCACATCATAGATCTCACCATCGACCCGCACCCGGACATAGCCGTCTTTTTGCACCTTTTCAATGATATTCTTGTGCTGGCCTTTTTTCTTGCGAATAATAGGAGCTAGAATTTGCAGGCGTTGGCGCTCTGG
Organism: Streptococcus sp. 20925_1_77; assembly: GCF_041432125.1. Lineage (NCBI taxonomy): Bacteria > Bacillati > Bacillota > Bacilli > Lactobacillales > Streptococcaceae > Streptococcus > Streptococcus sp. 20925_1_77. The sequence continues at coordinate 100,890 of NZ_JAPVZB010000005.1, forward strand.
TAATTCTAAGACTTGATCGACAATTTGCTCAACCGAAGAAGCGGTAATCGCTCCATGCCCATTGATACAATAAGGCGTCCCTACACGCGCATAGAGCAAGCGCAGGTAGTCATTGATCTCTGTTGCCGTCCCCACTGTAGAACGGGGGTTTTTACTGGTCGTTTTTTGGTCGATGGAAATGGCTGGACTCAAGCCGTCAATGGAGTCCACATCTGGTTTTTCCATATTTCCCAAGAACTGACGGGCATAGGCCGATAAGCTCTCCACGTAGCGGCGCTGACCTTCTGCATAGAGGGTATCAAAGGCCAGACTGGACTTTCCAGAACCAGACAACCCCGTCACCACGACTAATTTGTCCCGTGGAATTTCCACGTCTATATTTTTTAAATTATGGGCGCGTGCCCCATGAATGACAATTTTATCTTGCATGTTCTTACTCTAATCACCTTTTTGTTAACCTCCATTATAACAAATTTTTTAGTATTCTTTTATCCAAAACTGTCCTTTTTCTGATATAATGTTAAGGTGTAAAAAAACAAGGGGAGGCACCATGAAACAGGTCTTTTTATCGACAACGACTGAATTTAAAGAAATAGAGACGCTGGAACCTGGTAGCTGGATCAACCTTGTCAACCCTTCTCAAAGTGAATCGATGGAAATCGCCTCTGCCTTTAATATTGATATTGCAGACTTGCGGGCACCACTCGATGCGGAAGAAATGTCCCGTATGACCATCGAAGATGAGTATACCTTGATCATCGTCGACGTTCCCATCAAGGAAGAGCGGAACAATCAGACCTACTATGTCACCATCCCTTTGGGAATCATCCTAACAGAAGAGGCTATCATCACGACTTGCTTGGAGAAATTGCCGCTTCTCGATATCTTTATCAACCGACGCTTGCGGAATTTCTATACCTTTATGAGGTCACGCTTTATCTTTCAGATCCTCTATCGCAACGCTGAACTCTACTTGTCTGCACTTCGTACCTTGGATCGCAAAAGCGAGCAGATTGAAAGTCAATTGCACAAATCAACGCGTAATGAAGAGCTGATTGAGTTGATGGAGCTGGAGAAAACCATCGTCTACTTTAAGGCCTCTCTAAAAACCAATGAGCGCGTGATCAAGAAATTGACCAGCGCTACAAGTAACATCAAGAAATACTTAGAAGACGAGGATCTGTTGGAAGATACCTTGATCGAAACCCAGCAGGCCATCGAGATGGCAGATATTTATGGAAATATCCTGCACTCCATGACCGATACCTTCGCATCGATTATCTCCAACAACCAGAACAACATCATGAAAACTCTGGCTCTCGTTACCATTGTCATGTCCATTCCGACCATGATCTTTTCGGCCTACGGGATGAACTTCAAGGACAATGAGCTTCCACTCAACGGCGAGCCCCATGCCTTCTGGCTGATTATTTTCATCGCCTTTGCCCTGACTGGGTCTCTTGTCGTCTACCTCATTCATAAAAAATGGTTCTAACACCTACTAATAACACTAAGGAGTATTTATGTCTCAATTTGATTTGAATCAACTCAGCAAGAAAAACCACGAATTTATCCGCATCGCCAAACACCAATTGCTTGAAAACGGGAAATCAGAGGAAGAAGCAGAAAGCCTCATCCAAGAAATCCTTCCAGCTATCCATGAAAACCAAGGAAAAGGGATTCCGGCACGGACTCTTTTTGGAGCTCCAACTGTTTGGGCGAATTCTTTCAGCGAGAAAGAACGCTATGAAAAAGAGCATCCGAAATTAAACGATGCTCCCTCTCTTATGATTTTGGATTCCTTCCTCTTTATCTTTGGTGTCTTTGCTGCGATTAGCGCCTTTATGAACTTGGTCGCACCGCGTCGTACTGGCTATGGGTTGATCACCTTGATCCTTGGAAGTTTGACAGGGGCTCTGCTCTTGTATCTCATGTACTACTTCTTCTATCAGTATATGGATGGCACAAAAGATCGCAGTGAGCGTCCTTCTCTTTGGAAATCCATGCCGATTCTTGTCGGAGTCATGTTCCTTTGGGTCATCGTCTTGTCCTTTACCTCCTTACTTCCACAAGTCCTCAACCCAACTATTCCAGATGTTTTTGCCATCGTTTTAGGAGCTCTAGCGCTTGTCCTTCGCTTCTACCTCAAGAAACGCTTTAATATTAAAAGTTCGAGCACAGCACCTGCAACTCGTCGCTAAAAAGAAACGGATGAAGTTTTCATCCGTTTTTGTTTTACTGTATTTCCCTGTTCAACCTTTTTGAAAAATAGAGGACTAAGTCATCATTGTTTTCACAAGAACTGTAAGGGGCCAAGGGCTGATCCCTAAACCAAACCCCAGATCCATCTGGGATATAGCCTCGTTTAACATACAGTCTTTGAGCTGGGCCATAACCCGAGTGTAAACCAACCCCTAAAGTAACAATCTCTGATAGTAGCCAGACTCTTTTTTCTGCCTCCTCTAAGAGTTGATTCCCAATCCCTCGATTTCTAAATGGCTCAAAAACATTAAAATCAGATAGTTCAGGATAGACTCCCACGAAAGGTCCGTGCTTGGCAGCAGGCAATATAGTGATATAGCCTGCCACAAATCCATCCGACTCAGCTACTAATACGTCCCTTTCTCCATTATCCTGATCCTGAAAATAGCTGGTCAAGATATCCTTTCTACCCGGCCACCCTTGGTGGATAAAGGCTTGAGAGATGTGCTCAATATCTGCCTTTATCATCCTCCTGATGATTACACCTTCCTTCATAGTTCCCTCCTTGATACATTTCTTCCCACATTATAACACGATTAGAGCTAGGGAAAGGTCAAAGAGGTCCACCAGACCTCAACTCACTCTTATATTTCCAGGCTCGTAAAAAAAAGAGGTCCACCGGACCTGAAAAAAAGACCCGAGTGGGTCTTTTTTTAATCTTCGTTTACGAAAGGCATCAAAGCCATTACGCGAGCGCGTTTGATAGCTGTTGTTACTTTACGTTGGTTCTTGGCTGAAGTTCCAGTTACACGACGAGGAAGGATTTTCCCACGTTCTGAAACGAAACGGCTAAGAAGCTCAGTATCTTTGTAATCAACATATTCAATTTTGTTTGCTGCGATGTAATCAACTTTTTTACGGCGTTTGAATCCGCCACGACGTTGTTGAGCCATGTTTAATTCTCCTTTATAGTTTTAATTCGTTAAACCCATTCTTAGAATGGAAGATCGTCGTCTGAGATGTCCATTGGATTAGCTCCAAATGGATTTTCTTCACGACCAAAGTTTAGCGCTGCATTGCTTGGTTCAGATCCACCAAAGCTTGGGGCTGCATTTCCAGCAAAACCACCGTTGCCTGATGAATAGCCACCAGCTGCATGCCCTTCGCGTGCTGCACGGCTTTCCAATAGTTGGAAGCTGTCTGCTACGACTTCAGTGACATAAACACGTTGACCTTGCTGGTTTTCGTAATTACGTGTTTGAATGCGACCGGTAATCCCAATCAAAGCACCTTTCTTAGCCCAGTTGGCTAAGTTTTCTGCTTGCTGACGCCAGATCACACAGTTGATGAAATCGGCTTCGCGCTCTCCATTCTGACTCTTGAAGTTGCGGTTGACAGCTAGGCTGAAAGTAGCAACTGCTTGATTGCTTGGAGTGTAACGAAGTTCAGCATCACGGGTCATACGACCGACAAGTACAACATTGTTAATCATAAGTCACCTCTGATGATTTCTTACGCGTCAACTTTTACGATCATGTGACGAAGAATGTCACCGTTGATTTTTGAAAGACGGTCGAACTCGTTAAGAGCTACAGCGTCGTTCGCTTCAACGTTCACGATGTGGTAAAGTCCTTCACGGAAATCTTGGATTTCGTATGCAAGACGACGTTTTTCCCAATCTTTTGATTCAACAACAGTTGCACCGTTGTCAGTCAAGATAGAATCGAAACGTGCTACCAAAGCGTTTTTAGCTTCTTCTTCAATGTTTGGACGAATAATATAAAGAATTTCGTATTTAGCCATTGATAATGTTCCTCCTTTTGGACTAATGACCCCCTGTCTTTGCAAGGGGTAAGTGAGGTTTACTCACAAGAAACTATTATACCAGACTTCTCGAACAAAGGCAAGAATTATCTTTAGGATTTAAAAAATGATTCTGGACGTCCCCTTCGAGAGGAAAGAAACATCCCAAAAAAATGACATTTTATAGTAGAAACTACTCCCCTTCTTCCTCTCCTTTCCTTAAAGAAAACTGATATCAGTTAGCTTTAAGCTTGAGTCTTTATACTAGCTACAACAAATCTCAAGAAACGAGGAACGATTATGAATTATCTTATCATCCCCGCCTATCAACCGGATCTGAATCTTGTTAAACTGGTTCGCTTGGTCCACGCTAAGAGCGATCTCCACATCATCGTGGTCGACGATGGGAGTGACGCTGACAAGAAAGTGATTTTTGACAAATTAGAGGGTCTTGCGACAGTTCTGACCCATGAGCACAACCAAGGAAAAGGGCAAGCTCTCAAGACTGCTTATGCCTACATCCTAGAAAGAGGCACCTATGGAAGCATTGTTACAGCTGATGCAGACGGTCAGCACAAAATTTGGGATATTTTCAGGGTTGTTAACCAATCTCAAGAGCATCCTGGAACACTTATTCTAGGAGCACGCGCCTTCTCTGGAAAAGTTCCTTTGCGTTCTGCTTTCGGGAATAAATTGACCCGCTTTCTCTTCAAACAACAAACCGGAGTGGCAGTCAGCGATACCCAAACGGGCTTACGGGCTTTCACTACGAATCTCTTGCCTTTCATGCTTAAGGTTGAAGGACAACGGTATGAGTACGAAATGAATGTGCTCCTCGCAGCAAGCAAGTCCTTCCCCATCGTGGAAGTTCCCATCGAGACGGTCTACATCAATGACAACGAAGGCTCCCACTTCCGACCTATTCGAGACGGCCTCATGATCTACAAGGACATGTTCAAGTTTGCCCTCTCCTCTCTGAGTAGTTTTATCGTTGACTATCTGGTCTACGCCTTCTTCCTTTTCGTGATGATGGCCGTGCCCATTAGTCTTCGCATTCTCCTAGCGAATGGGATCGCTCGTGTGACGAGTTCCATCTTTAACTACTCGACCAATAAGCACCTGGTCTTTAAGAATAAGGACAGCGTCGCTAAAACCGGGAGTGGTTACTTCGGCCTAGCCCTCGGCCTCTTTATTCTCGATACGCTCTTGATTCGACTCTTCTATACTGCTTTCGGGCTCAATCTCCTGATCAGTAAGATTGTCGTCGGCTTCCTCCTCTTTCTGGTCTCATGGGTGATCCAGAAAAAAGTGATCTTCAAAGAAAGGACTGCTACCCACCATGAAATTCTTTAAAAAATCATATACCTATGCTGCCTGCTTTGGCCTTCTTTTGACCAGCAGTTTTAGCTACTCGATGCTCAAAACCTTTGTATTATCCGATGCCATCCAAACCGTAAAAGCTACGACTACGGACACCAAGGCAGCCAAAAAAGCAGCTGCATCGGCTACAACGACTGATACTAGCTATTCAGATGACAATATCCAGGTGAGCCTAACAGAAAAAACGGTTGAAAATACCCAGGTTTACATCGCAGATATCACAGTCAGCTCATCTGACTACCTCAAAACAGCCTTTGCACAAAACACATACGGAACCAACGTGACTGCTAAGACCTCTGTCACAGCTGCCAACAACAGTGCCATTCTGGCAGTGAATGGTGACTATTACGGGGCTAACAGTACAGGATACGTCATCCGAAATGGAGTGGTCTACCGCGATACCGTTCGGGAAGATTCAAGCAATGGTGACCTAGCCATTTACAAGGATGGATCCTTCAAAATTATCTATGAAGATGAGATCTCTGCGGATCAATTGGTCAAAGACGGGGTCGTCAATCTCCTCGCTTTCGGTCCTTCCTTAGTTGAAAATGGGGAAATAACTGTCGATACCAACTCAGAGGTCGGGCAATCTATGGCGTCAAATCCACGGACAGCGATTGGGATCATCGATGAAAACCACTACATTATCGTCGTGTCAGACGGACGGACTTCAGAAAGCCAAGGCCTGTCTCTCTACCAATTAGCAGAAGTGATGAAGTCTTATGGCGTTAAAACAGCCTACAACCTGGACGGGGGTGGATCTTCTACCCTTTACTTCAATGGCCAAGTTATTAATAAACCAACAACAAATGGTACTATCTCAGAAAGGGCGGTGAGTGACATTGTCTACATCGGTTACTAATCCTATTAAACAACGGTTGAAAAAGACCATCCTATGGTACATTCTTATCTCGGCTTTCTTCTTTGTCGGAAGTCGCATCTACGAACACTTTAGTTTTGGCGAAACCTCTGCCTTCATGCACTACCTCCTCTTGATTCCTTTGATCGGTGGCGCCTTACTAGTGCTTCTACAGTTGATGGTGAAAGGCTTCTCTCGCCTGAGCCTCAATCTTTGGAATTCAGGAGTGGCTACGCTCACAGCCGGGGCCCTCTACCGAGGGATTGTCAACCTCTCTGGTCGATCTACTACAATGGATCAACCCTATTATTACCTTGGAGTTGCCTTTCTAGCACTAGCTCTGATCAGCCTCTTCTTTGTCCGCAGTGTCTGGGTAGAGAAAACAGCCTAAGATCAAAAACGTCCGTTTCTTTATAGAACGGACGTTTTTTTGGAGTAAGTTAACGGATGAACGACTTAGCCTTCACGTTTTTTGCTGGCTACAAATCCTGCTAAAGCTAGTGAGGTCATGCCAAAGAGGCTAAGGACGGTCGAAGCCAATTCTTCTTGACCTGTTTTTGGAAGACCAGTTGCTGGTGTAGCAACTACTTCAGCTTGACCACCCGTATGATAAGTGACAGCGACTGGTTTGTTTGTTGCCACTTCTTTTGTTTCGCTTGCAGCTGGTTGAGCTGGAGTTACTGGGCTTTCAGGTTGAGGAGTTGGGGTAGCCGGAGTTACTGGAGCTACAGGATGAACTGGATTTACAGGACTTACTGGATCAACTGGCGCTGGCTGTGGTTGTGGTTCTGGAGTTGGTTGAGGTGTTGGTTGTGGTTCTGGAGTCGGTGTTTCTTCTTCCACTTTTTCCACAAAGGTCTTGTTGCCCAAGATTGAAGCAGACAACTTTTTCCCTGCCTTATTCACATCTTCGATGTATTGGATAAAGACTTCAGTATCCGGATTAATCGCACCGATCAATTTTGTATCACGGAAGACTGAGAAACCATCTCCGCCACCATACAAGAAGTCGTTGATAATCGCCTTGTAGGTCTTGTTACGATCAATTTCAGTTCCATCTGCCTTGTAAGCTTTCACGACCTTATAAGGATTTTCTTCTGTTGCATCGGCTGGTTTCGTATAGGTGTACTTGATCCCTGCCATTTGCAAGAAGTAGAGTTCTTTCTCATCATACTGTTGGTCCAAAGCTTTGTAGATTTGATCCCCAGTGATTTCTACTACTTGGAGGATATTTCCAAATGGTTGCACCGCTTGAGCTGCACCCCAAGTTACTGTTCCGTCTGGTTTCACCACGAGGTCTGCACGGATTCCTCCATTGTTGGTGAAGGCAAAGTCAACATCTGGATAACCTGATTTTTTGGCAATATCTAGTTGCGCTGCTGTGACCAAATCTCCAACAGCACTTTCTTTTTGTGCATTCAATTCACGGGTAATATTTTCAGCCTTCTCTGCTGTACCGATTTTTGCTTCTGTTACTTTTTTAACCGTCGCATTGGCATCATCGATGATCGCTTGAACCTTGGCATCTTTTGATTTGCCTTTAGATGGATCTACTGCAATAATTTTAGCAGTTGGAGCTTTAACAAAGTCAGCTGTATCTGTATCTAGGACTCCACGGACATCCGAGTAGGCTTTCCCTTGAGACGTACCTTGAACGATCAAGGTATTTCCAACCATCCCGTTTGTATATTGGTGGTTGTGGCCTGCAAAGACGATATCCACTGAGTTTTCAGGATAGATTTGGTTTAATTTTTTGATCATGTCTGCAGCCGGACCTTCTGCTACACCATTCTTACTAGTGGCAGCAACGTGAGCCAAGACAGCAATCGCATGAACCCCTTGGTCATTTAATTCACGCGCATATTTAGCAATCGATTCTGCTTCATCCAAAACCCGGTATTGTTCATGATTTTTGCGCAAGACAAGATTTGGGAATTCTGTCGTAACAACCCCGATAAATCCGACCTTAACTGTCTTGTCATTGACTGGGATTTCTTTGATGGTATAAGGTTTCCAGTCAAATGGGATTTTGTTGGTATCTTTGTCAACCAAGTTGGCAATTACGACTTCTTGTTTAGAAGCCTCATGAGGATACTCATCGACGATCTTGTTGAATTGACCAGGTGTTGGGGCTTCCCCCTTCATGATCCGGTTGAATTCACCAAGTCCTTCGTCAAACTCGTGATTACCAAGAGTTCCGTATTCAAAGTTCATTTCATTGAAGACTTTTACAGTTGGTTCATCTTGAAGGAGGGCAGAATTGGCTGGACTAGCTCCGACCATATCTCCCGCTTGCACACGGATGCTGGCATTTGGCGTTCCGGCATTCTCCGTTTCAAAGTCTTTTTGTGAATCGTTCAAGTAGGTTGCCAAAAGTGGGGCTGTTCCTGCATTTTTCACAGTTTCGCCTTCTAAACGAGCTGTCCCTGTTTGTTCCAAGGCACCGTGGAAGTCATTGATGCCCATGAACTGCACGGGCAATTCGTCTGCAAAAACGCTATTGATCGCAAAAACACTAAGACCCGCAGCGACCGCTAGGATACTGCTTTTCAAGATAATTTTTTTCTTCATAGAATACTCCATTTTCTAATGTAGGACACTTCTCCAAAAAAGAGAACGCAGAACAGTTGATTGCTGAAATCAGCTCTTCCATTTTACTATTTTTTCGGTTTTACTTCAATATTTTCCTGTAAACTCTTACAATTTTATTGGAAAACGCTTGATTTCCGAACATCTATTTTCAGTCTCTTCCTTTTGTTACTTGCTGTTCCTCACAAAAGAGGCTGGGACAAAAGTCCTAGCCTCTCAATTATTTTTGGATTGTCGAG